>NZ_LVJN01000015.1:329394-658789 GCF_002109495.1 Magnetofaba australis IT-1
GATGACGCTTGGTTTTGCTCTTCTTCAGTTTCTTCTTGCCCATGGACCTGCCTTGAGAGGGGAAAACGGCTATTGGGACGACGAGGCGTCGGGAGCGGCGGCGGCCTCCCAGTGCGGCGGCGGATAGGAGGGGCGCGTGAGCAGATAGCCGATAAGAATGGCCAGCGTAATCCCCACTGGCGCGGTCACCGACAGCGGCGCCTTGACCAGCAGCACCAAGCCGATGTAGCCGACGCTGATGGCGCCCACCGCCAGCAGTTTGCCCAGTCGCGAAATGACCCGATGCTCCACCCACTGCTGCAACGGTGCGCCGAACAGCGGGTGATAGTAGAGCCAGTCGTGAAAGCGTTGCGAACTGCGCGCAAAGGCCCACAGCGCCACCAGCAGAAACGGCGTGGTGGGCATCACCGGCAGCACCGCGCCGATCAATCCCAAAACGACGGCAAGCCAGCCGATGGAGAGGAACAGCCAGCGTCGCCAAGTGGGTTGCGCATCAATATCCATGGGCAGTCAGATAACCCGACAGGCGGTTCCGGGCAAGGGAAAACCGCCCCGGCGCACAAGTGTTAACGCGTACTGAGGATTTGTCTGGCGCGCGATGAAGGAAGTTCCGCGCGCGGAAGATTTGTGTGATTGCGGAATTCCGGGCGCAATCGGGCTCAATAGGGCGGAATCTGCACTGGATTGACGAAGGTGTGGATGGGCAGAGAGCCGCCGGGGACCAGCACATGCTCCTGGAAGTCGGGCTGCTGCGGCGTGGCGATGATCACCGGCATGATCATCATGCGTGGCGGGCTGGGGCGCGTGGGATCAAACCGCGGCAGATCGAAGGTGGGGCGATCGGCGGGCAGTCTGGCGGCGACTTTTTTCGCCGCTTGCGCCTTTTTGGCTTCGGGGCAGATCGCCTCGTCGGCGTGGGCGAGGCTCACAGACGCCAGCGACGGGGCGATGAACAGGGCGGCGGCGATGAACGTCATGGACAGGGCGCGCATGGCGGCTTCTCCATCGGTCTATGCGGTGGATGTCTGCGCGCGCCATCGGCGCCGCGCTATCCTGACCTATCGGTTGTGGCCCAGCGCCACACAAGCGCTTTCGCCAGGTCCGAAGCCGCCGTGGCGCTGGGGGCGGGAACCCGCGCCAGCGCCGCCCACGGCGACAGCGCGCACCAGGAGGCTTGCGGCGGGGAGTCGGCGGACCACTTGGGGTGGGCGTCAAACGCCCGCTGCACGGTGTCGCGCCACAGGTCGGCGGCGTAACGGGAGTCGGCGATGGCTGCGGTGACGGTGAGGATGGGCGTGGGGGTGCGCGTGCCGGCGATGGCGGGCATGGGCGGGGCCAGAATCGCGAACTGCAGCAGCGACGGCGCCGCCGTGCTGGCCACCCGCAGCGCGTAACCGGCGATGCCGGGCAGGGAGATCAGCGCGCCGCTGGCCATTTTGTCCACCATTTTCTCGGTCTCGCGGCGCCAGCGCGGCGAGATCTGTTCAATGTCCAGGGTCGATTGCAGCGGCGTATTGAGGGTGATCAGGCGCATGGCGTTCCGTGGGCTCAGAGCTGGTCGGCGATCTGCTCAAGTTGGGCAAACTGCTCGGGGTCATTGACGTTGGTGAACGCGGCGGGGCAATCGGAGAAGTCGGCGTGGGCCGCATTCACTTGCCGGGCCCAGCCGTTCAGACGCTTCTCGCCGCTGTGCAGACAAGCTTGCAAGGGGCGCTCCAGATCGCGATGGATCAGGGCGAAAGCTGGCTGTGGGCGGGTTCCGTCATGGGCGATGGCCATCAGCGCGCCGCTCTCGGCGCGGGCGCGCAGCAGGCGTTGGGCCAGGTCCAGCGGCAGCAGGGGGGCGTCGCAGGGGGCGGTGAGCAGCCAGTCGGCGGGGGTGTGGGAGAGTGCTGAGAGCACGCCGCACAGCGCGCCGCCATAGGGGCCGCCATCGTCGACAACGACCGGCGCGCCCCATCGGGCGTACTCGGCTGTATGGCGATTGGCGCTGATCAGCGCGCTGTGGGATTGCCCGCGCAGGCGCTCCAGCACATGCAGCGCCAGGGGCTTGCCGCGCCAGGGGATCAACCCCTTGTCGCGTCCGCCCATGCGTTGGCCGCGTCCGCCCGCCAGCACCACGGCGCAGATGGTCGCGGAATCCGCCATGCGCCGGGTCGCCGGACGCAGTTAGGCCAGCACCGTCAGGGCGTGGGACCAGTACTCATTGGCGTGGCCGAAGTGGCCGCGGGAGTTGACGGTGAGATTGTAGCCGTAAGCCTCAAAGTGGGGCGCGAACTCGTCGTTGTCATACTGCGCGCCGCTCCACATCAGCAGCGGCGGATAGCCATGGGGGCGCACCAGTAGATCAGGGATGGAGACGAACGCCGCGCACTGCTCCAATGCCCCGGCGAGCAGGAACTGCTCCGGCAGCGAGGCCATCTGTTCGCGCGCGGCGGGAACCGAATAGCCGGGCAGGCAGGGCAGCAGCACACCCACCACGACATCGTCGGCCATGCGCGCCAGCAGCGTCTCCTGACGCGCCCCCGGGGCGGGGGCGAGCTTGCCGCCAAAGCCGCCGATGTGGTGGTTGGTGAAGTCGTAGTCAGGCTGGACCTCGCCAAAGGCGGCGGCCACAGCGGGGATGTAGGTCTCCTCCACCGCCGCGCCCAGATCGGCGTAGGTCGCCCGCGGCAGCATGAAAGGGATCGCCTGGCTGGTCAGCACATCGGCGGTGTTGGGGTCGGCGCGCAGACTCGCCAAAGCCGCCTCCACCCGAGCCTGGAAGGCCGCCGCGTCGGGCGCGCCTTGCAGCGGCAATAGGCGCGTCAGACGGCTGTGGATGGCGGCGTAGTCGATCTGTTGCGGGTCGATCTTGAAGTAACCGCGGGAGATGGGGTGCGCCTCGGCTTGCAGGCCGACAGGGGGGATCCGCCGCCCGGTGTCGTCAAACAGGCGGGTGGGGGCGGCGGTCTGGGTATCGGTCTGGTCGAGCATGGCGTCCTTTCCGTGCGGAATTCAGCGTCAAGCAAAGCGTCTGGCGCGGGTCAACAAGATCAGGCGAACAGCGAATCGTTGTCGGAGAAGCCCTGGCCATAGGGGATCGGCAGGAAGGGCTGATCCTTGGTCTTGGCGGTGTGAATGGCGATGAACTTCTGATCCTCACCGATGAGGCAGTCGGGACGATGGGGCCCCAGCCACGGGTTGCGCATGCCGCGCGCCAGCACCTCTTTGAGCGGCGTTTCGCGCAGATTGCCCAACGAGAAGTCGATGTAGGGGCAGGGGGTCACCTCCATGGTGTCGGTGATGGTGATGATCCCTTTGACGGTGATGCAGCCCTTGTAGGAGCCGTAGGAGGGGGTCATGTGGGTGAAGACCTTGTACTCCTTCTCCAGCTCGCGCACGGCGTCGGCGTCCTCTTTCTCAATCACCAGGTCGGCGTGCTCTTCACACGAGCCGGTGGGCTTGGCGTAGCAGGTGTAGAGCCCCACGCCGCGATCGGTGGAGAATTTGCACAGGTCGCGGAACTCCTGGGTGCGGGCGCGTCCCTTCACCAGCACGGTGGAGAGGATCAGGTTGAGGCCGGCGTCGAGGCTGGCGTCGATGGCTTGCATCACGCGCTTATAGGAGCCCGGCATGTTGCGGAACTCGTCGTGGTCGCCTTCGATGTAGCTGTCCAGGGAGAGCTGCACCTTCTCCACGCCGATGGATTTCAGATGGCGCGCCTTTTCGTCATCCAGCAGCCAGCCGTTGGTGTCGGTGATGATGTAGTGCTTGTCTGGATCGATGGCTTCCACCACCTCATCGAAGTCCTTCATCAGCAGCGGCTCGCCGCCGGTCAGCACAAAGCGCGCCAGCCCCAGTTCGTCGGCCTGACGCGAGATTTCGCGCACGTCGTCCAGATCCATTTTGCGGCGCGAGTCTTCGATTTTGAAGACCTTGCGCAGATGACGATCCATATAGTGTTCCGCCGAGCAGTGGGTGCAGGTGAAGTTGCACAGATAGCTCTTTTCCAAGCGGATGATGGGGTTGATCTCGCCGCGCGCCTCCTGGGCGGAGATGGCGGCCAGCTTTTTCGCCACATAGGGTTTGCGCGCCATCAACTCATTGCGCTTGTTCTGTTCGTCCGGGTTCAGGGCGCAGTTGGCGTCTTCTACGATGGTGGTCATGGCTGAGGTATCCTGTGCAGTGGGGAGGGACCGCCAATGCGCGGGCGCTCCTCTCTGGTCAAAAGGACGCGCGCGCGGCGCGTCACATGGGCCATACGACTCTGTTTAACATGATCCACGCGGTTTGTCCGGGGATCGCGAACGAATTGTCGCATTCAATGATTGCGCCAAAGCCAGCGCATCCGCCAACCCTCTGTCGGGGTCCGGATGGAGAAAATTTGGACGACGGCGCCTAGGGAATTGGAGCGTGGCGACCGCGGTTGGGTTCCCTGTGGAGTCAAAGTAAGAAAAAAACATGTAAAAACTCAAAAATTAGGCGGAAATCAACTGTGTGATTCAGTATGCTTCAAGTGGGGTTCTCCAGCAAGAGGAGGGGGAATGACGGCTTCTACGCTTCCGCAAAGCTCCATGAACCAGGCGCTCACAGGGTCGGTATTCAACCGGGCGCTGGCGATTGTGCTGGCGATGTTGATCGCAGTGACTCTGCTGTGGCTGTTTCTCTCTTTGCGCGAGGCGCGTCACGACGCTCAGCTGATGCACGCTCTGGGCAGGCAGCGGGTGTTGGTTGCCGAGATGAACGCCGCCGGGCTGAACGTTCTGATTCGCAACAATACGCTGCGTTTCCTGGAGCGGCAAGTGGGCGCTTTGGACGACTATGTCTCCAGTCTGCGCAGCGTTTACGCCAGTGAGGTGACGCAGGGCTTCGCCCCGCGCATGGCCGACCCACTCGCCTTGGACGGGCCGACTCACATCCCCTCTCCCGCCACCTTTATTCGCATGGTCAATGCGCGCTTCGAGTCGGTTTCCGGGGCGCAATTGGAGATCCTCTCCAACAAGCCGATGAACCCGGACAAGGGCTTGCGCGACGAACTGGATCGTGAGGCGTTCCGGCGCCTGGCGCTGGATGGGGCGGAATTGGTTGCTTTGCCGCAGAGCCGCGACGGCAAACTCTTCATCCGCTTCTATGCGCCAGACCGCGCCACCTCGGAAACCTGTTTAGAGTGCCATCGCGCCCAGTTTCCCAACGCCAAAGTGGGCGATCTGTTCGGCGCGCGGCTCTACGTGTTGCCCTTCTCTGATGACGCCGATGAGGGGATGGCGGCGCTGCATCCCGGCAACACGCGGCATATGCAGTTGGAAGAGTCCTATATGGAGCTGCTCGCCGCGCTCAAATCCGGCGGCTACTACCATGAGAGAGGCCAGGAGCGGGATCGCCTGTGGCTGCCGCCATTGAGCGCGCCCGCGGCGCAGGCGTTGATCGTGCGCACCGAAGATGCGTTGGTGCGGCTGGATCAGGCGTTTCACGCCCTCTATGTCGGCGATACCGCGTCGCAGGCGTATCGCCAGTCCCACCGGGCGTTTATCGAGCACGCGGATACCCTTTCACATTTGAGTGAAGAGCTGTTTGCTCTGTATGAAACACGGGTGGCGACGCATCGCCGAGAGGTGATGCGCGCCGCTGTGGCGTGCGCGCTGGTGATGTTCCCATCGCTGTTCTGGTATGCGTGGCGTATGCTCAATAGACGGCGGCGTGAGCAGATGCTGTGGCGTCAGGCCGAGGAGCTCAATCATCTGGTGGATGCGCGCACCCTTGAGTTGCAGCAGGCCAAGGAGCAGGCGGACGCCGCCAATCAGGCCAAAAGCGAGTTTCTGGCCACCATGAGCCATGAGATCCGCACGCCCTTGAACGCCATTCTCGGCATGGGCGAAATGGTGGCCTCCACGCGTCTGGACAACGATCAGCGCGAGTATGTGCAGATCATTCGCCGCGCGGGCAATGCGTTGCTGGAGACCATCAGCGATATTCTGGATCTGTCGCGCATCGAGGCGGGCCAGTTGGAGCTGGAGTCGATCGATTTTGATCTGCCTGCGCTCACCCACGGCGCCTGCGAAGTTCTGGGCGCCTGCGCGCGACAGAAAGGGGTGGATGTCGTCGCGTATGTGTCTGAGGATGTGGGGTGCAACTATGTGGGCGACCCCACGCGTTTGCGGCAGGTGCTGGTGAATTTGGTGGGCAATGCGGTCAAGTTCACCAAGGAGGGGCGCATTACCGTGGAGGTCTCCCGCTTGCCGTCGGAGGGCAGCGACAACGAGCGCTTGCAGTTTCGGGTCAGCGATACCGGCATGGGCATCACGCCGGCCAAATTGGCGTTGATCTTCAAGCCGTTCACTCAAGCCGACGCCTCCATCACCCGCAGCCATGGCGGCAGCGGTCTGGGACTCTCCATCTGTAAGCGTCTGGTGGAGATGATGGGCGGCGGCATCGTAGTCAGCAGTCAGGTGGGGGTGGGCAGCGTGTTCACCTTCAGCGTAGCGCTCAAGCAGGCGTTGGCGTCGCCTGCTGTGGGCGAATGGCGCGAGGCGGAGCCCGACCCGCAGGCGAGGAGTGCCACAGCGCCGCGCAGCATGCGAATTTTATTGGTGGAGGACGAGCCTGATAACGCCAAACTGGTGCAGGCGTTCTTGAAGGATCTGCCCCATGAGTTGACCTGGGCGGAGAACGGTTTGCAGGCGGTGGAGCTGTGCCAAAATGAGCGCTTTGATCTGGTGCTGATGGATATTCAGATGCCACAATTGGATGGCTATGCGGCCACCGGGCGGATTCGCACATGGGAGCAGCGCCAGGGGCGCGAACGCTGTCCCATTGTGGCGTTGACCGCGTTTGCTCTGCAAGAGGATGTGGCGCGCTCAGAGCGCGCCGGATGTGACGGCCATCTGGCCAAACCCATTCGCAAACAGGGGCTATTGGATGCGATTGAACGCTATGCAAAACGACCGCAGGACGATGCGCCGCATTAGCGCTTGGCGACGCGCGGCGCAACTGCTGAGCGTGGCGGCGCTGCTGCTGGCGAGCGCCAGCGCGCAGGCGGCGCAGATCACCTGGGCGGGCTGCGGCATCACCAAGAACGGCATCACCAAGGCGCTGGCCACCGCCTATGAGCGCAAAACCGGGGTCACCATTGAGGTGCGCGGCGGCGGCGCCCTCAAAGGGCTGCGCGATGCGCGCGCCGGGCGCGTGGACGTGGCGGGGAGCTGTCGCTACGCGCTGCCCGTGCCGCAGGAGGCGGGCGCCAACATGATCCCGGTGGCGTGGGATGGGCTGGTGATGATCACCGCGCGCGACAATCCGGTCACTGGGCTCACCAGCCAACAGACGCGGGATGTCTTTGAAGGGCGCATCACCAACTGGAAGGCGTTGGGCGGACGCGATGAGCGCATCGCCCTGTTCACCCGGCGGGGGAAACTGAGCGGCGTGGGGCATATGTTCCGAGTGATGTTCTTCCGCAACCCGTACCAGGAGTATCCCACCGCCGAGGAGGCGCCGCGCTCTTCGGGCTTGATCGAGATGCTGGTGGGCAAAGGCAGCGGTGGTTTCGGCCTTTCCGGGGCCTCCAGCGCGCACAAACGTCCTGAAGTGAAAATGTTGTCACTGGATGGGGTGTATCCCTCTCAGGACAACATCGCCTCTGGCCGATACTACTTGATACGGCCTCTCTATTACGTGTTATCCGATAGCGCTTCGCCACAAACGCAAGGGTTTATCGATTTTGCGCTGAGCGCAGAAGGCCAAGCCATTGTCGAGGCCGAAGGGGTGGTGAGCTTGGCCCAGGGACGGGGTTTGACCAAACTGTTCAAAGAACGCTTCGGCGCGCAATATTTGGCGGCGCCGCTACGGGATTAACCCGCGCGCGGGGGCGATCGCCACGAGAGCCGCGCCAGGGGCGTTACGCGCAAGACGACAGAATCCGTTCTTCATCGGTCGCATGATTTCAGGCCGGGGAAAGGCATTATGAGCATTCGCATCACCCTTGTGCTGTCGTCTGTGCTGATCATCATCCTGTTGGGGTTCAGCATGCTGGCCGCCTCCTGGTTGGAGGAGCGGGTGGTGCAGGACGCCAAAAACGCGCAGCAGCTTGAGCGTCACGTCAACCAGCTGGAGATGGTGGCCAAGTCGGTGGACGATGCGCTGTTGCTGCACGGACCCAGCGTGGCGCTGCAGAACATTCGCGAGCGCGTATCGCGCTATGAGCAGTCGCTACTGGGCATCACCTCCACCGACAAACTGCCGCTGCAGACCGTGCAGCGGGTGCGCCAGGAGGTGACGCCGTTGTGGCGCAACTATCGACGTCTCATCGATAGCATGTTGCGCCTGCCCGATCTGGCTTCGGACAACGAAGACGCCCTCTACTATTTCCTCGATTTGCGCGAACAGCACCAAGGCTTGTTGGATAAGCTCGAAGAGGTGCGCGAATCGCTGTTGGCGCGCACCGAAGCTGAAGCCAAACAGGCCCGCAGCATGGCGCTCACGGCGCTGGCGGGGTTCAGTCTGGGATTGATCGCCCTGCTGGTCTATCTCTACCGGGTGATCATCCCGCCGTTGACCGGACTGTCGCAGGCGCTCATCGAGACCCAACGCACCGGCTCCTTCTCCTTGCGTCTGGAGAAGCGCCAAAATGATGAAGTGGGCGCCGCCGCCGACGCCTTGAACGCCCTGTTGGAGTCGCTGCAGGCGAGTATTCAGAGCGTCATCGGCGTGCTCGAGGCGATGGGGCTGGACGCCTATGATCAGCGCGTCAAACTGCCCATGCGCGGTGATTTGGCGGTGCTGAAACAGGCGGTCAACTCCACTGCCGACATCCTCGAAGATCACACCCTGAGCCGCATCGCCGCGCAACGGCAGGCGGAGAAGGCCAATCAGCTCAAGAGCGAATTCCTGGCGGTGATGAGCCATGAGATTCGCACCCCCATGAACGCCATCATCGGCTTCACCGAGATGTCGCTGGCCGAAGCGCCGCCACAGCCGCTGCACAACTATCTGGAGAAGATCCATCTCTCCGCCGACAGTCTGCTCTACATCATCAATGACATTCTCGACTTTTCCAAAATCGAAGCCAACAAGCTGGCGCTGGACCCCCATGCTTTCCAACTGGCCACGGTGCTGGACGAAGCCAGTGAAATGCTGCGCAACAAGGCGCTGGCCAAGGGGCTGACGCTGACGCTGGACGCGGGTGAGATCGGTTTTTCCTGCTTTCATGGCGACAGTCTGCGCCTCAAGCAGATCATCCTCAATCTGGTGGATAACGCCATCAAGTTCACCCGCTCCGGCGCCGTCTCCCTGCGCGTACAGCGTCAGCAGGGTGAGGGCGAGGCGCTGGACGTGCTGCGCTTTGAGGTGAGCGACAGCGGCATCGGCATGGACCCGGATCAGAAGCGGCGGCTGTTCTCGCCCTTCAGCCAACTGGACGCCTCCACCACGCGTCACTTTGGCGGCACCGGTTTGGGACTCTCCATCTGCAAGCGTCTGGTGGAGATGATGGGGGGGCGCATTTGGGTCAATTCCGAGCCGGGGCAGGGCAGCGTGTTCTTCTTCACCGTGCGGATGAGCGCGCCGGATGAGCCGTTCGCCCCGCCGTTGATCCAACCCGAGGGCGCTGTCGACGCCGATGTGTGGATTGTGCTCGAGGGGGGTGACGAACGCGTGGTGTTGACGCAGCGCTGCCGGTTGTATGGGGTGGATCCCCGCCTGTTTGACAGCATGAGCGACGCCATGGCGGCGCTGCAACGCTCGGAGCAGGCGCGCTGTGATGTGCTGCTGGTCTCCGCGCAATTGCTGAATGAAGCGAAGCCTGGCGGCGCCACCTTGTGCGATCTGCCCGCCAATGCGTTACCGCCGTGGCGCGCGGTGTTGGTGGATTATCTCAACGAGGAGGAGGGGCAGTGTCAAAGTTTGTCGCAAACGGTGTGGAGCGATCGGATTGAGCGCCCGGCCACCTATCGCGCGCTGCATCGTCTGATGCTGCGCGCCCTGGGGATGGAAGGACAGGCGCAGCAGAGCCAGAGCGAAGGATTGAGCGAAAACGAAGTGTTGAGCCGCATTGGCGGACGCTCCGTGCTGTTGGTGGAGGATAATCGCATCAACCTGCAGGTGGCGGAACACGTGCTGACCTCGGTGGGGTTGATGGTGGTGTGCGCCGACTCGGGCCGCGAGGCGCTGGAGCAGTGCCGCAGCAATGCGTTTGACGTGGTGCTGATGGATATTCAGATGCCGGATATGGATGGCTATGAGACCACCCGCTCGCTCAAAGAGCTGTTGGGCGAGGCCACGCCGCCGGTGATTGCGCTGACCGCTCAGGCGCTGGCGCGCGAGGATGCGGCGTGGGAGAGCGAAGCGGCGCTGTGGTCGGGTTATGTGACCAAACCCATCAATCGCCAAGCGTTGTATCAAGCCTTGATTGCGGTGATGCCGCATACCGAGCCGCTGGCGTCGCCCCCAGAGCCAAGCGTGATGGAGAGCGCCCTTACTGGCGAGTCGTCGAGAGAAGCCGACGCCAGAAACTGGCCAGAGTTGCGCATTGATGAACTCAACCTGTCCGATGCGCTGGCGCGATTGGGCGGCAATCGTCCCTTGATGGCGAAGTTGCTGCTGGAGTTTCATCAGGATATGCGCGACTATCCGCGCAAAATCCGTCTGAAGATTTTTGAGCAGGAGCCCCCTGATTATGAGGCGGGGTTCTATCTGTGTCATACGCTCAAAGGCGCGGCGGCCAATATCTCCGCCCAAGCGCTCTACGCCAGCGCGCTGAAATTGGAGAATATTTTGATCAGCCCCTCCAAGGATGGGGTGCAGGATGCGTTGTTGGAGATCGCCCAGGCGACTCATGCGCTTGACGCCAGCATTATCGCCAATGAGGCGTTATTGCAGCGCGAGTTGGCGCAGGAGCAGACGCAGATGCGCCAGGGGGGGGCGTCAGTGGACTTTCCCGCCGCCATGCAAACTTTGGCCAACACGCTGAGCCTTCTGGATATCAATGCGTTGCGTTTGTGTGAGGAGCTGGAGCCGCAAATCGCGGCGGCGTTCGGGCGGCAAGCGACGGAGAAATTGATGTATTTAGCGAGACGCCACCAGTATAAGGCGGCCTATGAATTGGTGGTGAGTTGGATGCCTTCGCTGGGGGATGTGGGGGCGCCGGGCGAGGCGTGAGGGTCGAGCTGAACAGAGTCGAGCTGTGGGTTGTCTCTTGTATTTTGAGTTTAAGTGTCTGAAAGTAAAACGTCGGTAGGCCGGAGTTTGGCTTGTATTGATATTGGGCGCCAAAAGTGTGGTCTGCGTAAGCGTCGGCGGCGCAAGGAGCAGGAACGTTGGATATCGAGGACAAATCCCGACGGGTGCTGATCGTCGATGACGTGCCCGGCAATATCAACGTGTTGATCAATTTTCTGCAGAGCCACTACCAGGTCTCTGTGGCGACGACCGGGCAGGAGGCGCTGGACCATATTCGGCAGACGCCGCCGGATCTGGTGCTGCTGGATATCCTGTTGCCGGATATCGACGGCTGGAGCGTGCTCAAAACCCTCAAAGAGGATCCCGAACTCAAGGAGATCCCCATCATCATCCAGACGGTGCTGGAGAATCAGGCCGACTTCAATAAAGGCATCTCGCTGGGGGCGTACTACTTCCTCACCAAACCGGTGAGTCAGGAGGTGCTGCTGCCGTTGATGCGGGTGATGCTGGAGGAGCAGCGCCGCACCAACTGGCTGCGCGAGCGCGCCGATCAGTGGGATGCGTTGCTGCCGTGCACCCATGAGTGGCGTCTGCGCATCACCAATCAGCAGGAGGTGTATGCGGCGGCCAAGGTGGTCTCCTGCCTGTGCGCCCATGGCAAGCGGGTGGCGGTGGCGCTGGTGGAGCTGCTGGCCAATGGTCTGGAGCATGGCATCGCGCGCATCACCTTCGATGAAAAGACCCAGTTGATGGAGGTGGGCAAGTTTGAGGCGGAGTTGGAGCGTCGCTTGGCGCTGCCGGAGAATCGCGACAAGTTCGTCTCGCTCACTTTTCAGGCCAGCGGCGAACACGTGAGCATGATCATCGAAGATCCCGGCAACGGCTTCAATTGGCGCGACTACATGGACTTCAAGCCCGAGCGCCTGACCTATCTGCACGGCCGCGGGGTGGCGCTGGCCAACTCCCTGTTCAGCTTAACCTACTCCGATCGCGGCAATCGGGTGGAGCTGCGTCTGCAGCGCGCGCTTGCCGAAGATTCCGAGTAATCAAACCCTAAATGGCGCCATCGACCTGTAAACGCCCCCGCGTTACGGGGTGGCTTCAAAGGCCATGGTTTTCAGGTAGAAGGCGTCCAACGCGGCAAACAGCGCCCGGCGCTTGGCGTCCAACCCTTGCAGGCGCGCTTGAGCTTCCGCCAACTCGCCGCGCTTGACCAACTCGGCGACTTCGCCGGCCAGCTCATGCACCGCCCGGTGGGGCGCTTCCAGCGCTTGGAACAGGGGCTCTTCGCCCAGTGCGGCGCGTCCCTCGCCGTCATACCACTTGCCAAACGCACACTCGTGCATATCGTTGAGCGTCAGATTGTCGCCGCCGCCCTGGGACAGGCTGTAGAGCGCGCCCATCCACGACAGGTGCGCCTGCTTGACGCGGCCAATATCGAAGGCGGGCTGGCCTACATTGAAGCGCGCGGCGGCGTCGGCCAGGGCCAGGCTGCCCTCCTGCGCGACATTGAGCAGCGCCACCGAGCTGTCCACCACGCCATTGAGGGTTTCGGCGTCGCGCTGGGCGGCGCGCATGGTCTGCTGCACTGCGGTGGAGGAGTGGGCGACCTCATCGGCAAAGGCGCGGCTCTCGTTGATGTTGGCGGTGACCGTGTCGCTGGCTTGGGAGACCGCTTGCGCCCCCTCCGACAGCTTGACGGTGGAGGCGGCGATATCGCGCGCGCCCTCGGCGGCTTCGGCGGAGGCGCGGGCCACATCCTGGGCGGCGTTGCCCAGCTCCGAGGCGTTGCGATGCACCTCCTGGTTGGCGTCTGAGACCCGCTGCATCGCCTCTTCAATCTGCGCCACCGCGCTCTCCTGCCCCTCCATGGCGTTGGTGATATCCTGATTGATGCTGCTCAAGGTGGAGATCATCTGGTGGATTGACTCCATGGCGGTGGCGGCCTTGAGGGTCTGCTCGCGGATATGGCCGGTCTTTTCATGGATCATTTTGGTGGCGTCGCCGGTCTGGCTGGCCAGCTCCTTGACCTCATTGGCCACCACGCCGAAGCCCTTGCCCGCTTCGCCGGCGCCAGCGGCTTCGATGGCGGCGTTCAGGGCCAGCATGTTGGTCTGGTCGGCGATATTCTTGATCAGACCCACCACCTTGACGATCTCGTTGGCGGCGGCGGTGAGGCCATTGACCACCTCCAGGGTGGCGGAGGCGTTGTCGCGCGCCTCGGCTGAGGCCTTGTCGGCGCGGGTGACGCCATGGCTCACCTGGGCGGTGAGGCCGGACATCTCATGCATCACGTCCTGGGCGTGGCCGGTGGCGTCGGAGACCCGTTGCAGCTGCTGTCCCACCGCTTCGATGTTGGCGTTCATCTGTTCGGCGGCGGAGGCCATGGAGCTGACATTGTGGCTGGCCTGTTCGCTGGCGCTGGCGATGGTGTGGGTGTTCTCCGAGAGCATGCCGGAGACGCGATTGAGCTCCTGCAAGCTCTCTTGTGAACGCCCCAGAGTGGCGTTGAGATCGTGAATTCTTGTATCGATCTCTTTGTTTTCGCTCACCACAGAGCGCGCTTTTTTGGCGCTATTGGCGGCCCCATGGTGGAGCGCGTCATTGGCGCTGCCCTGCTCCTGCACCACCGCCGAGAGGGATTGGGATTGCAGCAGCAGTTGCAACACGCTCTGTTCGATGCCGTTGCGCATGGTGACCAGATGGTGCGCCACTGACCCGGCGCGCGCTTTTGGCAGCGCGACCGAGAGGTCGCCGTTGCTGATGCGGGCAAAGGCGGCGATGAGGGCGTCGATCTCAATGCCCAGTTGGCCGATGATGCCGCGTGCGATCAGCACTGACAGACCGACGCCAAAAATCGCGGCGAGAACGCCGATCAGGCGGGAAACATCCACCAGCGCATCGATCTCCTCACGACTGCTGGCTTGGATCTCATCGCGGCTCTTCTCCACGCTCTGACTCAACCGCGAGATGAGGGGCTCGATGGCGTGCACGGCATCGCGCATGGTCTCGGTCTGTTTGCCGAGATTCTGGTTGATGGCCACCAGCGCGTGGAAGCTCTGCTGGTAGGTTTTCAGCAGCGCGCTGATCTGCTCCAGGCGCTCGGGCGGCAGTTTGCTGGAGGCGGCGTTGGCGAGGATGGCGGCGGCCTCCTGGTCCAGGCGACCGATGTATTTCTCCGCTCCGCGCGCCAGATAATCCTTTTCGTGGCGCCGCATCATCAAGTAGTGGAACCAGGCGTCGGGGATGTAGTGGTTGGCGAACAGCTCGCTGATCACATGGGCTTGGCCGCTCATGTTCTTGTAGATGGGCTCGTCGGTCTCCGGGATGACGCCGCTGCTGCGGCGTTCGACGTAGGCGTGCACGGCGGCGGCGTAGGCTTCCCCGGCGGCGCGAAACTCGGCTTTGACCGGGTCCGAGAGCAGGGCGGTGTCCACATGGTGGACATAGGAGGCGTAATCCTTCTCCCATTTGGCGACATATTTGTCGAGGCCGCGCACCACGTAATCCTTCTCTCGACGGCGCATGGAGAGCAGGTCGATCCAGATTTTGGCGCTGTCGTAATCCTTGAGCAGCTTCTCCAGAGCGTGGGCGGCGTCACGGAACTGGCCCTGCAGGCCGCTCTTCTCGTTCAGGCCCTTGGTCTCCCACTCTTTGGCGACCTGCTGGAAACTCTCCTGGTAGGCGTCGATATTGCGCCGCACATCGCCGCTGAGTTTGACCAGATCCGCTTGCTCCAGGCCGTTGGCCAGTTGCCCCAGTTGGTGGGAGAGCTTGCGCACGCAGTCGCTCTGTTGGCCGACTTTTTCAATGTATTTGGCCTCCAGGCGCAGGAGAAAATCCTTCTCCGAGCGGCGCGCCTGCAGCATGCAGCTTTCAATGGAGAGCCCCAGCCGCTCCATCTGCCCATAGGCGTCGAGAATGGCGGCGTTATCGCGTTGCTGGCGCACGGCGCTGTCATAGATCAGGCCGATGACCGCCATGGCCAACACCAACGCGAGGGTGAGAATCGCCAGCCGTTTGCTCAGGGGGAGTTGTGTGAACATGGGGGCTCCGCGCGCCAAATTGTTGCGTTCCCAGCGGTGTGGCGAGAGGGGGCCGCAGGGGGGAATTGCTTCTGCAAGTTATTTTGCATGGCAGTAGTGCGTGTGATTTTAAGTAAATAAAATAAACTGTCTACGCAAAACTTCCCGCTCCATGGGAACATGAATTCATAATGTCGAACGCATTGCTGTATGTGACATTTGTGCGAATATTGAGTGTATTGTTTGTGAATGTGTGCCTATCGTCGTGCTGCGGAGGTAGCGTGGATCAGACGTATTGTTGCAACACGCCCAGCAGTTTGCGCTTGCCTAACGGTTTGGTGAGGTGACCGTCGGCGCCCGCTTCGTGGCTCATGCGGATGTCGCGTTCAGCGGCGTTGGCGGTGAAGGCGAGGATGGGGGTGGCGGGCTGATGGTTCTCCCGCTCCCAGTGGCGGATCAGACGAATGGCGGTGATGCCGTCGGCGCCGGGCATGTTGACGTCCATCAACACCAGGTCGAACGGTTCGCTGATGAACACGCCGATGGCGTCCAGACCGTTATTGACCCAGGTGAGACGGTGCGACGTGCCCTTGAGGAAGGCTTTGATCAGATCGCCATTCTCCGACATGTCATCGGCCATCAGAATGCGCAGTCCGGCGCCGGGCAGGTGGGGAGAGCGCTCAGGGCGATGGTTGAGGCAGTTGGCGTCGTTGTCACAGGTCGGCAGGCAACTGCGCAGCGTCTCCGGCGTATTTGCCACAGCGGGCAGGCAGGCCGTAAAACAGAACTCGCTGCCCGCGCCCAGGGTGCTGGCGGCGGTGAGTTCGCCCTGCATGAGCGCCACCATCTCCCGGCACAGCGAGAGCCCCAGGCCGGTGCCGCCATAGTTGCGCGCGACCGAGTTGTCCGCTTGTTGGAACGGCTGAAAAATGGTCGCCAGCTTCTCCTCGGCGATGCCGATGCCGGTATCGCGCACGCAAAAGCGCACCTGATCGCCCTCAGCCTGCTCCACCAGGAGGGTCACCTGTCCCTGTTTGGTGAATTTGATGGCGTTGCCCACCAGATTGATCAGCACCTGTTTAAGGCGCTGACAGTCGCCAAAGGCGTATTGCGGGGTGTTCGGCGCCACGCTCTGGCGCAGCGCCAACCTCTTCTCATCGGCTTTGACGCGCAGGATGTCCAAGGTGTCGTCCAGCAGCGTGCGCAGGTCGAAGTTGCGCTTGTCCAGCGTCATGTGGCCCGCCGCCATTTTGGACATGTCCAGCACGTCGTTGATGAGCCCCATGAGCACATCGCAGGAGCGGCGCTGGGTCAGCGCATAACCGTGTAGCGTCTCGGGCAGCTCGGCCTCCACCATCAGCTCGTTCATGCCAGTGATGGCGTGCAGCGGGGTGCGGATCTCATGGCTCATGGCGGCCAGGAACTGGCTCTTGGCGGCATCGGCCCGCTGCGCTTCGTCGCGAGCCTGTTCCAACTCGGCGGTGCGTTTACGCACCTTCTCCTCCAACTCCTCATTGAGCGCTCGCACCTGGGCGTTGACCTGGGCCAATTGCCCGGTATGCGCGGCGATGCGCTCCCCCATGCTGTTGACGCCCTGCTGCAGGCGGGTGATCTCGTCCGCGCCCTCGATATCGCTTAGCCGTTCATCCAGCTTGCCGTCGGCGATGCGCTCCACGCAGTGGGCGGTGGCCTGTAGTCGGATGATGAGCGCCTTGCCGAACTCATAGAAAACCAAGGCGGTGAGCACCAGGGCGGTAAACGCCACCAGGGCGATGGCGGTGAGAAAGCTCCAGCGTTTCTTCAGCACATCGCGGCGGCTCACAGAGAGGATAACAACCCACTCCAAGGGGCGAATGCTGGCGAATGCGGCATAGCGGATCTCACCGTTATCCGCATAGCGCAGCAGGCCTTGGGGTTGTTTCCGCAGAGCTTGCAAACGCTGCTCAGGGTAGGGATCTCCGGGGTTAAGCGTCGGGTGTTGCAAGACGCGATTGTTGCCAATGTCGACCAAGTGGGCCTGCAGACTGTGTTCTCCACGGCTGCGCAACTTGGCTTGGGTGCGTTGGGCCTGGTCCACGGCGCCGCTCATCCCGGTGTGGTTGAACGCCTCTTCGATTTCATGGCGCGCCTCTTCCAGTTGCAGGGTGAGCGCGCGCTCGTTGTTTTGCACCAGAATCTCTTCGAGCAGCACGTTGCTGATGAGCAGCACCGCGATGGTCATGACGATGACAGCGCCGATAGAGAGCAGTGTGAGGCGGGTGGAGAGTTTCATGGTCCAGCCTGGGCGCGCACGGGTTCAGCAGGCAAGCGTGTTAACGTTGCGATAACGCGCGCGTTGTCGGAGCGCGTAAACGAAGGCGCAAAGTCGGTCGCGCGTTGGGCTTGGGCGTGCGCGAAGGGGGCCGGCATCATCCAGTCTCCAGATTTTACGCATGGATGGCGGGTATTTCACAATGCATTAGCCAGAAAAAGATTGGCCAAATGCATTGTGGCGAAGGCAGGTGAATGAAAGCAAGGCGAAACGGCGCCAAGTGCGCGCCTGATTGGTTACGCAGGGAGGTCTTGGGGGGTGGATATTGGAGAGAAGTGATCGCGGATTGCGGCGAGCAGGTCTTCGCTGGTGGCGTGGGCGGCGATAAGGGGTGCGGGCAGGTTATGCCCCGCCAGGGCTTCGGCGGTGAGCGGGCTCAAGCAGACGGGGGTGACCTTTTTGAGTAGCCCATCATCGCCCACGGCGGCTAGGAACGACTGCACGGTACGACCGCTGAAGAAAAGGACCGCATCCACTTCGTTATTATTCAGAGCGTAGCGCACGGTCTCCGGTAGGCGCTGGGTGGCGGCTGCGCGGTAGGCGGCGACGCAGGTTACGCTGGCGCCCTGGCTGCGCAGGTGGTCGATCAGCTCGTCACGTCCCTGTTCGGCGCGCAGAAACAGATAGCCTTTGCCGCCGCCCTGCCACTGAACGATCTGTTCCGCCAGCGCCTGGGCGCTGAAGCGGCCTTCGGGCGCGCGCGCTTCAATTCCTGCGCTGTGGAGAATGGCGGCGGTCTTCGGTCCCACGGCAAAGCACGGCGGGAGTGGTGGCATGGGGGTCGGCAGGGCGCGCAAGAACGCCCGCGCGCCGTTGGCGCTGGTGAGGATGATCCCGTCGAAGCGGGTCAAATCAGCCATCGCCTGAGCCAGCGGCGCCGGGTCCGTCGGCGGCTCGATGGTGAGCATGGGCGCCAACAGCGCGCGCGCGCCCAGCTCCTCGGCCTGTCGCTGGGTGGCCAACGCCTCCGGCAGCGGACGGGTGATCAGCAGGGTTTTGCCCAGCAGCGGCCCATCGGCGCTCACTTGTCGGCCAACCCTTGGGCGTAGACGCGATCCAGAATCGACTTGGCCCCGGCGGCCAGCAGTTTGTTGGCCAACTCTTCGCCCAGGGCGGCGGCTTGATCGCGCGGACCGGCCACGGCGTCCTCAAAGCTGGCGCCATCCTCGGGGTCGGCCACCAGGCCGCGCAGGCTCAGTTGGTCGCCATCCAGCACCGCGTGTCCGGCGATGGGCACCTGACAGCCCCCCTCCAGACGCGCCAGGAAGGCGCGTTCGGCAGTGACCCGGGTGGCGGTGTCGGGGTCGTTCAGGGGCGCCAGCAGCGCGATGACGCGGGCGTCGTCGCTGCGGTGTTCAATCCCCACCGCGCCCTGACCCACAGCGGGCAGCATCTGTTCCGGTTCGATCCACGCCACCACCCGTTCGGTGCGCTGCAGGCGTTTGACCCCGGCGGCGGCCAGGATGATGGCGTCGTAGTCGCCCGCTTCCAGCTTGCCGATGCGGGTGTCCACATTGCCGCGTAGAAAGGTGACGTTCAGGTCGGGGCGGGTGCGCTTGAGTTGGCTCTGGCGGCGCAGCGAGGAGCTGCCCACCGTGGCGCCCTGGGGCAGTTCATCAAGGCTCTTATAGTTGACCGACAGCAGCGCATCGCGCGGATCCTCTCGTTTGAGGATCGGCCCCAGCATCAGCCCGGTGGGGAATTCGGCGGGCACGTCCTTCATGGAGTGCACCGCCAGATCCGCCGAGCCTTCCAGCATCGCCTGCTCCAACTCCTTGACGAACAGACCCTTGCCGCCCACTTTGGCCAGGGGCACGTCGAGGATCTTATCCCCTTTGGTCTTCATCACGTTGATCTCAACGGTCAGGCCGGGGTGGTGGGCTTCCAGTTGGGATTTGACCCATTTGGCCTGCCACAGGGCCAGCAGGCTGCCGCGGGTGGCGATGCGCATGGTCTGAGCGGTCACGGGGAGTCCTTTGCCAAAAGTTGGTGCGTCGTTCGGTTTCGGAAATCGCCAATTTTCCCCCGCTGCGCCGTCGCTGGCAAGGGCGGGCGTGGTTTTGTCGCGGGGAACAGGCTAATCTACCGTTTGAATTGTGCTGAGACGTTGGATGATGGAAGAGGCTGGGGCTCCGCCCCAGACCCCGGAAAAGTCGCTCAGGACCATCCGGCTATTCTCCGTGAAAAATGGATGATGAAAGAGACTGGGGCTTCGCCCCAGACCCCACCAGGGCGTTGCCCTGGACCCACGAGGGCGCCGCCCTCGACCCGCTGGGGGCAGCGGCCCCCAGACCCCGGGAAAGTCGGCCATGAATGTCCGACTTTTCCCCCTTGGCGGCGATTGAGCTTGTCCGGATTTCTCAGCGGATGGGCGGCTTGATCTGGTGGATGATGGAAGAGACTGGGGCTTCGCCCCAGACTCCAGCCGGGCTCTGCCCGGCGCCCGCCAGGGCGTTGCCCTCGACCCGCTGGGGGCAGCGGCCCCCAGACCCCGGAAAATCGCGCCAATAAATGTCGCGATTTTCCCCCTTGGCGGCGATTGAGCTTGTCCGGATTTCTCAGCGGATGGGCGGTTTATTCTTAGCTTGGCATCAGGAGCCGTTTCGCAATTCGTGGGAAAATGTTGGATGATGAAAGAGACTGGGGCTTCGCCCCAGACCCCACCAGGGCGTTGCCCTGGACCCACGAGGGCGCCGCCCTCGACCCGCTGGGGGCAGTGGCCCCCAGACCCCGGAAAAGTCGGCCATGAATGTCCGACTTTTCCCCCTTGGCGGCGATTGAGCTTATCCAGATTTCCCAGCGGATTGGCGGCTTGATTTATAAGGATATCGTTTTGGTGTTGCGCGTGTTGGGCATTGAGAGCAGTTGTGACGAGACCGCCTGCGCCGTGGTGGCGCTGGAGGGTGACGACCCGCGCGCTCTGCGCATCGTCTCCGACGTGGTGCACACGCAACTGGACGTGCACGCCGACTACGGCGGCGTGGTGCCGGAACTGGCCAGTCGCGCCCACATTCAGCACATCCAACCACTGATGCAAGCGGCCCTGCGCAACGCCGACATGCGCGCCGACGAGCTGGACGCGGTGGCGGTGACGCGCGGGCCAGGTCTGATTGGCGCGCTCATCGTCGGCGTCTCCGCCGCGCAAGGGTTGGCCCACGCCATCGGTAAGCCGCTACTGCCCATCCACCATATGGAGGGGCACTTGATGAGCCCGTTCCTGATGGCGCGGGATGAGAGTCAAGTTGCCGCCATGGAATTTCCCTTCGTGGCGCTGCTGGTCTCCGGCGGACATACGTTGTTGGTGCACGCGCGCGCGTTTGGCGACTATCGTCTGTTGGGTCAGACCCGTGACGATGCCGTGGGCGAGGCGTTCGACAAAGGCGCGCGTCTGTTGGGGTTGGGCTATCCGGGCGGTCCGGCGGTGGCGGCGCTGGCCGAAGGGGGCGATGTGGCGGCGGTGAAGTTCCCCCGCGTGCTGCTGGATAAAACCCGGTTTGATTTCAGCTTCTCCGGCTTGAAGACCGCGCTGCGCACCCATGTGCTGAAACATGAGGCGCAGATGCTCGAAGAGACATATCGGCGCGATGTGGCGGCCTCCTACCAAGAGGCGATTGTGGACACGTTGGCCATCAAGGCGGTGTCGGCGTGTCGCCATGTGGGGGCGACGCGCTTGATGATCGCAGGCGGGGTGGGGGCCAATGCGCGCTTGCGCGAGAAGTTGGATGTTGCCTGCCGCGAGGCGGGGATTGTGCTCTATCGACCGCCGATCCGTTTGTGCACGGACAATGGCGCTATGATCGGCGCGGCGGGTGCGGTGCGTTTGGCGCGGGGCCTGTTTGATCAGCACGCCCCAGTCAATCCCATCCCCAGATGGCCAATAGACGAACTCTGATTATGCCTCTGTCAGAGCGCAATCCAGAGATCACGTAACAATCTGGTTGTGCGCACGGGGCAAAACTAACCGAGGTCCAGGAGGGCGTCCCTCCTGGCGGGTCGAGGGCAGAGCCCTCGCGGGTCCAGGGCGGCGCCCTGGTTGGGGTCTGGGGCGAAGCCCCAGTCTCTCAAATCACCCCCACAAAATTCGCCCAAAAATTGCACCATCAGGAGCCGCTTTATGACTGATTCCATAGTCGATTCGAGCATCGCCCAGGAGGCCGACGTGGCCGTGATTGGGGCGGGCTCCTGGGGCACGGCGCTGGCGGCGTTGCTGTGCGGCAAGCGGGAGCGGGTGACGCTCTGGTGCCGCGAGCTGGAGATCGCCGAGTCGGTCAACACGCAGCATCGCAACGCCTTGTACGTCTCCGAACTGGAACTGCCGCAAAACCTAGTTGCCGATACCGACTTGGCGCGGGTCGCCGCCACCCATCGGGTGCTGGTGATGGTGGTCCCCACGCAGTTCACCCGCGCGGTGGTGGAGGCGATGCGTCCGCACTTGCGCGATGATGCGGTGCTGGTCTCGGCCAGCAAGGGGATCGAGGTGCAGAAGATCGAGACCCTGGCGGAGATCTACGACGAGATGCTGCCTGAGGCGATGGCGCAGCGGGCGTGCTTCCTCTCCGGCCCCTCATTCGCCCGCGAGGTGATTCGCGGGTTGCCGGCGGCGGTGGCCATTGCGTGTCGTGATGCGGCGGTTCTGCCAGCGATTCAGGAGCTGTTTTTCTTCCCCCATTTTCGCACCTATCGCACCGATGATGTGGTGGGGGTGGAGCTGGGCGGGGCGCTGAAGAACGTCATCGCCATTGCGGCGGGGATTTGCGATGGCCTGCAATATGGCCACAGCGCCCGTGCGGCGTTGCTGACGCGCGGCTTGGCGGAGATCGCCCGGTTGGGCATCGCCATGGGGGGCAAGGCGGAGACTTTTGCTGGACTCTCTGGCATGGGCGATCTGCTGCTCACCGCCACCAGCACGCAGTCGCGCAACTATACGGTGGGGCATCGTTTGGGCAGCGGCGAGACGTTGGAGCAGATTCAGGCGGGCGCGCGGGAGGTTGCGGAGGGGGTGAAGACGGCGGATGCGGCGTATCGGCTGGCGCAGCAGAAGGGGGTGGAGATGCCGATTGTGGGCGCGGTGTACGCGATTCTGTATGAGCAGCGCAACGCAAGGGAGGTGGTGCTGGAGCTGCTCAGCCGGGAGATGAAGCCGGAGGTGACGGGTTAGCGCGGAGGTAAACGTGGCCGCCGACTGGTCGGCGGCGGGGTCTGGGGGCCGCTGCCCCCAGCGGGGTTTGGGCGGCGCCCCAAGGTGTGGCAGTGGCCTTTGTTTTTGGCCGTTTCCCCATTGAACAAGGGTGGAGCCAGTAGGAAGTTGGAAACGAAGCGCGGAACAAGAAGCCAGGACGGAGGGTGTCGGGGAAACGGCAGGTGAGCAGGCGCGTAGCGCCGTCGTCCGCAGGACGGCGAACTGCTCTAAAACTGCAAGCTTGGGAAAGTCAAAAAAATGTTTGCGGGAAAGTCTCGACTGAGTGATTTTTCCCAAGATTTTCTGATTAGGTGATTGTCCATAGCGTTCTCTCCTGGCTTCTCTCGCCCGAATCCCATCGCCAATCAGACGGCCTTTTCGGCTCCTGGTCTGGGGCAAGGGTGGGGCGAGGAGCCAAGAAGAAATCTTCAAGTCGATGAGTTGACGTTGTAAGTCATGGCTGGTTGGTCTTTATGAAATAGCAGGTCTTTCCCGTAATCATATACATCGGAAACTACGAGCAATATCATTCCGCCAACAACACCGATTGCTACAAGGCGTTGAAACGAGTTTTGCTTGTCCATGATTCTTCCTTTCCAGAACGGTTGTAGGTGTTTCGATCAGAGCAACGGGGGTATCAAGTGGCGCATTGTCGTGTTTGTGTTAAACCCGGCTGAGCAGGCAGGTGGAACTATCATTACAGCTGTGGTGCGTCGTAGTTGCCGTCCACCAGCACACCCGAGAACGCCTCAACGCCGCGAGCGCATAGGCCATGCTCACCGCGGTGGTGGAGGCGCCCTCTTTGGAGACGCTACTGGCCACCAGCACCGAGAGCGTCTCCTCCTCCCGGGACACCGAGCGCAGATTGGCTTTCACGCCAGCCAGCGCGCCTTGGCTGCGGCGCAACCAAGAGCGCATGGGGCCACCCAGATGACCGAGTTCAGCGGGTTCAGGGACGAGCCCCAGAGACGGGACTAGTTCCTGGGACAGTCAAGTAATTAAATCCTTCTGGACTAGTTCCTGGGACAGTCACTTAATTAAATCCTTCACGAAATTCTAATTTTATGATTCAGAAATTCCATATGTCGTGTTTCACATGTTTCAGAAATTTCAAATTTTATGGGCAGTCACTTAATTAAACTCTCCCGCAAACACTTTTTGACTTTCCCAAGGGTGGAGATTTACGGCAGTTCGCCGTCCTGCGGACGACGGCCCTTCGGGCCTGCTCACCTGCCGTTTCCCCGACGGCCTCCGTGCGGGCTCGGCGTATCGAGCTTCTCAATATGCTCCCTACTGGCGCCGCCCTGGATCAATGGGGAAACGGCAAAGGCAAAGGCCACACCGTGGGCTCTGCCCACACCCGCTGGGGGCAGCGGCCCCCAGACCCCGCCGCCGACCAGTCGGCGGCTAATTTTACTCCGCGCGGGCTCCCACCATTGCACCGTCTAGCGGATATGACGAAAATAACAGGCGCAACCATTTCGTTGTTCCCCCTTTAAAATATGGAGTCACTATAATGAACAGACTGATTCCCTGCGCCTCCCTGGCGCTGCTGCTGGGCCTGTCAGGCTGCGGCGTGAGCACCACCAAGAATGTGGAGGTGGACCGCCACAGCGGCGGCTTTTTAGGATTGGGCGAACAGGCGGATTTGCAAACCTCCGGCCTGGAGGCGATGAAGGGTGAAACCCGCGTGGTGATCCCCAACTTCAAGGTCGGCTTCTATCTGGATAAGAGCCCGGGCGGCTTTAAAAGCGGTTCCGGCGACGCCGCCATTGTGCGCTCCAAACTCTCCGGGGTGGAAAACGCCGACTTCCAAGCCATCACCGACGCCGCCTACGCCGCCTTCAAACAGCAATTGACCGCGCAAGGCTTCTCCGTGATGAGCGAAGCGGAGATGGCCGCTCTGCCGCGCTACGCCGCCGCCAAGGCGAAAGCCAATCCCGAAATGGATAAGGCCCTGTTCGGCCCCGACGCCCTCTACTTCGTCCCCACCGGCGTCAAGCATCTGGACGTGGGCATGTTCGATAAGGGGCTGTTTAATATGGACATGCTCAAACAGTCCCAGGCCACGGTGATGGATGTCACCCTCTACGTGACCTATCTGGGCCAGAAGCTGGAGAAGGTGCTCACCATGGTCTCCGGCGTGCAGGTGGGACAAGCCATGACCGTGATCCCCGGCTCAGTGGTCACCGCCAGCGGCTATCAAGCCTCCAAGTGCGTGGGCTTCTGCCCCAACACCGTCGCCTCCGTCCGCTTAGGTCAGCCGATCTACTCCACTGAAGAGACCGGCACGCTGACCGACGTAACCACCGCCGGTGACCGCGCGTTGGATGTGGCCAAAATGGCCGCCACCTGGATGACCGGTGGTCTCAAGACGCAGGTGACCAAGGTGTATGAACTGAAGGCGGATCCGGCCAAGTTCAAAAAGGTCGCCATCGAAACCCTGGGCAAGGCCACCGGCCAGATGGCCGCCAAACTGGGCTCGGGCCGGTAATGGGGAGTTGATTGTTGGTGAAAAAAGAGCCCCGGCGCAATGTGGCGTCGGGGCTCTTTTGTGGAAGCCGCGTATACGTTTTTCCATAAGACGGTTACTTGCTCTCCAGTTTGAAGGCGCCATCCCAGTCCAGGGAGGGGGGCAGGGTGACGAACTGTCGGCAGCGATTGAGCAGCTTCTTGCCAGCGATATCATCAGGGTATTCTGTCACATAGCGCTGGAACACCGCCTCGGCGTTCTCCCACTGGCGCGCGTCATACAGGTTCATCGCCTCATGCCACAGTCCGCAGCGGGCGTTTTCATATGAAGACGCCGCCAACGGCGAACCTTGGTCCAGCTCGCCCAGCAGCTCGTAAATGCTCATGGGCGTGGTGCTGCCCACCGGTATAACACAATCCACCCGGCGCAACAGGAAACGACCATTCACCTTCTCGGCTACCTGCTGCGACACCAGTAGTTCAGTGCCATACTGCTTGTTCATGGACTCCAGGCGCGCCGCCATATTCACCACATCCCCAAACGCCGAGTACTGCATGCGGTCTTTGGAGCCCACATTACCCACCACCGCCTCGCCGGTGTGTACGCCAAAACGGGTGTAGAACGGCGCGCGGCCCTGAGACTCGAACAGCTCCGCCAGGGCATGACCGGCGGCGCGACAGGAGAGCGTCGCCATACAGGC
This sequence comes from Magnetofaba australis IT-1, assembly GCF_002109495.1. Taxonomy (NCBI): domain Bacteria; kingdom Pseudomonadati; phylum Pseudomonadota; class Magnetococcia; order Magnetococcales; family Magnetococcaceae; genus Magnetofaba; species Magnetofaba australis. Next base: position 355,234 of record NZ_LVJN01000015.1, read on the forward strand.
GTTGGCCACATGGTCGTAGTCGGCCTTGGGCGCATTCCACAAAGCCATAATGGCGTCGCCGATGAATTTGTCGATGGCGCCGTGGTGGCGATGAATCTGCGCCGACATGGTCTCCATGTACTCCGACAACGAGCCCACCAACTCCTCGGGATCGAGCTTTTCGCTGATATTGGTAAAACCGCGAATGTCGGAGAACATCAGCGTCAGGGGCTGTCTGCGTGAGCTGATGTTGGTCTCGTTATCCTCCTCCACGATGGCGCGCACGATCTCCTTGGGCACATAGACGCTGAAGCTGCGCAAGGAGCGCTTCATGGTCTCCACCGCGTCGACCAGCTGCGACACTTCGCGAATATGTGAAGCGCCCATGAGCTCGCCGGAGAGGTCAAAGCGGCGGATGCGCTCGGTTTCGTTCACCACCGCGCCCAGTGGTTTGGTCAACAGCATGGATAACGCCATGAAGCAGAGGATCGCCACCGCCACCGCTGCTGCTCCAGCCAACAGGATCTTCAAACTGGCGTCGGCCAGCGGCCCCACCAGTTCGTCGCGCTTGACCACCACCCCCACAGTCCAGTTCAGATCGCCTTGGGACAAGCGGGAGAACGAGACTAGAAAGGTGTCGCCAGAGCCGGTCAGGTCCGCTTCAAAACGGCTTTTGCCATGGCTACGCCACGCTTTGACCGCGCCAGAGACCAGGGGATCATTCACCTCGGCGGCGTTGCGCAGACGCATCCTCTCACCGCTGGCGTCCACCGCCAGGCTGGGGTCGCGATGGCCCACCAGCGCGCCATTCTCATCGATGAGGAACACGCGGCCTGAGCGTCCAATTTGTGCTTTGCTCAGAAAGGTGGAGAGGGTGGAGAGGGTAATGTCGGCGCCGACAACGCCAAAGCGATCGCCCTCAATGGTCGGAATGCGTCGCGAGAGGGTCAGGCCCACCAATTTGGAGCTGGAGAAGACGTAGGCTTTGGAGAGCGCCACGCCATCGGTGTTCCAAGCGACGTCGTACCAGGGACGCACGCGCGGATCGTAGCGGGGCGCGCCTTCGTCAAAGCGCAACTCCTTGCCAGACTCATCAAAAAAGTGAAAGCGATCGGCGCGAATGCCCTCCTGGGTCTCCAACAAACGGGTGACATAGCGCGCCCCGTTGGGGGTGCGTTGACCGGTGGGACCCAGTTTGATGGGGGTGCGGGGCAGGGAGAGGATTTGATAAAAATCGCCGTTCTCTTCGCCCAAATAGAGGCTGAAGATCTGCGGTAGCGCATTGAGTTGGCGATACAGTCGCTGCAAACCGTTGATGCTCTGCATCCCGGCGGGATCCACCAGCGCCAGATGTGCGGTGGCGTCCACCACTCGCGAGACCGGTTGAATCAACGCCTGGGCGTCGCGTTCAATCTGCGCAGTGGCGCGCTGCATGCTCTCTGTCGCGGTGTTGACGACGATGGCGGCATTGTTCTGAAACAGAAACCCAACCAGACCCAGCATCAGGAGAACCATCACCGCGCCAAAAGTGATGGAGATGCCCACGCGCAGATCAATTGAGCCCCGGTTATTCATACGTCGCCTATATCTAAGTGAGGAGGGGGGGGCGTTTGATTGCACAAGTTTAGTTGCCCCGCTCAACAGAGTGACGCCGCTTTGGCTCTCAGAGGGCCAAAGCGGCGGTGTCTGCATCTGTGCAAAATCATGTGTAGCGCGGTCTATTTTTTATCCTCGTCGGGAGCCATCTCCTCTTCCAGACCCGGCTCATAGATGATCACCCGGTTGCGCCCGCTCTCTTTGGCTTTATAGAGCGCCAAGTCGGCCTTCTTGGTGACGTCCCAGAAGTCGTCGCCATCTTCGGGGAAGGTGGCCAGGCCAATGGAGATGGTCTTCTCCAGAATCCCGCCGGCAACGGGGATCTTCAGTTCCGCAACAGCGGCGCGGATCTTTTCCGCCACCGCGGCGCCGTTGTGGTTCTCCTGCTCCTGCAGCAGCACCAGGAACTCCTCGCCGCCATAGCGGATTACCATATCCGAAGAGCGCACCTGACTCACCAGCACTTTGGCCAACGCTTTGAGCACGGTGTCGCCCGCGTCGTGGCCATAGGTGTCATTGACCGACTTGAAGTGGTCCAGGTCCATCATCATCACCGCCAGATGGTTCTGCTTGCGCTTGGTGGAGGCCACCAGGGTCTGCAGATACTCCTCCAGGAAGCGGCGGTTGTGCAGCCCGGTCATGGCGTCGCGCAGAGCCGATTCGCGCAGGGTGGCCAGCAGGCGTTTGGCCTGCACCACCGGCGCCGATTCGCGCAGGAACACTTTGATGAAGGGCAGCAGCAGTTGGAACAGGCTGCCGTGTTCGCGCTGCACCACCAACTGCACCACCATGCCCACCGAGCCGGAGTGAATCACCGGAATACAGATGTGTTCACACTGCTCGTTTTCGCCCTCTTGGAACATGTTGCACAACTGCGGCGTCTCCACCGAATCGATTATGTGGCCGGTGCGTTGCGCGCGGCAGGCGTCGGACTGGAACAGAATCTGCGGATTACACCAGCGACAGGCGGCTTCCACCTCGCCATCCACCACCATGGGCTTCATGTGGTTCTGATTGGCGGTGACTTCATAGATGGTGTAGCGGCGGATGCCAAAGCGACCGGAGAGCATGCGGCCCAGACGCGCATACACCTCCTGTTTGGTCTGATCCTCCTCCACCGCCTGTTTAAAGTGCGCCACCTCCACCAAAGCGCCCACCATTTCGGTGGTGGTGGTGAGCAGGTTGGTGTTGCCCTCCAATTCATACTGGATCAAGCGCGCCACGTCCTTGCTGATGTTGCCCAGGTTCTCCTGCAGGTAGTTCATCAGTTGGTTCAAATCGCGTGCGATCTGGCCGATTTCGTCATCGCGCTGGTAGTCGATGCGCTCTGAGAAGTCGCCATCTTTGGCGCGGCTGACCACCTGCTGCACGCCGGCGGCTGTGGCCACTACGGCGGCGATCTGGGTGCGGAACACCCAGGTGATGATGAGGGTGAAGATGCCCAGAATGCCGGTCATGAAGAAGATGGTCATCATCGCCTGGCGGCGCAGATGACTCATGGAGAGGGTCAAAGTGATGGCGCCGAGGACGGTGCCGTTCTCCACCTCATGGCACTGCAGACAGTTGGGGGTGCCGGCGCTGTTGGCGGTGAAGGGAATGGTGCCGCGAAAGGTGGGGTCCATCCCTTCATTGAGTTTGAAGTAGGGTTTGCCGGTCTCCAGCACCTTCAATTCGACTTCATCCATAGAGCGTTCGGAGTCCAGACCTTCGCCAAACTGGCGCACCACCCGCTGGCCGCGAATGACGCGCGCCTCCATCAGGCCAGGCACCTGGGCCAGACGCTCCAGGGTCTGCTGGCGCTGGTCGATGACGCCGTTGATCATGGCTTCGGTCAGGCCCACCAGGATCACCTGGGCGGCGGTGCGCACATGTTCTTGCGCGGTGGATATGGAGAATTGTCGGAAGGCCAAAACGCTGATGATCACCAGCACCGAGAGCATCGCGCCGGAAAGGGCAAAGGTGAACAGGGTGGTTTTGGTGGTCAGCTTCATGGGACGACAATCGCCTTTCCTAAATTGATGCTGCGTGCACTCTGACGCTCACATTTGCATCGAGCGGAAATTAATGCTGTCATAAACACGACATCTTGCCAAAAATTGCTCTGCAAATCACCTGTTTTACGCAGCAATATCCAATAAACCTCAGGAGCCGCCTGGATGCGTGGGGGTGGTCCGGTCTTGGCGCGCTACGCGAAAAAGCGCGCACGGCGCCTCGGAAATGAGGTATAAACTTTCATCGGTTGCGGGTCGGCGGGAGACAAGCGCTTTTCCGCTTTCCCTGGTTTCCCGAGTCTTGTGCGTCTCGGCGTAACCAATGCCGCCAATTTGTCATTTTAGCGAAGGGGAGCCATGCCCCGCAAACGATCCGGTCGGTCAGCCCTCAGTCAGCGTCAGAGCGCGCGCGTGGAGGCGATTCGTCAACGTCGCGCCGCCGCCAAATCGGCGCGGGCGCAGGCGCTGTGTGAAACGCTTGCCTCCGGCGGTTTGGGGGATCCGCAGCGCGGTCGCGTCATCGCCCATTATGGGCTGAATGTGGCGGTGTTGCCAGAAGGGGAGCGCGACCATCATGCGATTTTGCGCTGCGCGGTGCGCGAGACCCTGGATAGTGAGCCGGTGTGCGGTGATTGGGTGGTCTGGCGCGCTTCTGGCGCGGCGCAGGGGGTGATTGAAGCGGTAGAGGCGCGGCGTACGGTGCTGCGTCGTCCCGGCTCCCACGGCAAGCTGCTGACCATGGCGGCCAATCTGGATCAACTGCTGATCACCAGCGCCGCGCCGCTGTTCAATCCGTTTTTGTTGGACCGCTATCTGGTGGCGTGCTCCATGGCGGAGATCGAGCCGATCATCTGCGTCAATAAGATCGATCTGCTCGACGATGAACAGAGCTTGCAGGATCTGCTGGAGCTGCTGGCGCCCTACAAGGCGATGAAGATTCCCATTATCCTGCTGTCGGCTCTGGAGGGGCTGGGGGTGGAGTTGCTGCGCAACCATCTGCGCCATCGCTGCTCCGCCTTTGTGGGGCCTTCCGGGGTGGGCAAGTCGTCGCTGGCGGCGCAGTGGATCCACGATGAACCCATTCGCGTGGCCGAGACCAACCCCACCACGGGCAAAGGGCGGCACACCACCACCGTGGCGCGTCTCTATCCGCTCACCGACTCCCAGTATGACATGGGCTCCATTATCGACTCGCCTGGGGTGCGCGCGTTTGGTTTTCACGATGCGCGCCCAGAGGAGATCATTGACCACTTCCCGGATATCGTCCCCTGGAGCCGGGGGTGCCGTTTTAATGATTGCCGCCACCTGGAGGAGCCTGATTGCGCGGTGCGTCGCGCGGTGGAGGAGGGCCATCTGGACCCTTACCGGCTTGAGAGTCTGCACCGCATAATTGACTCCCTGGAGGAGCCCGAATAGTCGGATTTCAGGCGCTTGTCGCAGAAATTTCATATTGCGTGATTTTCTGCTTGACGCATCCGGCGCCCGTCTGTAGATTATGCGGCTCTTGAGTGAGTACGCGCCCGTAGCTCAGCTGGATAGAGTACCTGGCTACGAACCAGGTGGTCGGAGGTTCGAATCCTTCCGGGCGCGCCACTACGAAATCAACGGCTTAGGTCTCCTGACCTAGGCCGTTTTTCGTTGGTGTCCCGCCGTTTTGTCAACCGTGTGTCAACGCCGCTAACGGATTCAATTTTAACGCCTCTTGCAGGTGGTCCGGGGCCATGTGGGCATAGCGCATGGTGGTGCGCAAATCCGTGTGTCCCAGTATCCGTTGCAGCACCAGAATATTGCCCCCGTTCATCATGAAATGGCTGGCGAAGCTATGCCGTAGCACATGGCTGCGTTGACCCCGTGGCAGGGTGATTTGCGCCTTGTGCAGCGCCCGTTCAAATGCCGAGCGGCAATCCCGAAACAGCGGCCCGCGTGAGCGGCCAGCGGCGCGGATCATGGCGACCAGGTGGCAGCTAATCGGCACCGTGCGCACTGTGCCGGTTTTGGTGGCGACCAGATCCAAGCGATCATCCCGCACCTGTTCGGCGCGCAGGTGTTGCGCTTCTCCCCATCTGGCCCCAGTGGCCAAGCAGATCCGCGCCACCACCGGCAGGGAGTCGCTTTTGCTGGCGTCGGTCACGGCCAGGAGCCGGGTTATCTCTTCTATAGAGAGAAACGTCAGTTCACGCGGGGGGATCTTCAGGGGCCGCAGGTTCTCCAATGGGTTGGGCAGGGGCCAGCGTTGCAGGCGGATCAATTCGGAAAACACCGCCTTCAGATAGCCCACCTCAAGGTTCACCGTCTTGGGCGCATTGCCCGCGTCCAGGCGCTGTTGCCGGTACTGGGCGACGAGATCCGGCGTGAGGGATTGGGCGCGCGGGTTGCCCAGCGCAATCACCATCTGTTGCAGCATTTCCAGCTGGTTGCCACGCAGGTTCACCCCATGCAGTTGTTGCCACAGTTTGACCAGATCCCACAAAGTGCGGCTATCCCGTTTGGAGGGCTTCCATTGAGGATCGTTCTGCGCCTTGTTGCGCAATTCGATTTCACAGGCCATCGCTTCGCGTTTGGTCTTGAACCATTTGCGGATGCGTTTACGGCCCCGGCCACCGGGTTGGATATCCAGCTTCCAACTCTCCCCATCTTTCGTAATGGCCACCTTACGCGGCCACCTTCGATGTCATGCGCCGTTCATGCACCTTCTTGCGTAGCCATATGACAAAATCGTTGAATGTCATATCCTTACTCAGATACCAGCCTTCAATGTCTTCCCAGAGCGCAAAATTCCTAAGCGAGATGATGAGTTGCTCGAATGTCACGCCGCGACGCACGGCAACGGTGATCGCATTGCCCAGCATGAGCCCGATGTTCTTTTCTATGGCCGCGGCGTCCTGCTTTTTTACGCGCTTGATATTCAACCCCTGTGCAGACTTGATAAATTCCACATCTTCCATCAGCAGTTGCCACATGGGGTCTATGAAGCGCACGGAATCCATCAGGCGGTTGCGTTCCAGCGCATAACGCCATAAATCCGTTAGAATATCCGTGGCTTGATAGTAGGTCCTAACCCGCGCGCCATCGGTTCCGTTGCCAATCTCGCGCATCACGCTGTGATGGAAGCGCGCCTCTATGCGCCAGACGGGTTTGTCGGCTTCATACATTTCGCCCCACAGTTGGCGGTAGAAATCCACCTTGTCGGATTTCACCATTTCCAGATCCTTGCGATAAACGGTGAATTGCAGGCCGCTGGCTTTGCCGAACATCACCGTTTCGCGCTTGCCATAAGTGGCGCAAACGTTGTCCAGGCCCTGATATTCCAGTTCCTGTATGCCGTTGAATGTGCGCTGCAATGAGCCCTGACGTTTGAGCCGCTTTTCAAAGTCTTCCGGCAAATCCCAACCTTGGATATCCACCGCAAGGTGGATCGCGCATTCACACGGCTCATGATTCAGCAGGAAGGTGTAGGCGAAGCTATCCAGGAACCCTTGGAGTTCGCCAACGAAGGTTTGCGCTATGCGGGTTGGCGCAACCTCAATCTTGAGATGCGTCCCCACTTCATCCGGCTTTTTGTAGAACGACTTCAACAAGATGATATAGCCCCACTGATTGTTCTGGAGCTTGTACAAATAGCCGGATTTCTTGCCCATCTTGGCAACATGCCACTCCCAACCGCCATGGCGGTAATAGCAATCGCCCGAGTCAATCACGGCCTGAATTTCCGCCAAGCGGCTTTCACGGATTTTGCCCCGGTACATCTGCCGCACCGTGTCCACCGATTCGGCCAGAATGCGCACGCCGGACAGATCGCGGATGCCGTTGCCGTTCTCGAACCATGCCCCCTTGGGGTCAAAGGGGATGTCGCGGTAAATCCGCTGCGTCAGATCACATCGGTTCCACTTCGTGTAAGCCATGGTGTGTCCCTCACTGTCCGCCAATGTCCGTCTGTGACGTGGGTTTGTTTGTGTTTGTCTGACGTGTTACAGGAACGTCTAGCGCGCTTCGGCTGCGCGCATCGCCCCCGCGCGTTCCGCGCTGGGGGATGCCGCGCCGCCTTCGCTTCTCATCGCCTGATTCGCTTGTCTGCCAACTCCCATCAGCAGTTGCAGTGGATCACGCTTGATTACGCCTTGCTTCGGGTCCTGCGTGGACTCGGTTGGCTCTTCCTGTTTTTTGGGTTCTGGAAATTCCGGTTCACAGGAGATGACCTTGCGCCAGCCATCTTTGCCCAGCAGTTCACGCACGCATGGCGCATAGACGATTTGCGTCACCTTGTACCGATCCAGGAATTGCGCGCGTAGTTGCAGGCGGCCGCCATGCTTATCAATGAGAATCACAGCGCCAGCAGGATCAACGTTCGTCATCGCGCCGGATTCATCGACTCGATATTCTCGCCAGGAGGAGGCGCGCCATTCGGGACGCCAGAATATCTCTACGGCATCGACAAAAAATGGTGGGGTCTGCGTGTACTGGCTGGCGAGCGGGCGCACTACTGCATCAGCGCGAACATCCCGCGAAAGAGGATCACCGACAGCGCCATTTTGATGAAGACGCCCAGCGCCACCACGAACACCAACCGCAGCGCCTTGCGCATCAACCAGGAGATCCCGCGCATGGCCATCATCAGCAGTCGATACGCCCACGTCTGTTTCGCCTTGCCGCTTATTGTAAATATAAGCTGGATAAGCGACTGAAAACGCAAACACAGCAAGAAGAACGAGGATTGAAGTTTGTTTGAAAGCGTTCGATCCAGCGACATTTGCCGTATGCTCCCCTGTCAAAGTCGATTCATAGAGATCGAATGCCCAATTCGGAACACGCTTGGTGAACTTCACATCAAAGTCGGATTGGCGGGGGCTGGCGACCTTCGGACTATGCAAACCCTCTATGTACTTATTCTTAAACGGCCAGTGATTGCCCAAGCGGGAGAGGTTGATATGCTGATAGCAGGTTTCCGTCACATCCCGGATAACCGGATGCAACTGCTTCATGTGTTTCGGTTCAGTTGGAAAATGACAAACAAGCCGTTTATAATGTGTAGATAATAAGCGGAGGTTTGTATGGAACGGAAGAAGCGGAGATTTACGGCTGAGCAGAAGGTAGGCTATGTGCGCCGTCACCTGGTCGAGAAGGTGGTTCTCTCGGATCTGTGTGACGAGGCGGGCATTCAGCCCAGCCAGTACTATCGCTGGCAAAAGGCTTTGTTTGAGAATGGCGAAGCGGCTTTGGCTGACAAACGCGGCCAAAAGGCTCGTGATCGACAGATTGCCGAACTAGAAGCGAAGTTGGCAACCAAAAATGAGGTTATGTCCGAGCTTCTTGAGGCGCATGTTGCGCTAAAAAAAAGTCTTGGGGTGAGCTGAACGGCTGCTGGGTGGAGCCGGACATACGGGATTCGGTGGTGGATTTCGTGGCGTCTTGGTCAGACAAGAGCGAAATCGACACGAGCCGGATTATCAACTGGATAGGCGTGCAAAGGGGCAAGTTCTATTCATGGCGCAAGCGCTATGGAATGGTTAACGACCACAATGGCCGTATTCCCCGAGATTTTTGGCTGGACGATTGGGAGAGGGAAGCGATTGTCGCCTTTTTCCATGAACATCCGTCAGAGGGCTATCGGCGTCTGACCTACATGATGCAGGATGCAGACGTGGTGGCGGTCAGCCCCTCTTCAGTGCTGCGTGTGCTCAGAACTGCCGGGCTGATGCGTCGTTGGAGCCCACCGCCCTCGCAGAAGGGCACAGGGTTCAAACAGCCTTCGGAGCCGCATAAACACTGGCATGTGGACATCTCCTATCTGAATATCCAGGGGACGTTCTACTATCTGTGCAGTGTCCTGGATGGATGTAGCAGGTTTATCCTCCACTGGGAGATTCGTGAGTCGATGAAGGAAGATGAGGTTGAAGTGGTCCTGCTCCGAGCTCAGGAGGCCTATCCGGAAGCTAAGCCGCGGCTGATCTCAGACAATGGGCCGCAGTTCGTTGCCAACGATTTTAAGGCGTTCATCCGGGAATCCGGCATGACGCATGTGAGGACTTCGCCTTACTATCCGCAGAGCAACGGAAAACTGGAGCGTTTTCACGGTAGTTTGAAGCGTGAGTGCATTCGGCCTCAGACGCCATTATCGCTGGAAGATGCCCAACGGGTTGTGGGAAAGTACGTCGAGCATTACAACACCCGGCGGCTCCATAGCGCCATCGACTACGTCACCCCACAGGATCGCCTGGAAGGGCGGCATGTGCAGATCCTGGCCGAACGAGATCAAAAGCTTGAGGCGGCCAGAGAACGGCGTCGGACGACGTACCAAAAGCAGTCTTTTCAGCCATCCCAAAAAATGGCTGAAAAGGCGAACGGCTAACTGATATTTTGGCTTAGGCGGTTGTCATGTTTCCGCTGAACCAGCACATATCCTCCACTGGGAGATTCGTGAGTCGATGAAGGAAGATGAGGTTGAAGTGGTCCTGCTCCGAGCTCAGGAGGCCTATCCGGAAGCTAAGCCGCGGCTGATCTCAGACAATGGGCCGCAGTTCGTTGCCAACGATTTTAAGGCGTTCATCCGGGAATCCGGCATGACGCATGTGAGGACTTCGCCTTACTATCCGCAGAGCAACGGAAAACTGGAGCGTTTTCACGGTAGTTTGAAGCGTGAGTGCATTCGGCCTCAGACGCCATTATCGCTGGAAGATGCCCAACGGGTTGTGGGAAAGTACGTCGAGCATTACAACACCCGGCGGCTCCATAGCGCCATCGACTACGTCACCCCACAGGATCGCCTGGAAGGGCGGCATGTGCAGATCCTGGCCGAACGAGATGAAAAGCTTGAGGCGGCCAGAGAACGGCGTCGGACGACGCACCAAAAGCAGTCTTTTCAGCCATCCCAAAAAATGGCTGAAAAGGCGAACAGCTAACTGATATTTTGGTTTAGACGGTTGTCATGTTTCCGCTGAACCAGCACACATGTTCTGCGCCGCTATGATGAAATCCCAGTTATAATGACGATGTTTAGCGAAGGCGGAACGCAACGTTGGCTCTCTGCCGTCTCTCTCTGCCGCTTCCCGTCCGCCTGGATAATCCAGTTCTGAAAATTCCTTCTGGTCTGGATCCCAGAGGTTGTAAACCTCATCAAAAAAGAACATCGCCCCCTTCGGAGCCCAGTGATAGAAGCGCCGGAGCTTCTCGTAGTCTTCCGGGTTCTCATCGTTGAAGACTTCAATATGGAAGGATTCAGGCGCTTCAATCTTATGCACTTTGCGGAAGACATCACGCACACGAAGCGGAGAGATTCCCCGTATGTTTGTGATCACCAAACGCCCGGCTTTGACCGCTTTGGGCAGATCATCCGCAATGGCGCCACTGGTCTTGAACGATCCCGGCGCCCCATGGTGATATTTGATCGCCATTAGCCGATGCCCGGCATGATCAAGCGAATCACGAACCGCGTTATCCAAGCCGTCATGATAATGGCCATCGCGTCCGGGATATTTAGAACGTTGATCATGCCCAGCCATTCCGTTGGGATGGCGGCCCAGAGAGATTCTATCTTGTCCGAGATAGTGACATTCGGATCGCCCGTAATATCGGGACCCATCGCCGCTTCCAGCAATGACATCGCGCCAGAGAGGATGAAGCCGAGAACTTCATAGTAGGCAAGTTTCAGATATTCAATCAGCGTGTCGAATATCTGCGCTATGTGGTCCCAGATTGCGCCCATGGGTCACCTGATCACGATGAAGGCGGCTTGGATGAATGCGCCAAGCAATACCAGCGTGCCGAGGAGTTCAAACCATTGCCTGTAGGGCTCAAAGCAGATGCTTACGCTCTGATCACCCGGAACCGGAATCGTGAAGCATGGCAGGGTTGTATTGCTGGTGTTGGTCGTCGGCAGGAGCAACGCTGTTGCGTTGTGTTTGAAGTCAGTCACGACCGTGTCGTAATTGGTCTTCGCAGTGGAGGTTCGAGAACCCAGGCCGCTAATGATGCCGTCACGCGCCGCGTTGGGATCAACACTGGTCCCGGACGTAGATCCATCTGTGCTTCCGCCTGACGTGCCCGACGCACTCCCCAACTTACTGGCGTCGAATTCCGCCTTCGTCACGGTCTGGCATTGCGTCCCATCCCAGAATTGCGTGCTGTAATCGCACCCCTTGTCTTCTGTCCCATTGGCTACGCAACTGTATTTCGCGCCATCTATCACTTTCGTGGTTCCGCTGGGACACGTCGCCATCTCTGCGTCACCGCCCTCTATGCAGGCAGATCCATTGGTATTCAGCACAAAGCCCGCTGGACATGTCAGCGCGCCCGTATCCGGGTCCGTTGTAGGCTCCTGAGTGACGCCGGCATTCTTCACGCACGACGCATACAGGTAGTCATAGACCATGCCGGACTCACCACATGACGCACATTCGCCCGTGGAGGCATCCCACCATGATCCGGCTGATTCACAAGTCACGCATTGTCCGGTATTCGAAGAGTAATAACTACCTGTTGCACAGACCGACTCTATATTCTGATCTTCAGGTATGCAGCTATATGAGCATGTCTTTTCGCCACCAGCTGGACCAATACAACCATAATTCTTGATATATCCAGGCGTAGCGCAGTCGTACGCATCTGCATCTTGCTCAGTGGGATTCTCAGGTTCGGTTGATTTCGGGTCATAGCATTGCCCGTTTTCATCAGCCAATTGGCCCGCTGGGCAATAGCGAGAAACACACGAATCCGCGACAGGATCATACTGCTTGCCTGTGGGGCAATAACACATAGCTGAATTCAAAGAGCTTCCTGAAGCTGTAGAACCGACATTGCAATAAACAACAGCATATATAGGAGAGCCTTCGAACACTCTTCTTGGCCCATTGGACCAAATTTAATCATCATCTGACCTGTATACATCCGATGATAAGTGATGCTGTTGCCTAGGAACCATGCTCCAACATTAGATGTAGGATAATCACAGACAGTAGGGGTTGTTGTTAAACCGCTTGCAAGCATGTATGAAAGAATCGCCTGTTCAATCGTATAACCTTGCCTATTTCCAGTTTCATAATACCGTGCCTTGGGTTCATATTTTTGATATGCCTCCAAAGCGAAACAATCAGACATAAATGACAAAGCCCCCGCAAATGCGAGAACAATTGCGAGGGCTTTGCTTTTAACCGACATTGACACCGATCCCGAATCCCATGATGTGCTGGTTCAGCGGAAACATGACAACCGTCTAAACCAAAATATCAGTTAGCTGTTCGCCTTTTCAGCCATTTTTTGGGATGGCTGAAAAGACTGCTTTTGGTGCGTCGTCCGACGCCGTTCTCTGGCCGCCTCAAGCTTTTGATCTCGTTCGGCCAGGATCTGCACATGCCGCCCTTCCAGGCGATCCTGTGGGGTGACGTAGTCGATGGCGCTATGGAGCCGCCGGGTGTTGTAATGCTCGACGTACTTTCCCACAACCCGCTGGGCATCTTCCAGCGATAATGGCGTCTGAGGCCGAATGCACTCACGCTTCAAACTACCGTGAAAACGCTCCAGCTTTCCGTTGCTCTGCGGATAGTAAGGCGAAGTCCTCACATGCGTCATGCCGGATTCCCGGATGAACGCCTTAAAATCGTTGGCAACGAACTGCGGCCCATTGTCTGAGATCAGCCGCGGCTTAGCTTCCGGATAGGCCTCCTGAGCTCGGAGCAGGACCACTTCAACCTCATCTTCCTTCATCGACTCACGAATCTCCCAGTGGAGGATAAACCTGCTACATCCATCCAGGACACTGCACAGATAGTAGAACGTCCCCTGGATATTCAGATAGGAGATGTCCACATGCCAGTGTTTATGCGGCTCCGAAGGCTGTTTGAACCCTGTGCCCTTCTGCGAGGGCGGTGGGCTCCAACGACGCATCAGCCCGGCAGTTCTGAGCACACGCAGCACTGAAGAGGGGCTGACCGCCACCACGCCTGCATCCAGCATCATGTAGGTCAGGCGCCGATAGCCCTCTGACGGATGTTCATGGAAAAAGGCGACAATCGCTTCCCTTTCCCAATCGTCCAGCCAAAAATCTCGGGGAATACGGCCATTGTGGTCGTTAACCATTCCATAGCGCTTGCGCCATGAATAGAACTTGCCCCTTTGCACGCCTATCCAGTTGATAATTCGGCTCGTGTCGATTTCGCTCTTGTCTGACCAAAACGCCACGAAATCCACCACCGAATCCCGTATGTCCGGCTCCACCCAGCAGCCGTTCAGCTCACCCCAAGACTTTTTTTTAGCGCAACATGCGCCTCAAGAAGCTCGGACATAACTTCATTTTTGGTTGCCAACTTCGCTTCTAGTTCGGCAATCTGTCGGTCACAAGCCTTTTGGCCGCGTTTGTCAGACAAGGCCGCTTCGCCGTTCTCAAACAAAGCCTTTTGCCAGCGATAGTACTGGCTGGGCTGAATGCCCGCCTCGTCACACAGATCCGAGAGAACCACCTTCTCGACCAGGTGACGGCGCACATAGCCTACCTTCTGCTCAGCCGTAAATCTCCGCTTCTTCCGTTCCATACAAACCTCCGCTTATTATCTACACATTATAAACGGCTTGTTTGTCATTTTCCAACTGAACCGAAACAATGAAGAACAGGAAGAAACCCAGCGCGTAGATCATCGATCGTTACTTCACACCACGGATGGCGATGATCACGAAGCGAATCGTCGCCACGGCAGCGATCAAACCCAACATCGCCACGCCCGCCGCGGTGATGTCCTCACTCAGTTGCACCAGTTCGCCACTCTTGAACGCCGTAACCCAAGCGGATTCAGCCGCCATGGCAGGCGCCGCCATAAACGCCGAAAGCATCCCCAAGCCGATTCCGGCAACTTTCCCTTTGCGGTCGAAAATCTTTTTCACATCACACCTCACTTTACGTACCTGATGATAAGTTTAGCGACGAGGCCAATTGCCAAGCCAATAGCGAAGAATGTGAAATACATCTCGCTAATCACTTCTGGCGGCATCAACCCAACCTCAAGAAGAGACGAAAGCGGCGTTGACTCAATCTGAACCCATTCCCCCAAAGCGCAGTCTTTGGCCTTCGTCGCTGGATTGTTCGGGATATCGGAGCAATAGAACAGATAGTGCGCCATGCCGCTTCCGCCTCTTTATCAGCGTCCCCACGACGCCGATTCTTACGCCTTGGCCGCAGCAGGCTTGGGCGGTTCGTTTTCGTAGATCGGTTTCACACCGATGATATGGAGCTTGGCGACGCCCTTGGATTGGCGCAGTTCAGCGCGGCATTCATACCAGTGCGGAAGCTCGATTTCGCTGATGGCGTCGTACACGTTTTGTTCGCAGCTCATGCCCATCACTTCCAAACCCTTGCGGTTCTCGATGGGATTTTCAGGCTTAGCCCCGGCTGTGACTTTGGCCCCCTTCACTTGACGGCCCGAGTCATCGTCTTTGAAGTCGTAGCAGCTGGCGTTAAGAATGTTCAGTCGCAGAATTTGAATCATGTTCGTTCCTCTACTCCCTACTTCAATCAGGCGTATCCAAGGAGAGGGATTCCCTTGGGCCTTCTCTCAATGACAAAACAAATGCAACTTCCCCTAGCCGGGCGGCGAGGAATGAAACGAAAATGCTCGTTTCATTCCCCTGCCTGAAGGGTGGTTGCGTGGCTTTCCGCCGCCTCAAGCCGCTTCCACCCAAAATCGATGAGGCGTGATTTTGGGTCCCTGTGAAGCGCCTTGACCCGGCTACGTTCTCAGCTCACACGCCACAGAGGTACAGCTTCGCGATAGGCTTTTTGAGCCGCGCTTATCTCCTCGAACAGCCGCGCCGCCCTGTCATAGATGTCCATGACCTCTTCCATTTCCGAAACGCTCAGAGTCACCGACTCGCAGCACGAGCTATGCGCTAGCCAAATCTTGTTCATCACTCCTGGCGTTTCGTCGCTCATGACTGAGGCAACGGCGGCTGAAGCGCCATGCCGTCAAAGTCGCTGGCAATGTTCGCAAGCGCTAAACGGGCTACAGTGCGATCCAACGCTTTCGGCTTAGCGGAGGCGGCATCGGGCGAACATTGGCTTTCTGCGTAAATCTCTTCCGCGCGAATCAAGCTCACAGCGGTTTCCAGCCGAGTCAGAGCCTGTTGCAGGTATGATGCGGCGTCATCGCTAATCACGCTGTTAGCGGGGTCCACAGTCCGCTCCATGTGCCGCTTGAGTTCATCAGCGAGAATCTGAGTTGAAATGCGCACACTCTGCAAAGCGTGGAACTCATTCATTGACCAACTCCCATTGTTGCCGCCATGACTAGCAGCGGGTTGTTGCATGCCTGCTCCATCAACTGAATGGAGCCCGCCAACGCTTGCCCCATTTCGGGCGGACTCACGCCCAGATCACGGACCTTTTCCAGCAGCGCCGCCGCCTGCTCGAAAAGCGAAAGCGCCTCTGCGCATGTGATCCCCATGCTTGCCCCCTAAACCAACTGGTCCCGGATATCCCGGGCCGACTGTGACCACGCCACCGGGTTCGGGTTGTCGCAGATGTCGCCCAACAGGTGCAGCGCCATTTCCACCACCTGCGCCTGACTCAGGCCTTCACGTGCGTACTCAGCCATCACGGCGCAGGCGCGCTCATCCAGATGCACCGCCTTCTGGCGCTTGCCGCTCTGTTCCTTCGCGGCGCGCCATCTGGCGGCGCGGGCTTGACGTTTGGCGTCGCTAGTGACGTTCGGCGTTTGCATCAACATGGTGGGTTACCCCTTGTTCGCCGCGCCAAGCTCATTCACGCGCTCTTTGATGGAGCCGAGCAGCGCCTGTTGACCCTGCTCCATACCAGCACTGTTGCCTTTAACCGATTCGATTTTGGCGTAGACGTCCAGCAGGAGCTTGATGTCGTCAATGCGTTTTTCCAGATCGGTTTGCATCGTCTCAGCCCTCATCCAGGCAGTTACGGGTTAGGCGCACCATGTTGACCATTACGCGCCGTCCAATCGTCACGGCTGGCAGGTAGCCCCGCTTGATCCAACCTTCCACCACACCACGGGATACCCCGCTCAGTTCACAGAATCGCTCTTGCGTCATCACCGGTGTGAAGTGGCACATCGGAACGCTGATTTCCGCCTCTTGCAGTTCCATCGGCTCCATGCGCCTCACTCCGTCGTTGCTGGACTCTGTTGGACAGTGATAGACTATGGACAGGCTAACCAGTGTGGGTAACTTGTCCATATGGATAATATATCCACCTATGGATTATGTGTCCACACTTTTATGGGCTCAATTGGTGAAAAAATTCGCCCGATGCGTGAAGCGTTGGGGCTTGGGCGTGCCGAATTCGCGGAGCGGATTGGGGTGAATCGTGACGCCGTTCGCGATATTGAGGTTGGCAGAAGAAGACCAACTGAAGAGTTGATGGAAGGAATCGGGCGCGAGTGGCCCCAATTTGCCTATTGGCTAATGACAGGGAAGGTTGACCCGGAGCATGGGCACATCAGCCCCGAGATTGAGCTAGAGCGTCAAAACTCCCCAGAACCCCGAACGGGTACAGACTCGCACTGAGGATTTTGGCCAAGTGGAGGCCTAACGAATCATCGTGCCTCTAAAACAACCACTTTAATATATTGTTGACGCTGATTATGTCGATCGAGGCAATTTTAGGGATTTTCTTCGCATCCAAGGCATTGATTTGGATTCTTGTCGTAATGGTTTTGGTTCTGGCGATAATTTACTTATCAAAAAGCATTTCGGCAAAATCGAATGAGGGAGCCCGCAACGCCAAGCGCAATCCTGGGCCGCAGAGAGCCACTGAGTCGTTCACACCCGAGGAGCCCACGTTTGATGAAGCCCCAGTCGCGACACTCTCAGCCAAGAAGCCTTTGTCGAAGCCTGAAGAGATTCTCTATTGGCGATTGGTAGAGGCGCTCCCGGATCATGTGATCCTGCCCCAAGTGAGTTTCAGCCGGTTCATGAAGGTGACTTGCCAGGATCGTAAAGCATACATGGCCCGGTTCGGACAGATATCCCAAAAGACCGTGGACTATCTGGTATGCGACAAGGCGTTCAACATCGTGACGGCCATTGAGCTTGACGACCGCAGCCACAAAACCGAAGACGACCGCAAGCGTGACGAGCTTTTCAAAGAGGCGGGAATCCGCATCATCCGCTGGAATGTAGGCAATATGCCTAACGCTAAAGAAATTCATGTAGTGATCCAAGAAGTTTAATTAGACGAATAGCCTGAAAAATCAATAAATTGAAAATGGAAAATAAACAAGCAAGTGAAATATTACAAGTAGCTACAAACAAGGCGATTGCCGAGACCGGTGGTGGACACAATCAGAAAGGGATTGAGTTCCAACGGGTGTGGGCAGTATATCGCATGTTTACACTTGTCGATTCAGGGGCTAAAGATTTCCTGTTCTTGTTTGAGGTGATTCAGGATGTTGCTGTGCTTGATTCGGTTGAGTCGCCAACTCAAATCTGTCTTTATCAGGTAAAAAAAGATGATCGTAAAGAGTGGACGTGGGCAAGACTTACGAACTTACCTGAACCAGGAAAAAAAAGACGTGTAACAAAGAACAAGCCAGCTGAGATAAATGATAGTCCAATTGGGAAGCTCTATTCTTCAATTGTAGAGTTTAGTAACCTAAAGAGCTCTGGGGCTTTTGTTTCAAATAGGGGTTGTGATCTTAAGTTAACAGGTGGGCGAAATGCTGCTACGTCAGTATCAAGCGACCTCTCACAATTAGAAGCAACTTACTTAGCTCAACTGACAACAGAGTTGAAAACCCTTCATGGGGCATGTACTCTACCCGTCGACCCCTCACTTATCCACATTGAGAAGTTTGATATTTCGACAACTACGCCGATAGATCATTTGATCGGAGTGGTTGCTAAATTTCTTAATAAACGTAGCCCTAAACATGCGGGTCAGGCCGAATCACTAGTTAATGCATTGTTGATGAAGGTCGCACCTTTGAGCGCTAAGACTGACGCTTGTTCAACAATTGAGGAAATATGTAAAGAAAGAGGCTATTCTTATAAAGAGTTTGTATTAGCATTGCGAGACTTAGAAAGTCTCCCAGATGTAGAGGTGTTGCTAGACGGCTGGCTTGTCGAGCTCCTGAATAAAGGAGCAATTACTTTTATGGAAAAGCCTGCTATAACCGTTGCAGCCGCGAAAATTGCACGCTTGAAACTTCTAGATCATGATGACCCATTAGTCGACTCATTATTATTGGATGTCAATAATTGGCTTGATAGAAATGAGTTGGAGTATAGTCTTGTGGACTTTTTTAGTAAGGCAAGGAAGGAAATAGCCTCTGCTCACCCTGAGATTCGCTTCCCGGAATTTGCAGCACATTTTCTCGTTAGGGCATTAGAAAAATGCGTGGACCTAAGTTAAGAAAGCTAGTCAGGAACCTTCGGACGAGATCTTATGAGAAACTTCCTATTCGAAAGTGTTTGGATGCTCTCTCACCGGGACAAAACAGCTCGGTTTGTGGAGCTTCACCCCAAAAAGAACCTGATATGGGGGCGGAATCATACGGGCAAGTCGAGCTTGGTGAAGACACTATTTCTAACATTAGGGGCAAGACCTCAAGGTAAGTTAGATAAGTGGGATGAATATACAGTTTCATTAGTTACATTTCAAATAGATGGTCAAAGATTAAGTGTGTTACATAAATCTGGGATGAGGGCTCTATTTTATGATAATGGAGAATTGCATGCTGCCACGTCTGACTTCCCAGAGTGGTGCGAAATTTTTTCAGGAATCACAGGTTTTAATCTAATCCTCTCGGGCAAAAATTCACATAGTGTACAGGCTGACCCGAACTGTTTTTTTCTGCCATTCTATATTAACCAGGATGGAAGCTGGCAGTCGTCTTGGAGCACATTCCCAGCAATACATCAGTTCAAGGACCCTTATAAGTCAATCCTTGACTATTTTTCAGGGGTAAAGCCCCCAGAGTACTACAAGGCTAAGGTTCAACATGATGCTGAACAACTTCTGCTTGCAGATCAGCAGAAAGAACGGAGTTTACTGGAGAAGGCCCGTGACCGGCTCTCAGTGAAGCTGCCACAGTCTGGCCCTAAACTGGACCCAGAAAACTTCAAATTTGAAATTGAACAACTGACGAGAGAAGTAACAGAACTAAATAAAGAGCAAGAGAGATTGCGGGAGAAAGCCGTTTCAGAACGTGATCTATTATCTAGTATTAATAAGCAGGTAAGTTTAGCCAAGCAGGTGTTGGGTGCCTATGAGCATGACGCAATGTTTCTACGCAAAGGGGATAGAGGCGTTTTGGTTTGCCCCGTCTGCCATGCTGAGCATAAAGAAGCTTTCATAGAATTGCTTTCCTTTGTGGACGATGCACGATCTCTATATAGATTTACTGAGAAAATGGAAAGTGATGCAAGTGAAATCCAGGTTAAGATTAATAGGACATTATCTGAAATTTGTAGTCTTGAGGCGCATTACCAAAAAATTTCACGGCTTCTTAATGTCAGGAGAGGTGAGCTACAGTTTCATCAAGTGATTGAGAGTATAGGTGCTGAGCAGGCATATTCGGTATTTGCAGAAGAGTTTAATGCTCTCGATAGTGAAATAGCAAATCGAGTAGAAATGATTAGAATGCTAAAAGCCGAGTTGAAGAGTTTTGATAATCGAAAACGTTCTTCGGATATCTTGAAACATTTTCGTGATGCATACTCAGCTGCATTGTTTGAATTAAGCGTCTCAATAGACAAGAAGCCATCGCAACTTAATAGTCGACCTAAGATTTCCGGCAGTGCAGGGCCCCGGGCTGTTTTGGCCTACTATGCAGCTATTTGGGCACTATGTTATGGGGAGTATGGTTCATTCAATGTTCCTTTGGTGATTGACTCACCTAATCAGCAAGGGCAGGATGATATTAATTTGCCGAAAGTTATAAGCTTCGTTACTGATAAGCTTCCTTCTAATGCTCAATTGATTCTTGGTTCGGAATTGAAGCCAGATCAAGGGTTTGATAACGAAATTATTCTTGATCGGCCCTATAATTTGCTAGAGGAACAGTTTTATGAAGATGCTCTTGCCGAGGTAGGACCATTAGAGAAGCAGATGTTTGATAGTCTTAGCAAAGGGTAGTTGCTCAGTTTGCGTTAATATATATTGTAAATTATCCTAGCTAATATTGTAAGCGCTCAGTAGTGGAACCGACATTGGATGATGACGATATCCCCGTCATCGATAGCATAAACCAAGCGATGTTCGCTGTTAATGCGACGTGACCAATAGCCAGTTAGATTCTCTTTCAGGCGCTCAGGTTTGCCGATGCCTGAGAACGGGTCAC
The DNA here is from genome assembly GCF_002109495.1 of Magnetofaba australis IT-1. Lineage (NCBI taxonomy): Bacteria > Pseudomonadati > Pseudomonadota > Magnetococcia > Magnetococcales > Magnetococcaceae > Magnetofaba > Magnetofaba australis. The sequence continues at coordinate 376,088 of NZ_LVJN01000015.1, forward strand.
GCTGGATATCGCGGATCAATTCGTTGAGCCGCTTCACCATCTTGCGGTCATTCTCCTTGATCCAGTATTCGTAATCGGCCCAGCCGTCCGGCGTGAAACAGATGTTCATGGATCAATCAAATCCCGCTTCTTGGCCTTGCCCGCTTTGTGCTGCTCAATGGAGGACATGAGCCGTTCAGCATTGGCAGGCGTGCGCAGAAGGTAAACAGTCTCCTGCCAACTGCGATACTCCTCTTCGGACATCAGCACCACATTGCCGCCCTTTTGCCGTGAAATGAAAATCGCTTCGCGATCCTCAACAGCCCGGTCCATCACAGACTTCAGATTCTGCCGAGCATCGGTGTAGTTGATCACTTGCATGGAAGGACTCCAGTAGCCCGAATGTGGACGAATGACCCAATCAGGTCAAGAATAAACTGTACAGGTAATTGTACGTTTAGCCGTTGGTTCTGTCAACCAAGTGTCAACGCCAGTGTCTGAAACAGTCCGATAGAGTCAGATAGCGAAAAGACCAGGCGGTTCATTATCAGACTGTTACGGACTCTGTTGGACGCTTGCAGGTGGCTACGAACCAGGTGGTCGGAGGTTCGAATCCTTCCGGGCGCGCCATTTTGAAGCCTAAACGGCCCGAGTCGAAAGACTCGGGCCGTTTTTTTGTGCCGGAGATGGTGCTGTGTGAATCAACAGAGCGTGTGAGCGCTGATGATGTTTTCGCCGAGAGGGCCCTTACCAGATGGGCTCTGCTCTCCTGGTGCTAGGATGCTGATTAACCTATATTGTTAGAAGGTTAATCAAAATCATTGCTGTGACAGAACGCGCTGTCGCCCCATTGGCTGAAACGGTATTTGGGAGTGTTCTCATATGGGATTTGTATCCAAGGGGCGCCAGATCAATGTGAAATACGCCATTACATTACGCCTGTGGGCTCTGTTTCATTTGCTGACGGTGTTTGCAGTTTTTTACACACACCCATTCGAACAGATGGGCGCGGATCTCCGCTTTCAGGCTGTGGCTCTTGCGCTGGTTGGCCTGCTTATCTTTTTCCGGCGAGCAGAAGGGTTCTCCATTGAATTGGGGATCGCCTTGGGATTTGCGCCGCCAGCTCTGTACAGGCTGATTTTTATTGAGTGGCCGGGGTTAGAGGGCCATTTTCAGAACTCAATTGGCGATGTTTTTCGTTCGATTCTGTTTCACCTCGTCATCTCGCTCTACTTTTTAGTGGTATGGCGGAGACATTTGCGCGCGTTTCTGCACAATCGCTGGGTGAGCATCGCGATTGTGGCTGGCGCCACCACGCTTATGGGATGGTGGGTTCATGCAGATGGCGTGAAAAGCTTGATGCGGATGAAAGAGGTTCTGACAAGCAGAGCATCGGCGCCACAATTTCCCCATGTCGTGACATCGCCTCAATCGCAAACCCCGCAATCGAGCGGTTCCACTGAGGCGGAGCAAGCCATCCCCCCTTCCTGTCCCATGCCAGAACGCGAAATTCTGCTGGTGAAAATCGCCGAGTGCCAATGCGCGGCGGAGTTTGTTCCGCCCCTGTCGGAGATCTATTACATTCCAACCGTTCCACAGGATCTCAAACAGGCGATCTTGCAGACGACATTGACGAAAATTGGTGAACGGAATTACCGCAAAGGTCTCGATCTCTATATCAGTCAGATCACGCAGGAGTGCAATAAGCGGGGCGGAGATGTGCAAGCGTGTGTTTGCAAACATCTCTCCGAGCCATTGGCGCCATGATGTGGACGGAGTTTGCCGTCTCTTCTGTTGTCTGGAACGCGGCCTGAATCTGGCTGCAATCGATTACAGGCTGGCGGGCGGCGGCGTAATGGGCAGGCGCACGGTCAGTGTGACGCCATGTTCGGCGCTGCTCTGCATCTCAATGTCGCCATGGTGGGCGCGGGCCATCAATCGCGCTGAGTAGGCGCCCAATCCGGTGCCGTCCTTTTTCCCTGCGGTGGCGTATTTTTCAAAGAATCGCGCCCGGATGGCCTCGGGCGCCTGGCCATGGTTATGGATGCGAATCATCGCCTCGGCGTCATGCCGCTCCAGGGTCACGGTGATGCAGGAGTTGCTCGGGGCCGCTTCGGCGGCATTCTGCAACAGATTGCCAAACAGGGTGTAGCAGAGCGACTCTTCCGCTTGAATGAGGAAAGGCGCGGCGTCTGCTGAGACGCCGGACAAGGTGACGTCCTTGGCGTTGGCGATGGGGGCGCAGCCGTCCCACACCTCACGGATCACCTGCATCAGATCAACCGGCGCATACCGCACCGCATAGTCGCCGTTCTCGATTTTAAACAGCACCAGCGTGCTGTTGGCTTGGTTCATGGCTTGACGCGCCGCACGATGGATCGCTTGCAGCATCTCTGCGGTGTCGTCGTTGCCGTCACACTCATCAAGCAGGAGTTCGCAAAAACCGAGGATTCGCGACAGAGGGGATTTCAAGTCGTGCCGGGTGATGCGGTCCACATCCTCGCGCAGACGCACGTTCTCTTCCAGAATCTGGTTGCGCGCGGCCATCGCCTCAGCCTGTTCGGTCAGCGCGTTATGGGCCTGTTTGAGCTGAATGTGGGTGCGCACTCGCGCACGCACGATTAGCGCGTTGATGGGTTTGGTGATGAAATCCACTGCGCCCGCCTCCAGCGCGCGCACCTCATCCTCTTCCGTGGTGTGGGCGGTGATAAAGATGACCGGAATATGCGCCAACGCCTTGTCGGCTTTGAGGCGGCGGCAGGTTTCATAGCCGTCCAGACCGGGCATCTCCACATCGAGCAGGATCAGATCCGGCGCGGTGTGCGCGCAGTGCTCCAGCGCCTTCTCGCCACTGGCGGCCATGAACACATCGCCTTCGCTCTGCACAATTTGGTAGAGCGCATGGATGTTGGTCGGCTGGTCGTCGACGATGAGAATTCTGGGCGCGGGTTGTTTGTTCAGCAGTTGTTCAGGCATGGTCTCTCTCCACCTGATTCGCTCGCCGGAAGGCGGCTCGGCCGATGACATGAGCGCTTGTTGCGCTGGGGAGAGTCTGTCGTGACATTACGTGTTATCCATCTTCCGCTTCGCTGATCTCCACCCGGTTGCGGCCTGCGCCTTTGGCGGCGTAGAGGGCCTGGTCCGCCAACAGGAGCAGGCGTTCCCAGGCGTCGTGGCTGGAGGGTTTTAACGTGGCGGCGCCGATGCTGACTGTGACGACCTCAGCACAGGCTGAGGCGGGGTGCGGCAGTCCAAGTTGCGCGATCTGCTGACGAATGTGCTCCGCCTTGGTCAGAGCCCCTTTGCGTGTGGTCTGAGGCAGTAGGCAGACAAACTCTTCGCCGCCGTAACGCGCCGCCAAATCGTGGGGGCGACCCATGTTTTGCGCAATGACAGACGCCACTTGGCGCAGGCAGGCGTCGCCTTGGGGGTGGCCCTGGTCATCGTTGTAGCGTTTGAAATAGTCCACGTCGAGCAGGAGCAGAGAGAGCGGCGCGCCATGGCGTTGGCAGTGGCGCCACTCCTGACGCAGGGCGTGATCAAAATAGCGGCGGTTGGCGATCTGCGTGAGGGCGTCCTCCTGCGCTTGTCGGCGCAACAGGTCGCTTTGCGCTTTGAGCGTTAACTGGGTGGAGACGCGGGCGTGGGCAATGGCGTGGTTGACCGGCTTGTGGATGAAGTCGGCGCCGCCGATCTGCAGGGCGCGCGCCTCATCGTCGGCGCTGGCGTGGCCAGTGACAAAGATCACTGGAATATCGGCGCTGCGGTGATCCTGTTTGAGGCGCTGGCACACCTCATACCCGTTCATATCCGGCATCTCCACATCCAGCAGGATCAGATCCGGCGGGGCGTCGTTGCGACAGAACGCCAACGCCTGCTCGCCGCCAGTGGCCATAAAGATGTCGCCGACTGGCTCCACGGCGTGGTAGAGCGCCTGAATATTCCCCGGTTGATCATCCACGATCAAAATGCGGGGTTTGCTCTCACTCTGACTTATCGTGCGACGCTTCATCTGACTCTTCCAACGATTCGCGTAGCTCTGTGCTGGCGGCCTGTGCGCTGGGAATATCCATGCCGTTGACTGCGTCCAGCAGCGGTTTCAGCCGCGCGCCCAGCATTGCGCCATAATTACGTTCGATGTTGGCGACCACCTCCAGCATACGCAAATTTTGTTCAGCCAGCAGCAGATCCAGTTCATCCAGATCGGCGCGCAAGGCGTCGGCGTCCAATTCCGTAGCGCTGTCGCTGGTTTCTGCTTGGGGCTCGGCCAGCTGCGTATGGATCTGCTCGATTACTTCCAAGGCTTGGGACGCGGCCTCATTCAGTTGGGTCTGCATGGGCTCAAGCGCGTCCCCTGAGGCCAACTCCGCTTCACAGTGACGCGCCAATGCCGACAGCGTCACCGCGCCCAGGGTTCCTGCAAGACCTTTCAGGGCGTGCAAGTGGCGGCCAAAGGCGTCGCGATCCTTCTCGTTGATTGCGCTTTCCAGCCGCGAGAGCAGAACCGGCAGGTCGCGTTGGAAGCCCGCGATGGCGATGAGATAGGCGCGCGCGCGATTGTTGAAACGCGCCATGGCGCCTGGATAATCAAAGCCGGGAAAATTTTGCGCCGCCTCTTGGCGCGTTGAGGGTGGGGGCGCCCTCTCCCCCACCACGGTGCGGCCGCAGCATGTGAGGATCTTCGCCACCACTTCGCGCACGTCAAACGGTTTGCCCACATGGTCGTTCATCTGCGCGGCCAAACACGCTTCGCGGTCGGAGCTGAGCGCATTGGCGGTCATCGCCAGAATCGGCAGCTGCTGGGGCGTAAAGCGCTCGCGCAGGATGCGCGTGGCTTCAAAGCCGTCCATCACCGACATCTGAATGTCCATCAGCACGGCGTCAAACAGCGGCTCCGCCGCCATGGCCAGACGCACGCCCTCGGCGCCGTTATCGGCCACCACCACCTCGGCGCCTTGAATCGAGAGCAGCTCCTGGGCCACCTGTTGGTTGGTGGGGTTGTCCTCCACCACCAGCAGATTCATGCCGTGGAGCGGTGTCTGTGGCTGCAGGTCCATCTTCTTCAGATCGGGATTCGTTTGCCTGCCTGCCGTGAGAATGGCTTCGCGCAGCATCTCATGGGTGACGGGTTTGGTGAGGAATCCGTTAAACAGTCCGCCGGGGGACTCTTCATGTTGTTGCAGCACCATTTCGCGCCCATAGGCGGTGATCAGGATGAAGATCAACGAGGAGCCGCTGGGGCAGTTGTTGCGGATGTAGCGGGCGGTCTCCCACCCATCCATGCCGGGCATTTTCCAGTCCAGCAGCACCAGGTCGTAGGGTAGCGGCGCGCCATCATCGCACGCGAGCAGTTTGATCGCTTCGTGACCGCTCTGGGCCACATGCGCCTGCCCGCCCAGGTCCACCACCATGCGCGCCAACACATCGCGGGAGATCTCGCTGTCGTCCACAATCAGGGCGCGCAGCGGGGCCCCTTTGGAGCCGAGTTTGGGCGCGGCGCGCTGCTGCTCGGGCATGGCGTTGGCCAGCGGCAGGGTGAGGGTAAAGAAGAAGCGGCTGCCTTTGCCCTCTTCGCTGATCACTTGCAGCTCGCCGCCCATTAACTCCACCAGGCGACGACTGATGGCCAGACCCAGCCCGGTGCCGCCAAAGCGGCGCGTGGTGGAGGCTTCCGCCTGGGAGAAGCCTTCGAAGATCAACGACAGTTTTTCGTCGGAGATGCCGATGCCAGTGTCGCTGACGCTGAACTCCAGGGTGACTTCCTGTGCGGTGCTCTCCAGCAGAGTCAACGCAACGGTGACGCTGCCTTTGGGGGTGAACTTCACCGCATTACTGGTGAGGTTGATCAACACCTGTTGCAGACGCAGGGCGTCGCCCGACAGCATGGTGGGCATGGCGCCGTCGATATCGAACAGAATCTCCACATCCTTATCGCTCACCGTGGTGGAGAGGAGCGAGGCCAAGGTGTGGAATAGTTCGGCCAGATCGAATGGCGCGGTCTCCAGCTCCATGCGATTGGCTTCGATCTTGGAGTAGTCGAGAATGTCGTTGAGAATGCCCAGCAGGGAACGGGCCGCCACCTCGGCCTTTTCGATATAATCCTTCTGCCGGTCATCCAACAGGGTGTGGTGGGTCAGTTGCAGCAAGCCGAGCACCGCGTTCATGGGGGTGCGGATTTCATGGCTCATGTTGGCCAGGAACTGGCTTTTGGCGATATTGGCGGCGTCGGCGTTATGCCGCGCCTGAATCAACTCTTCCTGGACCTGTTTGGCTTCAGTGATGTCGAGAATTTGCGCCACAAAGTGGATGGGAGAGCCATCGCTGGAGCGCACCAGAGAGACACTGAGAAGAATCCACACCAACCCGCCGTTCTTGTGGATGTAGCGCTTCTCCATCTGGTAGCTGTTGATCTGACCGGCCAGCAACGCCTGGACGTATTGCAGGTCCGCTTCCAGATCATCGGGATAGGTGATGGTTTGAAAGTCAGTCGCTAGCAGCTCTTTTTCGCTATAGCCGATGATTTCGCACAGCGCCTGATTGACCTTGAGCCAACGCCCCTCCAGGGAGACCAGCGCCATGCCATGGGGCGCGGTTTCGAACGCGCTGCGGAAGCGCAATTCGCTCTCGACCAGGGCCTCTTCGGCGGCGTGCTCGGCGGTGATGTCGCGGTTGATGCCCACCATGCGCACCGGGTGGCCTTGATCGTCGCGCTCCACAATGGCCGCCATATGGATGTGGCGCAAACTCCCGTCGGGCAGGGTGATGCGAAAGGCGCTGTCGAGCAGCTTGTCGCCGTCCATGGCGGCTTTGATATCGTGGTTCAGGCGCGCCAGATCCTCCTCGTGGAAACGGCTGCGCCAGAAGGTAAGCGAGGGCTGAGAGATCCACAGGCTTTTGGGCGCCTGATAGAGCTCGAACATGCGTTTGTTCCACTCCAGATCATCGGTTTTGAGATCCCACGTCCAGATGCCTAAAGAGAGCGCATTGGCGGCCAGCTCAAAGCGTTCGGTAAGAGAGCGCAAGCGCGCCTCTTTGCGTTTGGCGTCGGTGAGATCGAAGAACTGGGCGATCAGATGGTCTTCGCCATTGAGGGTGGCGGGCAGCAGCAGGCTCTCGGCCCACACCTCGCGCCCAAACGAAGTGGTCAGACGGATCTCATGTTTGCGCGGGGCGCGTTCGCGCAGCGCCTCCACCGCCGCGTCCAGCAAGCCGGAGTTGCGCCAGGAGGGAATCAGGCGGAAATTCTGTTTGAGCAGGCGCTCCACCGGCGCGCCGACCATCTTGGCCATGCTTTCATTGACCATGACGCACTCGCCGCTGGCGCGGTAGACCCCTTTGGCCACCGGCGATTGCAGCAGCAGGGTGCGGCTGAACTCCAAACTCTCCTGCAGCCGCGCTTCGGACTGCTTGCGCCCGGAGATGTCCCGCGCAGAGGCATAGAGGAGTTGACGCTCGCCCAGACGGATCCCTTTGGCGCTGATTTCAACATCGAACTCCACGCCATCTTTGCGGCGGTGACGGGTCTCGAAGGTGCGAGCGCCCTTGAGCAGGGCTTGCAGCGCATGCACCAGGTCTTCTGCAGAGAGTTGCGCCTCCCAGTCACGTACGTTCAGCTGTTTGACCTCATCGGGGGAGTAGCCGAGCATTTGGGCAAAGGTCTGGCTGAACTCCACCACATTGCCGGTTTCATCCAGAATGTGGATGCCGTCGCTGGCGGTGTCGAGCAGGGTCTTCATGCGGTCGGAGGCGTCGCGCAGCGCCAATTCGGTTTGACGTTGATCGGTTATGTCGCGGAATACGCCGGTGATGCGGTGGGATCCCTGAGCCTCTCTCTGATCAACGAAGGCGGCGCCTTGAATCCAATGGGTCTCGCCATTGGCGTCGGTGGTGCGAAAGGATATATCAACGCTCTCGCCCCCCACAAACCGCGTGTGCATCAGTTGCTTCACATGATCGTGGTCGCTGGCGTGTACGCGGGTGAACCACACATCCCCTTGCAGGGGCGTGTGTGCGGATTCTGCGGGTAGGCCAAACATCTTGCAGGCGCGTTGATCCCCCTGCAGCAGATTGCGTTGAGGCTCCCACACCCAGATCCCCAGCCCGGATAGGGAGGTGGCCAGCTCCAGGCGCTTGAACGTGGTCCACTGGGCATCCTGCCCTCTTTGTCTTCGTCGCATGACCCAAGCCGCCAGAGCGCCCGCCAGCAGCGCAATCATCGCTTCCAGCGCAATGCGCAAAGGGCTGAACCAACCGCGCTGAGGAACCACGCTGAGGAACCATTGGCCGTTGGGCACGCTGATGGTCTGGGTGATGGGATCGGCGGCCATGGGGGTTTGCGATTGCGCAAACACATGGCGTGCGCCGGTATTGGGGTGGTTGCGCCATAGCTGATAGCTGTAGCCTGTGGCTTCAATTTCGGCAAAACGCAGGTGGCGAGTGACATCCTCCAGGCGAATCAGTACCGAGGTGAAGCCCCAGAAGTCGTCGGCGCGATCCTTCAGAAACACCGGTTGGCGTCCGATCACGGCCACGCCGCCCTGGATCAGCGTAAACGGCCCCGCCAGCGTCATGGAACGGGTCTCAATTGCGCTTAAGGCTTCCTTATTGCGGTTTTTGTCACTGAGCAGGTCGTGGCCGATGGCTTTCTCATTGCCCGCCAACGGCACGATGTGGCGCACCACGCCCGCCGGGGCCAGTTGCAGGGAGCTGATGGTGGGGTTGATGCGCAGGATCTCTTGCGCCACCTCGTCAAAATCGGCGATGTGGCCATCGCCTTGGCGCACCAGCGCAGCCAGCGCTTTGGCGGAAAACAGATCGCGCGTGAGCTGTTGATTGATCTGACTGGTCATGTGATGGGCCAGCAGCGTGGCGCGCTCCCGCTTCTCCAGCCACACCGCCTTTTCGTTGAAAAGCGCCAGCAGAAGGCAGATGACCATCACCACAATCGCCGCAATAAAGGGCAGGCCTGTGCGGCGTGGGGCGGCGGTCTGGACGAGAGGGGATTCCATGACCTGCTGACTCCTCTGGCGAAGATGGGCGGTGGAGCCATTGATATTCTCAGAGCGGACTCGGCGCTAGGTTAACCAGTATATAACATTTATAAGCTGATTACCGGGGTTCGACAAGCACGACGTTCTGAGTTTTGCAGTGAATACGGGGGGTTGATCAATCAGTCTGAAATCTTGCGCCGCCTCTGTTGCGGCGAGCCCTGTTTGCGCGCCAGCCGCGTTTCGCGAAGAAGCTTTCTGGGCGCAGCAGAAAGGCCTGACGCGAGGCGTCAGGCCCGAATAAGAGAGGTGAAACCGTGTGCCCGAGTTACACCGCCAGGGTGTTGCCGGTGATGTACTCTTCCAGATGTTGAATGGTGAAGGCCTGGTCGCCAATGAGGCGGTGCACCACGTCGCCGATGGAGATCACCCCCACCAGCTTGCCCTCATCCAGCACCGGCAGGTGGCGGAAACGCTTGTGGGTCATCAGCGCCATGCACTCCTGCACCGAGGCGTCAGGGCTGACGCAGGCGATCTCGGCGCTCATCATGTCGCGCACCGGAGTCTCCTTGGAGGCGCGTCCTTGCAGAATCCCTTTGCGGGCATAGTCACGCTCGGAGAATGTGCCGATCAGTTGGCCCTCCTCCAGCACCAGAAGCGCGCCGATATTGCGTTCCGACATGATCACCAGCGCATCGAATACGCTGGCGGTGGGCGCAATCACAGCGAGTTGATTGCTCATTTTACTGCTCAGAATCTGTTTGACTGTGCTCATCGTCCTGTCTCCCCTGACGCATGGCCGCATCGCGCGCGATGTGGCGGCATCGTTCTCAAGTGGCGGGCAGATCGGCTTGGCGCCAGTACAGTCGGCAGTGCGAAAAAGGCTCCGTTACGCCTCGGTCTTGTTGGTTGACATCTTGAGGTCTGGCGGCCTGCCGAACTCAGTGATTTTGGTTAGCGCCATGATCTGGCCGAATTGTCGAAAAACGTTCCATAAGATGATGGGCCGTTTGAGCATCACCACCAGCGTCCGCAAGCGGAACGCGGCTTTTTGGTTGGCGATTCGAATGCTCGAATGAATATCGGTTTCACTCAAAATCGGATGTTTGAACAGCAGTTTGCTGCCAAACAGGCTGTATTCGCGGAAGGATTTGATATCCAGCAAGCCTTCGCGGCGCAGCATGTTGTAGGCGGGGGAGCCGGGCACCGGCACAAAGTTGGTGAACTGGAAGAAGTCCGCGCCCAGCTCCTTGACCGCCTCGATATTGCGTTTGACGCTCTCTTTGGTGTCCCAGTAGTGACCCATGATGAAGTAGGCGGTGCAGATGATGCCGTGCTTGCGGAACAGCTGCACTGCGTTGATCACCTCATCCTTTTTCAGGCGCTTGTCCATCTTCTCAGCCACGCCCTCATCCCACGACTCGACGCCTATGTTGGCGCCGATGCAGCCGGCTTTTTTCATCAGTCCGGCCAGCTCGTCGTCCACCAGGTCGGCGCGCATGCCGTTGGGCAGGGTGAAGATGATATCCAGTTTGGCGTCGATGATGGCCTGGCAGATGCGCTTGGCCTGCTTGATGTTGGCGTTGAAGCAGTCGTCGATAAACGAATATTTGCGGTAGCCGTAGCGCTCTTTGAGCTGCTTGATCTCGGCGACGATATTCTCCGCCGAACGCATGCGCATGCGTTTGTTGATGTCGTCGCGATAGCAGAAGTCGCAGCGGAACGGACAGCCGCGGCTGGTCATGATGATGCCGTCGCGGGTGGAGGGCGACACCAGGGTCATGTTGTAGCTGCCGTAGCGCTCCAGTTGAAACACCTCGATGGCGGGGAAGGGGTACTCATCCAACGGCTTGTTAAAGGCGCGCATGGGGTTCTGGCGAAATTCGCCGTTTTCGATCCAGCAAATGCCGGGGATCTCCTCGCCGGGCTTGCCGGCAGCGAAGTCCAACATCACCTCTTCGCCTTCGCTGACGCAGGCGTAGTCGGCGCCGGAGTCGCGCAGACTCTCTTCGGCCAGCGCCGTCACATGGGGGCCGCCCAGCACGATCTTGCCGTTAAAGCCGCGCTCGCGCAGCTCACTGACCAGATCCACCGCGTGTTCAAAGTAGTTGGTGAGGATGGAGATGCCCACCATCTCCACGCCGTCCATGTTATCAAATACATCCTGCTTGTGCTGGACCTGCAGGTCCACTGCGCGCACAGAGTGTCCCGCCTGCTTGAGGAACGCCGCCATGTAGCCGATGCCCAGTGGCGGCGTATGCACCTTCATCTGGCTGATATTGGTCTCTTCGTAAGCGAAAACAAACAGAAAGTTCATGTGAACAGGGCTCCTGATCATCGGCCAACGGTGACAACAATTCCGACTGGGCGACAGGGGAATTGGTTCCTGCAAATCGGACTGGATCGTATTTGCAACTCTACAACCTTGCGAAGTCAAACCTGTACAAAATTGCCAATGTTTGCGGGGCGTAGGTTGAACTTGTGCTGACTATTGGCCGCCGACTGGTCGGCGGCGGGGTCTGGGGGCCGCGCCCCCAGCGCCAATGGTGTGCAATCCAGGGCGGACCCACGATTCGGCAGGATTGCCGAATCGGACTCGCGCAGCGAGCCCGAAGGGTGAGGGCTATGGATGGCCCGAATCACGGTTGTGCTTTTGGGAGCTCGAGGGCGGAGCCCTCGATATCTTTTATTTACCCGTTAATTGGCTTTCTCTGGTTATAATTCATGATGCAACGATTTTTCGCACATAGCCGACCCATTCGCCGTTCTCCTGCACGCAGCCGAGGAACGCCTGCCCCTGCACCCGGCACCAGGCGGGCAGATCCCGCGCCACGCCGGCGTCGGTGGCGCGCACCCGGGCCAGGACGCCGATAGGCTGTGGCTCCAGCGCTTGGGCGGTCTTGACGATGGGCATGGGGCAGAGGGTGAAGCGAGCGTCCACCTGCAGGTCGGGTTCCAGCGCCGCCAGTTCGGCGGCGGAGAGGGGGGCGTCGGTTTGCGGCATGCGCAGGCCTCACTTTGGCTGTGTTACAGATACCAGGATTGCGGCACCTCATCGGCCCCAAAGGGGGCGACTTCGCGGGTTTCGGTCTGGCCGTCATGCTCCACGCTGATGGCGACGCTGGGGTGGCTCTTGCCTTTGCCAAAGCGCGCGGTCAGACGACAGGCGGCCTCCAGATCCTCTGTGCTGGGAGCGCCCTCCACCAGCGCCAGCGGACCGGGAAGGTTGGCGGCGCGGATGGCCCAGCGTCCGGCGCGGAACCCTTGCAGGAAGTTGTTCTCCGGCTCGTCGCGGCCAACGATGATCTTGCAAGTGGGCGAAATGCGCAGATGGCGGCCCGCCTTGAGGAGGATGATATCCTCCATGCTGTACTGCTTGGAACCCCGGTTGTCCCAGAGGTCCTGCAAACGGCGCGAATAGTTCTCGTCGGTGAGGAAACAGCAGCCGCCCGCCGGGGAGGGGTAGTCCACCAGGCCGAACTCGGCGGCCAGGGCCATCTGCGGCTTGCGCGAGCGGCCATGAAAGCCCATCAGCTTTTCGCGATCCACCAACCCTTGCTTCTCCGGCTCGGTCTCCGGCAGGCGCTTGGCGCACAGCGGGCGCACCAGCCACCCCTCCACGCCGGACTCCCGCGCCACTTTGGGCATGGTGTCGGCGCGCTGGCTCATGGGGCGCTGACCCACCACCTCGCCGGTGAAGAGAAAGTCGAAGCCCAGCTTCTCTTTGAGCTCCCACGCCTTCTCCACCATGAAGATCTTGCAGTCCAGGCAGGGGTTGAGATTCTTGCCGTAGCCATACTTGGGGTCGGTGACAATGCGCACGTACTCTTCAGAGATATCAACGATGTGCAGTTTGATCCCCAACACTTCGGCGGCGTGGAGGGCGTCGTGGCGTGGGGCCGGATCGCCCTCTTTGGCGCGGATCGCCTGGGTGTGGTTCTGTACGCAAAAGCCGGTGTAGAAGTTGACGCAGGCCACTTCGATTCCCTGCTCCATGAGCAGACGGGCGGCCAGGGTGCTGTCCAGACCGCCCGAGAGCAGTCCCAACGCGCGCGCTTTGGGCATGACGAAACTCCATGGATAAAAGCGTCAGCGCGCGCCGGGCCGGGAGGCTGGGCGCGCGCCGTCATTGCGGTGCGAAAAATGGCTTCGCGAACAGTTCAGACGCGAAAGCGGATTAACCGTTCCCCGCCGCGCGCAGCCATTGGGCGGCGTCCAGGGCGTGGTAGGTGAGGATCATATTGGCGCCGGCGCGGCGGAAGCTGGTGAGCATCTCCAGCACGGTGCGCTCCTCCTCCAGCCAGCCGTTGTGCACGGCGGCCTTGATCATGGCGTATTCGCCGCTGACGTTGTAGGCCGCCACCGGCAGGTGGGTGCGCTCGCGCACGTCGCGGATGATGTCCAGATAGGGCAGGCCGGGTTTGACCATCACCACGTCGGCGCCCTGCTCCAGGTCTAGCTCCAATTCGCGCAGCGCCTCCTGGCGGTTGGCCGGATCCATCTGATAGGCGCGGCGGTCGCCGAAGGAGGGGGCGTTGTCGGCGGCGTCGCGGAACGGTCCGTAGAAGGCTGAGGCGTATTTGACCGAATAGGCCATGATGGGAATGGATTCGTGTTCGGCGCTGTCCAGAGCGTGACGGATCGCCTCCACCATGCCGTCCATCATGCCCGAGGGCGCCACCATGTCGATGCCCGCCTGGGCGTAGGTGACGGCGATGCGGCCCAGCAGCTTGAGGGTGGCGTCGTTGTCCACCGTATCCACCGGGTGCACGATGCCGCAGTGGCCGTGGTCGGTGAATTCGCACAGGCACAGATCGGCGATGAGATAGAGCTCCGGGACCTCCGCCTTGATGGCGCGGATAGCGCGCTGCACCACGCCGTTGGGATCGTAGGCGTCATGCCCGGCGGGGTCTTTATGGTCGGGAATGCCGAACAGGATCACCCCGCCCAGGCCCAACTCATAGGCGCGCTTGGCGTCCTTGACCGCCTCATCGATGGAGACCTGATCCACGCCGGGCATGGAGGCCACCGGAATGCGGCGCGCCTCATCTTCGACGACGAACATCGGATAGATTAAATGCGCTGGAGACAGAAAGGTTTCGCGCATCATATCGCGGCTGGCCGGGTGGCGGCGCAAGCGGCGGGGTCGATGGGTCAAAGAGGCCATGGTTGCTCCGAAGTGGCGTCGCGCGGGTCGGCCTAAAGGGACGGCCTGGGCGCGCGGATATTGAAAAATTTTGCTGTATGCGGCAGCATGATGCGGCATGAGATGCGTGTGGGCAAGCGCTCAATTGCGCCCTGTAAGGTCAAACTGCGTTGAATCCCTTGGGAAAGTGAACATTTGTCCCTATACTCAGGGACTGTTTTGTATGAACCGAGTTGAATTAGGCCGCGCCACTCACTGCGTCGGGCCGCGTTCATTCCTGTTAAAGAAGGCTGACGGATATGGCGCAAAAGCTTGGGAATCGGATCTGTGTCGTCGGTCGTAGCGACGTAGGCCGGGTCAGAACCCTCAATGAAGACAGCTTTGCGGTGGATGGTTCGCTGCGCTTGATGGTCGTCTCCGACGGTATGGGCGGGCACGATCATGGCGAAGTGGCCAGCCGTGAAGTGATCGCTGCGCTGCGCGAATACCTCATGAGCCCCGGAACCTTCGGCCGCAAACAGACGATTCGCAGCGACGACACCTATCCCGATGAAGCGCCCACGGTGGTCAACACCATCGCTACGGCCGAGACCGATGACGAAGAGGAAGACGGCCCCACTCAGGATGACGTGCCCAATCCGGCGGTGACTCTGGTGCGCCATGCGGTGGAGTACGCCAACAGCAAAGTGTTTGAAGAGAACCAGAAACGCAAATACCCTGAAGGCACCGGCATGGGCGCCACGGTGGCGGGTCTGTGGCTCTCCAACTATGAAGATCGTCTGGTGGTGTTCCACGTGGGCGACTCCCGCGTCTATCGCTTCCGCGAAGGCGACTTCTCGCAGGTGACCCGCGACCACTCCATGATTCAACAGTGGCGCGACTTCGGCGAGCGCGGCGCGCAGCCGTCGCAGAACATCCTGACTCAGGCCATGGGCCCGGCCGCCAATGTGGTGCCGGACGTGGCGCTGGTGGACGACCAGGCGGGCGACTGTTATCTGATCTGCTCCGATGGTCTGAGCAACATGGTGGACGACGCCGTGCTGGCGGAAAAGCTCGGCAAGGCCACTGAAGAGAATCTGGAAGAGATCGGCGATGAGCTGATCGAACTGGCTAAACATAATGGCGGCAAGGACAACATCACCCTGATCCTCGGATTGGTGGTGGCGTGATCCAACCTGCTGCGCTAATTGATTCGAATCCTTAATGCTGTGTAGGACCGAGCCATGAGAGAAAAAGTCCGCCTCGCTATTATGTTCGCCGATATTGCCGGCAGCACGCGCCTCTATGAGGAGTTGGGCGACGCCAAGGCGCGAGAGGTCACCTCCCGCTGCATCGAAATGCTCACCCGCCTCACTGAGCTGCATGAGGGTAAGGTGGTCAAGACCATCGGCGACGAGGTGATGTGCATCTTCCCCTCCGCCGATCTGGCCGCCGAAGCCGCCATTCGCATGCAGGAGGATGTGGAGGAGGGCGAAGATGAACTTGGCCACCAACTGCACGTGCGCATCGGCTTCCACTTTGGCGAAGTCATTCGCGAAATGGAGCGCAAGCGCCTCGATGTGTTCGGCGACGCGGTGAATCTGGCCGCGCGCATGGTGGCCCAGGCCAAGGCCGAGCAGATCATCACCACCGGCGAAACCCTGCAGGAGGTGAGTCCCGACATTGCCGAGAACAGCCGTATGCTGATCACCACCACGGTGAAGGGCAAGACCAAGCCGGTGGAGATCTTCGAGCTGACCTGGGGCGAAGAGGACGATCTGACCGTCATGGGCGGCATGCCGTCGCCTGGCATGGCGCAGCAGCAGACCCACAAGCTGACTCTGCGCTACTCGACTGAGCAGGTGGAGCTGGGGCCCTCGCGGGACTCCATCACCCTGGGACGCGGTAAGCAGAGTGAATTCCGCGTGCCGGACAACATGTCTTCGCGGGTGCACTGCAAGATCGAATTCCGTCGCGATCGCTTTGTCATCGTCGACCAGAGCACCAACGGCACCTATGTGAGCACCAGCGCGGGCGAGAACTTCTTCGTGCATCGTGACGAGCGCCGTTTGACCGGCCAGGGCGTCATCGGTCTGGGCCAGAAACTGGGCCCCAGTGATGATCTGGCGGTGCACTTCGACGCCGGTGACGACGAAGATTAAGCGCTGATGACACCTCTGACTTTGTGGCCCGGCGTCGGCATGACGCCGGGCCATTTTTGTGTGCGGCGCCTCTGGGGCGTCTGTGCTCTAGCCATGTGAAACCAAAACGGCGCAGAACGGCCAATGTTTGCGTGACGCAGGTGAAATTCGCGCTGACTGATTGGCCGCCGACTGGTCGGCGGCGGGGTGATTCGGGCCATCCATGGCCCTCACCCTTCGGGCTCGCTTGCGCGAGTCCGATTCGGCAATCCTGCCGAATCGTCTGGGGGCGCGCGCCCAGCGCCAATGGTGTGCAATCCAGGGCGGAGCCCACGGTTTGGTTTTTGGGAGCTCGAGGGCAAAGCCCTCGATATCTTCCATATTCAAAATCGCCAAAATCCAATTTTGAATTCGACTGACTATATGGGCCGTCGATTGGTTGTCAGAGGGGTGATTCGGTCCATCCATGGCCCGAATCACGGTTTGGCTTTTGACCTTGAGAGTTCGAGGGCAAAGCCCTCGCTATCTTCTCACACCAAACTGTCCTGATTTCGTTTCACGCGACGATATGGGGAGCCTCTCATGCGCGTATGGTGCGCGGTGTCCGGCCATGGCTTTGGCCATCTGGCGCAAACCGCTCCGGTGCTTGCCGCTTTGGCGCAACAGACGCCACTGGAGGCGCTCACCCTCTGTTGCGCGTTACCGGCGCGCAAAATCCGCTATAAACTCACTTTGCCGCATATCCACGACTCCGAACCGCGCGACGTGGGATTGATTCAAACCGACCCCATGCAGCCGGATCTGCCCGCCACCGCCGCCGCGCTGGACGCCCTGCACGCCGATTGGCCACAGAAGCTGGCGCGCGAGCGGGAGAAGATGGCGGCGTTTCGCCCCGATGTGGTGATCGCCAATATCCCCTATCTCACCTTAGAAGCGGCGCAAGGGTTGGGCATACCCACGGTGGCGCTGGCCTCGCTCAGTTGGGATCGGATTGTGGCGGGCTATTACGACGTCGCCGAGCCGCGCGTCGCTGCATGGTTACAGCGCATGCGCGTCGCCTATGGCGGGGTGGATCTGGCGTTGGCGCCGCACCCGGCCATGGCCGATGCGCCGTTTCCCCATGTGGTGGAGATTCCGCCGATTCTCGATGCCGCGCAGCCGGACCGCGCCGGATTGCGCGCGCAGTTGGGCATTAGCCCCGAAGAGACGCGGCCTCTGATTCTGGTGAGTTTGGGGGGGATTCCCATCGATGCGCTGCCGTTCGATCTATTGCGGCGGGAGCGGCGCGGGCTGTTTCTGATTGACCATCCCGACGCCCCCCATGAAGAGAACCTGTACAACGTGGGGCGTTTGGGCGATTGGCCGTTTGGCGCGGTGATCGGCAGTGTGGATGGGGTGGTGGGCAAACCGGGTTACGGCATGTCGGTGGAGTGCGCCGCCCACGGCATTCCGTTCCTCTATGCGCGACGCTTCCACTTTGCCGACGAAGCGTCCATCTGTGCTTGGCTGGCGCAGCATGGCCGCGCGCGGGAGATCACGCTGGAGCAGTTTTTTCAGGCCGATTGGTGGGCGGATTTTGAGGCGGTGCTGGCGCAGCCGACGCCGCCGCGTCCGGCCCATGATGGGGCGCAAGAGGCGGCGCGGCGGATACGCTGTTTTTTGCAGCGTGAGTAAAGGCGAGCGTGGGGGGTGACATTCAGGGTTTGTAACGGTTGATGTTTAACGTTCAGCGTTATAGCCTCAATCCATGATTCAATCGTTCGCATGCAAGGCGACTGCTAAATTGTTCGCTGTTGGTTCACACAAGCGGTTCGTCAACATCCGCGCGGTTGCTCTGCGTAAACTCGATATGCTGCATGCGGCCACATCAGTGGAAGACCTGCGCGCGCCGCCCAGTAATCGGTTGGAAGCGCTCAAAGGGAACCGAAAAGGCCAACACAGCATCCGTATCAATGACCAATGGCGGGTCTGTTTTGTTTGGCGTAATGGCCATGCGCATGATGTTGAAATCATCGATTACCACTGAGGAAGCGCCCATGCCCCGTATTGCAACCCACCCTGGCGAAGTGCTTTTAGAAGAGTTTATGAAGCCTCATGGTCTGAGCGCGCATGCGTTGTCGTTGGCGCTGCGCGTTCCGGCAACGCGCATTGGCGATATCATCAAGCAACGGCGTGGAGTGACGGCGGATACCGCTTTGCGGCTGGCGCGCTACTTTGGGGTCAGCCCAGAGTTCTGGTTGAACCTGCAAACCGCCTATGACCTCTCTCGTTTGCGCGCGGAATCGGGCGATAAGATTGCCCAGGAGGTTGCCGTGCTGGAGCAGAGCGTCGCCTGAATCCAGGCGAGGCGCTTATTACCTCACGCTTCAAGAGCGGTTTTTCAGGAACAGCGCCACCAGCAGGGCCAGACCGCCGAAGATGGCCAGCAGCATGCCGTCTTGGGCGCGCGCAGCCACATCGGCGGCGTTATCCACGGTGATGCGGTCGGTTCCATGGGTGAGCAGATGGTAGCCGCCCAGAATCATCAACGCGCCGACCACGGTGAGGATGCGGCGCAGCCAGTCGCGCCACGTCGCCCCCATCAGCGCGTCGTCCCGGCCAGCAGGCGGGCGCGCTCTTTGGCCATGAGCCAAGCCAGACGCTTGCCGCCGCCGCCTAGCAGGGTGGCCATGGCGCCGCTGCCCAGGCGCGCCAGGGAGGCGTCATCCATGGTGGCTAACATGGGGCCATGGGGCGCAGTGATCATGCCGCGTGTGGCCAGATGGGCGAAACTCTCGTTCAGATGGACCGTCATTGTCTCTTCCCCGGTGGATTCCTGAAGGTCATCACAGCGACGCAAAATGCGCCGTCGCCCTAGACAAAGCACAGCCCATGCCAGCGGGGAAGAGGATTTTATGGCTGGCCTACGCCAGCCCCAGGCTTTTGATTTTACGGTGTAATGCCGAACGCTCCATGCCGATGGCTTCGGCGGTGCGGGAGATGTTGCCGTCATTCTGGCCCATTTTTGCCTGCAGATAGGCGCGTTCAAAACGCTCCCGCGCCTCGCGCAGGGAGTCGATGGCGATCACCTCGGCCCACAGATCGCACTCCCCGCTGGATACGGATTTGGCGCTATTCACCACTGCGCCTTCCGGGGTAATGAACTCCGGCAGATGCTCGGCGTCGATGACCCGCCCCGGCGACATGATCACCATGCGCTCCACCAGATTCTTCAATTCGCGCACATTGCCGGGCCAGTGGTACTGCGCCAGCACGTCCAGCGCCTGCGGCGAGAAGGCGCGTTCGGGCAGTCCCGCCTGCGCCTGTTGACGCAGGAAGTGGTTGACCAGCCCGGGGATATCCTCCAGCCGCTCGCGCAGGGGCGGGACATAGAGCGGCACCACATTGAGGCGATAGTAGAGGTCCTCGCGGAAGCGCCCGGCTTCGATCTCCTGGCGTAGGTCACGGTTGGTGGCGGCGATGACGCGCACATCCACCTGAATCACGCCACCGCCTACGCGCTCGATGCGCTGCTCCTGCAACAGTCGCATGATGCGCGCCTGCACCGGCAGCGACATGTCGCTGATCTCATCCAAAAACAGGGTGCCCTGGTGGCCCTGCTCCAGCAGGCCGGGTTGGGGGCCATCTTCGCCGCCCACCCCTTCGGCGGCGTGACCGAACAGCGCCGATTCGATGTGATCATCGGGGATGGCGGCGGAGTTGACCGCGATGAAGGGGCCGTCGCCGCGTTGGGAGAGGGCGTGGATGCGCCGTGCAGCGACCTCCTTGCCGGAGCCGTTTTCGCCGCTGATCAGCACCCAGCCATCGGTGGGGGCGACGCGGCGGATCTGTTCATCCAAACGTTTAAGGGGGCGGAGTCGCCCAGCATGGCGAAGTCGGACTCGACGCGGCGTTTGAGTTCGCGGTTTTCGCGTTTGAGGCGATATTCGCGAATGGCGCGGTCCAGAAGCAGCAGCACCCGCTCCAGCGAGAGCGGTTTCTCCAGGAAATCATAGGCGCCGTGACGGGTGGCCTGCACCGCAGTGTCGATAGTGCCGTGGCCCGACATCATGATCACCGGCGCGTCGGGGTTGAGGGGGTGGGGAAAATCATCAGACATCTGCTCGGGCTCTTTGATGCGCCGCAGCGTCTCGATGCCATCCATCCCCTCCATCCAGATATCCAGCAGCAGCGCCGAGACCTCGCGCTTGGCCAGCAGGCGCAGCGCCGCCTCGCCGGAGTCCGCCTCCAGCACGTTGAACGCCTCATCCTCCAGAATGCCGCGCAGACTGGTGCGGATGGACTCTTCGTCATCGACGATCAGAATGGTGTGACTCATGCGGAGAGGTCCCTCGATTCCAGCGCCGGGGTCGCCGCGCGGGGCAGAGAGACCTCCACCAATGCGCCGCCCCAACGGGACTCCTTGATGCGAATGTGGCCGTTGTGGTCCTCGACGATCTTCTTGACGATGGCCAGGCCCAGTCCGGTGCCGCGCTTTTTGGTGGTGAAGTAGGGTTCGAACACCTGATCGCGCTTCTCGGCGGGGATGCCGGGTCCGCTATCGGCCACCTGCAAGCCGACCCAACGGCCATTGTCGGCCACAAAGGTGTGGATGGCAAGATGCGCCTGGGCCTCCAGACCCGCTTCGCGGGCCTTGGCGGCGCGCTCGTCGGCGGCGGCGATGGCGTTGGCGATGAGATTGGTCAGGGCTTGTTTGATCTGGCTGGGGTCCAGGGAGATGGCGGGCATCGCCTCGGCCAGTTGCGTGGTCAGGTCAACATTACGCAACTCGGCGTCGTGCAGCTGCAGCGCCTCGCGCACGGTGACGTTGAGGTCGCCCTGTTGCAGATGCGGACGCGGCAGGCGGGCGAAGGTGGAGAACTCATCCACCAGCACTTTGAGCTCATCCACCTGCTGAATGATGCTCTCGGTGCCTTCATCCAGCACGCGCCAATCGGGCTCGCCGTCGAAATCGCGATGCAGATAGCGCCGCCGCATGCGCTGCGCCCACAGTTGGATGGGGGTGAGCGGGTTCTTGATCTCATGGGCGATGCGCCGCGCCACCTCGCTCCAGGCGCGGGATCGCTGGGCGCTGACCACCTGGGTGAGGTCATCGAAGGTGATGATGAATCCTGTGCGCGCGCTCTCCAGCGGGGTGAGGCGCACCAGCAGGGTGACGTCGCCGCCTGCGCGGGTGAACTGCGCCTGCGCCGCCAATTTGGTTTTGTTGACGGCATCGCCGGGGGCGGTGGCGTCATCATCCTGAGCCCCCTGGGCGTCCACTGCGGCCAGCAGCTTCTGCAACGGACCCAACAGCGCGCTGGGCAGCGCCTCCTCAAACGGGCGGCCAATGTGGTCGTCAGGGTTGAGCTCCAGCAGGCTGGCGGCCACCGGGTTGATCAACGCCACATCGCCCTGCAGATCGACGCTGATCACGCCGGAGGAGATGTTGCTGACGATGGCCGAGAGGAACTGCTGGCGATCCTCCAGCAGCGCGTTGGCGCCTTGGAGTTCGGTGCGGTTCTTGGCCAGACGCCGGGTCATGGCGTTGAAGGAGGAGACCAGGGTGGCCAGCTCGTCATCGCCGGTGACCGGCAGATTGACCGACAAGTCGCCCTCGGCCACGTGGCGGGTGCCCACCACCAGCTCGGTGATGGGGTCGGTGATGGAGTCGGCGATGCGGAAGCCCGACCAGCCCGCCGCCAGCACCAGCAACAGGGTGATCAGCGCCAGGGTGATGGTGTGGCTGCCGCGCAGAAGGCCATGGGAGTCGCGCAGGCGGTTATAGTCCACGTAGGTGGTTTCGATGGTCTGCATCTGCGCCAGGATCTGGCGGTCGATCCAACGTCCGGCGGAGAGGAAGTGGTCGGGCCCCAAGCGCACATAGGCGCGGGTCAGGGAGCCGGAGTCGTCGGTGGTGAGCAGCGAGTTGACGCCGCCATGGGTGAGGCTGGTGAGGTCGGGCAGGGTCTCCTGGGGCAGGTCGCCCGCCTTGGCCACGCGCACGCCGTCGTGGCGGAAGATTGCGATCTCATCCAGGCCGCGCGCCTGCCGCTCCACCTCCAGCGCGGCGCTCACCGCCTCGGCGCCCTCCAGAATCAGCGCCGAGGTGATGGCGCGGTTGCGCACCATATCTTCGGCGTCGTGGCGCACGGTGCGCTGACTCTCCAGATAATAAGCGCGAGCCACGTCCAGGGAGTGGTCCAGTGCGGTGGCCACCTGGTCGGAGAACCAGGAGTCCACCCCCTTGTTGAGCAGCTCCACCGACAGCACTGTGATCACCAGGGTCGGCAGCAGGGAGAGGGCCACGAACAGGGTGGCCATGCGCGTGCGCAGTTGCGAACCGGCCAGACGGCGGCGGCGATCCAGCCACAGGCGCGACAGATGGCGGATCACCAGGAAGCCGAAGGTGATGGCCAGGAACAGGTTGACATAGAGCAGGATCAGAAAGACTGCGCTGTAGTCGCCGCCGGTGACCGCTTCACTGCCGAACAGGCCGCGCCCCACCACCGCGGTGGCGGTGACCACGCCCATCATGAGCAACATCAACATCCAGCGGCCAACCGGGCGCTGGGGTTTGCGCGCGTTCTCCTCAATGGCGGCGCGCGTGGGGCCGAACAGATTGAGCGGACTCATGCGGCGCGATACCTCCGGATCATCAGATGGTCTTCCCGCTGGCCCAGACTGAGCCAGCGGAACAGCACGCGGAACATGCGCGACAGCCCTTCGCGCTCGCGGGTGACGCGGGTTTCAAAGCGGTAAGAGTGGGGACCGCCCGGCAGCGCCGCCGTCAGCTTCTCCACCCCCTGTGGCGGTTCGCCCAGGGCGATGAAGCGCGGATGGGTGAGAAAGCGCAGCGCTGAATCGGGGTCCGATTCGTACAGCAGCTTGGGTTGCTCCTGATCCACTGATTCGCGCATCTCGTAGCGTTGGGTGATCTTGTGCAGTTGCAGGCGACGGGTCACGGTGGTCTCCGCCAGCAGCTTGTCAGGGAGCCAGTCGCGCTGATGCAGGACGCGGAAATGGTAGGTGAGGCGAATGGGTTCGCCGCGCGCCAGCAGATCGCGGATCTGGGTGATTAGATCGTCATGCAGGGCGGTTTGGGCGTAGAGCTTGCCGCCGTTGATGGTGAGTTCGGTGGCGGCGATGAAGGCGTTCTGCTGCTGTTGGTCGCGCTGTTGCACGATGGCCAGAAACAGCAGCAACAGAGCGGCCAGAGCGATGAGAAACAGGAGCCGACGCCCCATGGATGCAACGGCGGGGGGCGTCATGGCGCGTCGGCTCCCGCTGTTAGCAGGAGAGTCCCACCGGCGCGGTGGTCAGCGCCGGAGCGGCGGCCGGGGCGTGCAGGGGTTCATTCAACTCCACGAACTCCCAGGCGTCGCGGGTGGCGGCCAGTTTGCGCAGCAATTCATTATTGAGCGCATGGCCGGAGCGCACGCCATCGAAACAGCCGATGATGGGGTGGCCCAGCAGATAGAGATCGCCGATGGCGTCCATTATCTTGTGGCGCACGAACTCGTTTTCGTAACGCAGACCGCCTTCGTTGAGGATGCGGAAATCGCCGATGGCGATGGCGTTCTCCAGCGACGCGCCCCGGGCCAGACCCATGGATTGCAGCGCTTCGACCTCTTTGAGGAAACCGAAGGTGCGCGCGCGGCTGATCTCTTTGACAAACGCCGTCTCGCTCAATTGGATCTCCGCGCCCTGACGACCCAGCATGGGGTGGTCGAAGTCCAACATGAAGCGCAGGGCGAAGCCATCGCCGGGCTCGAAACGGGCCGATTTGTCGCCCGCCTCCACGGAGATCGCCTTCTTGATGCGGATATAGCGGCGCGGCGCTTTCTGTTCGGTCAGCCCGGCGCACTGGATCAGGAATACGAAGGGGGCGGCGCTGCCATCCATGATGGGCGCTTCCGGGCCGTCCACGTCGACAAAGGCGTTGTCCACGCCCAGTCCGGCGAAGGCGGACATCAGGTGTTCGATGGTGGAGATGCTCTCGCCGCGCTCGTTGGCCAGGGTGGTGCACAGGCGGGTGTCGGAGACTTGATCGGCGTGGGCGGAGATCCAGCTATCGTCCAGATCGGTGCGATGAAATACGATGCCGCTGTTCTCGGGCGCCGGGCGCAGGGTCATATGGACCTTTTCACCACTGTGGAGGCCGATGCCGGTGCAACGAATCGTATTTTTCAGCGTGCGTTGAAAGACCATGGCTCTATCCATTCTCGCGGATGCGCCGTTGGATGGCGTGGCCTGGTCGGGGTCGCCATCGTCGGCTTGTGACGCCTTTACGCCAAAATCCTGAACAGGGATCGTCGACATTCCGACAATCTCCTGCCGCTCCCAGGGGGATTGGCGCTGCTGAGTCACAAGCATGCATAAAGCGTGCTATTTTATGTTAACTACACTATTTTCTCACGCTCACAATATCAGGAAACACTGATTATCGAATGGATTGCAACGAAAAAGTTCCCGGAGATTGGGAAGAGCGTGGGGGAAAAACGGTCATACTGGGGATTTCCCGTCGCGCGGTCAAGCAAATTCTCGGCTCGCCGCGCGACGGGAAACGCTCCCAAAGGTCAGTCCATCTGCCGACGCAGGAAGGTGGGGACGTCGAAATCCTGCTCGTTATTGTCGCTCATTTCATTGCGATTGACCTTGATGTCGCTCATCTGCGGACGACGGCGACCCGGACGGTTGCTGCGCAGCTCATGCACGCCCGCTTGATCGGCGCCCTGGTTGGGCATTTCGAACTCGGCGGGGGTGGGCAGAGTATAGGCTTGGGGAGCCTCAGCGGCGGGAGCGGCAGGCTGTTGCTGGGCCACGGGCGCCTGCGGCTGCTGGGTCTGCACGTTGTGGGTCATGCCCGAGGCGGGCTGCGGCTGATTGTATTTTTGATTCAGGTGCGCGTTCATGGCGGCTTGGCGCTGGGCCACGGCCTGGGGCAGAGGCTGCACGTTGGCGGCCTGGGCGTTGGGGAAGGCCAGCTGCTCGGCCTTGCCGATGCCGGTGGCCACCACGGTCACGCGCACGCTGTCCTCCATGCGTTCGTCGAGCACCGCGCCAAACACGATGTTGGCGTCTTCGTGGGCCAGATCGCGCACCACAGAAGCGGCTTCGTCGATCTCCTGCAGGGCCATGTTGTAGCCGCCGGTGATGTTGATCAGCACGCCGCGGGCGCCCTGGATGGTGACATCGTCCAGCAGCGGGCTGGAGATGGCGTTGGTGGCCGCTTCCAGCGCACGGGAGTCTCCGGTGGCTTCGGCCGCGCCCATCATCGCTTGGCCCATCTCCTCCATCACCGTGCGCACGTCGGCGAAGTCCACGTTGATGAGGCCGGGGATGGTGATCAGGTCGGTGATGCCGCGCACTGCTTGATGCAGCACGTCGTCGGCTTTGCGGAAGGCTTCGATCATGGTGGTGTTCTTGCCCACCACCGACAGCAGCTTCTGATTGGGGATAGCGATCACGGTGTCCACGTGTTCGCGCAGCATGTCCAGACCCTCATCGGCGAAGCGCATGCGCTTTTTGCCTTCGAAGTGGAACGGCTTGGTCACCACCGCCACGGTGAGGATGCCCATCTCTTTGGCGGTTTTGGCGATGATGGGGGCTGCGCCGGTGCCGGTGCCGCCGCCCATGCCGGCGGTGATGAACACCATGTCGGAGTCCGTTAGCGCTTCTCTGATGCGCTCTTCGGATTCACGCGCGGCGTTCATGCCCACTTCGGGCTTGGCGCCAGCGCCCAGGCCGCGAGTGACCTCGGCGCCGATCTGAATGCGGGTGGTCGCCAGGTTGCGCTGCAGCGCCTGGGCGTCGGTGTTGCAAACGATAAACTCCACGCCCTCGAGTTGGGCCTGGATCATGTTGTTCACGGCGTTGCCGCCGCCGCCGCCGACGCCGACGACCTTGATACGGGCGTCCATTTCGTCCGTGTGTGCAAACTCAAAGTTCATTTTCTTCCCCCTATGCCCGACCCGGCAAGTCTGCGCTGACCTGTGAATTGATTTTTGTGACTGCGAAATTTCTTGTTTGCTGCTTTTAGAATGCGCCGTTGAACCAATTGCGCATGCGCTGCAACACCGAAGCGGCCCCCCCGGTATGCTCCGGGTCGTAGCCGATTCGGGACGCGTCCCGACTGAATCGGTTGGCGTATTGCACCAGCCCCACGGCCGTAGAGTAGACCGGGCTGGAGACCACATCGGTGAGTCCGCCGAACCCTTGCGGGGGGCCGCGACGCACCGGCTTGTTGAAGACCTCTTCGGCCAATTCGGCCACGCCCTGGGTAATGGAGGCGCCGCCGGTCAAAACAATGCCCGCCGCAATCTGATCCTCAAATCCGGAGCGGACGATTTCGCGCTGCACCAGAGTGAACAACTCCTCGACGCGCGGTTCAATGATTTCCGCCAGGATGTGGCGCGCCAGTTGACGCGGCTGGCGGTCGCCAATGCTGGGCACTTCGATGGTCTCTTCGGGGTTGACCAGAGAGGCCAGGGCGCAGCCGTATTTGCGTTTGAGCTGTTCGGCTTCGCGGGTGGGGGTGCGCAGCCCCACGGCGATGTCGTTGGTCATATGCTCGCCGCCGATGGCCAGCACGGCGGTGTGTTTGATGTGGCCGTCGGCGAAGATGGCGATGTCGGTGGTGCCGCCGCCGATATCCAGCAGGCAGACGCCCAGCTCTTTTTCATCCGAGGTCAGGCAGGCTTCGGAGGAGGCCAGTTGCTCGAGGATGATGTCGCCCACGTCCAGGCCACAGCGGTTGGCGCACTTGATGATGTTTTGCGCCGAGGCCACCGCGCCGGTGACGATGTGCACCCGCGCCTCCAGGCGCACGCCGGACATGCCCAGGGGCTCCTTGATGCCGTCCTGGCCATCGAGGATGTACTCCTGCGGAATGATGTGCAGAATCTCGCGATCCATGGGGATGTTCTGCGCCCGTGCGGCGTCCAGCACCCGTTGGATGTCGTTATGGGTGACTTCGCCCTCTTTGGTGGCGACCACGCCATTGGAGTTGGTGCTGCTGATGTGGGCTCCGGCGATGCCGGCGTAGACCATATTGATCTCCACGCCCGCCATCACTTCAGCCTCTTCCACCGCCATGCGCATGGATTCGACGGTGGAGTCGATATCGATCACCACGCCTTTGCGCAGACCGCGTGAGGGGTGAGCGCCCAGGCCAATGATATCCACCCGCCCGTCCGGCTGCACGTCGGCGACGATGCAGCAGATCTTGGTGGTGCCGATATCCAAGCCAATGATGAGGTTTTGGTCGTTTCTGGCCATATTCCATCCAGCCGGGGGTTGCTCGATCGCTCTTTAGAAAAGCATGAAAAGCGGCGCGACAAAAGCGTTAAAGAACTTTTTGCGAGCTGTCGATCAATCCCGGTCTATGACTCCGCGTCAATGGTGTGATCCCCGTCCCACGTCCCAGTGCGTGGGGGCCATCCTGCAATCCCTTGTCAGGCCAAAGTTTGCGCAATGCGCAATCGCTGGCGCGGCCCAAGCCAGCGTGATCCGACGAGCGGTGGATTAGCCGGTGCGTGGACCGGACTCCTCCTTCTCCAACGGGCGCACCGCTGCGCGTCCCGCCACCCGCAGATCCACCTGCCGGATCCGCCGATCCAGTATTCTGTACCGATTCTGCAAGGCGTTCAACAGCTTCAATTCACTTTCCAACCGATTCGACAACAAAAGGCGCACTCCTTCGCGGGTATACAGCACCCAGCGGCCGCCGGGCAGAGCGGTGACTTCGGACAATCGGGTTTTGAGCCAGGGGCGCTCTTCCAGCGCCGTCATGAACTGGGTGACGCGCTCGGGACGCTCATTGGGGGCGCTGAAATCGTCGGTGATCACCGGCAGAATCAGCGGGTCGCCGGGTTCGGCGGCCTTGATGCGGCGCCCGGCTTCATCCAGCAGATAGAGGGTTTCGCCTTCGCGGCTCATACACAGCGCGCGTTTTTCGGTGAGGTTGATGTCCAGCGTGCTGGGGAAGCGGCGCGACACTTGCGCCTCCTTCACCCACGGACGCTCCAGCAGCGCGGTGCGCAGCGCAATGGGGTCGATGCGCAGCATGTTGCGGGCTTTATCGATGCCCAATGCGCTGACGGTCGCCTCCACATCGGTGTGTAGCGCGCCCTCGATGCGAATCTCCTGCAGCGGGAAGCGACCCGGCGCGTGGGCGGCCTGCCAGCCGAATACGGCGGCGGCGGCCAGTACGATGAACAGCGCGCCGATGAGGGTGGAGCGGGTCATGCGCGGCTCCAGGCCGAGGCCAGAATGCGCTCGGCCAGCTCATCGAAGGGGATGCCGGCGGCGGCGGCGGATTGCGGCGCCAGACTCAGTTCGGTGAGGCCCGGGATGGTGTTGGCTTCCAGCAGCCAGGGGGCGTCGTCGGCGTCGAGCATGAAGTCGACCCGCGCCAGTCCGTGGCAGCCTAGGGCGTGATACGCCGCTACGCCGATTTCGCCCACGCGCCGGGCCACGGCCTCATCCAGGCCGGGGGGCGGAATCAGATACTCGGTGCAGCCCTTGGTGTACTTGTTGCGGTAGTCGTAGAAGCCCTCTTTGGGGCGAATTTCGATCAGCGGCAGCGCCTCGCCATCGAGGATGGTGAGGGTGAGCTCGCGGCCTGTGATCGCCTGTTCGGCCAGCACCCGGGGCGAGACTTCGGCGGCGGCGGCGAGGGCTTGTTTCAGTCCGTCGGCGTCATTGGCGCGGCTGACGCCGACGCTGGAGCCATTGGCCAGGGGTTTGATGAAAAGGGGGAAGCTCAGACCATCGATGTGGTCGGGGGCGTGAGCGGGGTCGTCGATGCGCAATTCGCGCCAGGGCGGGGTGGGCAATCCGCCATCGGCGAACAGGCGTTTGCTGATGGCCTTGTCCATGCAGATGGCCGAGGCGGCCACGCCGGAGCCGGTATAGGGCAGCCCCATCACCTCCAGCAAACCTTGCACCGCGCCATCTTCACCGTAAGTGCCGTGCAGGGCGATCACCACTACGTCGACATGGGCGTCGCGCAGTTGGGCTGGCAGGTCGCGGGTGGGATCGATGACGACCACATCGTGGCCGCGACGAGTCAACGCCGCGCGCAGGGCTTCGCCGCTGCGCAGGCTCACCTCGCGTTCAGCGGACAGGCCGCCCATCAACAATCCTATGCGTCCAGCGTCTTGCTGCGCCATGACCGCTCCCCTGTAGCCCGTGCGTTGTGCTGTTATCGGGCCGACCCCAACCAAAACTCTGCGAACCTGCCAAATTCACTCAAACCCTGCGCCGGTGACTGTTCGGCGCGGGTATTCTTCTAATCTGCATCAAGCGGCGGCTCCGTGACCAGCCGATGGCGCTCCACCAATCCCACTTCCAGCGTCAGGTCCACTCCCGTGACGGATTTGACCTGGTGGCGCGTTAGATCAATCAAAGCGCGCATGTCCGAGGCCCGGGCGCCGCCGCGATTGACAAAAAAATTACTGTGCTTCTCCGAGATCTGCGCCGCGCCGATGGCGTGGCCGCGCAGTCCGGCTTGGTCGATCAGGCGCCAGGCGCTGTGGCCCGGCGGATTGCGAAACACGCTGCCCGCGCTGGGAAACGCCAGCGGCTGGGCGTTGGTGCGTTTGCGATTGTTCACCCGCATGCGTTGCCGAATCGCTTCCGGGTCATCCCGCCTCAGGGTAAACTGGGCGGAGACAAACAGCCAATCCTTGGGCGCGCTGGTGGCGCGATAGCGCATCCCCAGCGCGTCAACATCCAACGTGTGCAGGGCGCCGTCGGGGTCCATCAGGGTGGCGGTTGCGACGATGTCGCGCATCTGCCCGCCGTAGGCCCCGGCGTTCATACGCAGCGCCCCGCCCAACGAGCCGGGAATGCCGCACAAAAATTCGGCCCCGCTCAAGCCGTTGCGGCGCGCAAAGTGGGCCAGCGCGCGGGTGTCTGCTCCGGCTTCGGCTTCGATGCGCGCATCCTGATCATCTGCGCAAATGAAACTTATCCGCTGCAAACCGCCACACAGCGTAACGGCGACGCCATCAAATCCGTCATCATTGATGAGCAGGTTGCTGCCGCCGCCCAGCAAGAGAACCGGGATATCGCTCGGCCAGGCGCGTCGCCAAAGCGCCAGATCGTCTAAATTCTGTGGAGAAAACAGCCATTTGGCAGGGCCGCCCATGCGCCATGTACAGCGATCGGCGAGAAGCGCCCCGGACGCAACCTGAGTTTGCAAACTCGCAATGGGAAACGCGCCACTCACGCTGAAAATGCCCCCTCATTCTTTTACACTAAAAAACCATATCGCCGAAGGGGTGTTCTGCACCCTTGCCTAAATTTCTGCGCAAGCCGTTGCATCAGGGGCGTATTTTTTTCGCCTCGGCCCCTTCAAGCTACCGGAATCAGCGGTCTAAACCCCTCAACAGGCTGCGCAAAATTCCGCTGATTCCCCACCAAGGCGCGCTTATACCGTCAATCCGGCGGCGAACTGGCGCGCCCGCGCGCTGATATCCCCGGCGCCCAGGAACACCAGCACATCGCCCGCCTGCAGCGCGCCGTCCAGATCCCGCCCCCAGGCGTGGTCGGCGGGCAGCGGCAGGGTTGGCGCGCCGCTGCGCTCGGCGATACCCTCCATCAGCAGCTCCTGCCCGCGCTCGCCGATGGGCCCCTCCGGCGGCGTCTCCCCGGCGCGGTAGATGGCGTCCACCAGCACCAGATCGGCTTGCTTGAAGCAGCTCTGGAACTCCTCCAGATGGTCGCGCACGCGGGAGAAGCGGTGGGGTTGGAACACCGCCGTCAGCCGCCGATTGGGGTAGCCCGCGCGCACCGCCTCCAGGGTGGCGGCGATCTCCACCGGGTGGTGGCCATAGTCGTCGATCACCACCAGATCAGCGGCCTCATGCAGCAGATCAAAGCGGCGCTGCACCCCTTTGAAGCGCGACAGGGTGCGCGCGATCACCGGCCAGGGCACGGCCAGCTCCCGCGCGCAGGCGATGGCCGCCAGGGTGTTGGCCACATTGTGGCGACCGGGCAGGGTGAGGGTGATGGGGCCGAAGGTCTCCACCGCGCCGCACTGAGGATCCTGTCTGCGCACGGTGAAGTGGGTGCGCACCCCCTCCTGACGGATATCCACCGCGCGCACGTCGGCGGCTTCGTCCAGGCCGTAGGTGATGACCCGCTTATCCGCCAGTTTGCGCGCCAAGGCGGCGGTCTCCGGGTGGTCCTGACACAGCACCGCCAGGCCGTAGAAGGGGATTTTGGAGACGAACTGCAAGAAGGCGTCGCGCACGGCGTTGAAGTCGCCGTAGTGCTCCATATGCTCCGGGTCCATATTGGTCACCACCGCGATGGTGGGGGTGAGCTTGAGGAAGGAGCCGTCGGACTCGTCGGCCTCGGTGACCAGAAACTCCCCTTCGCCATGGCGGGCGTTGCTGCCCAGCGCTTTGACGATGCCGCCGTTGACCACGGTGGGGTCCATGCCCGCTTCGTCCAGCAGGGCGGCGGTGAGCGAGGTGGTGGTGGTCTTGCCGTGGGTGCCGGCGATGGCCACGCCGCGCTTCAGGCGCATCAGCTCGGCTAGCATCTCGGCGCGGCGCACCACCGGAATGCGGTGGGCCCGCGCGGCCATCACCTCCGGGTTGTCCGGCGTCACCGCCGAGGAGATGACGATGGCGTCGGCGCCCTCCACCTGCTCGGCGCTGTGGCCTTTTTGAATGCGCGCCCCCAGGCTGCGCAGGCGCAGCACGTTGGCGTTCTCCGACAGGTCCGAGCCGGTGATGCGATAGCCCAGATTGAGCAGCACCTCGGCAATGCCGCTCATGCCGATGCCGCCGATGCCCACAAAGTGGAGTGTGCGAATGCCCGCGTACATGGAGACTCCTTAACGGAATCCTGTCTTTGCAGGATGAAAAGATTGAAAATAGAAGATATTGAGGTCTGTGCCCTCAAACTCCCTTAAGATCAACAGCCAAACCGTGATTCGGGCCATCCACCCCCGCCGGCCCCCTCACCCTTCGGGCCCGCTGCGCGAGTCCGATTCAGCAATCCTGCCGAATCGTGGGCGCTGCCCACACCCGCTGGGGGCGCGGCCCCCAGACCCCGGAAAGTTGGGCCATAAATGTCCCAACTTTCCCCCTGTTTACTTGGTTGCTTGCGCCAACTCGTAGAGCAATCTGGCGGCTTCCTGCGCCGCCTCCGGTCTACCCAGACTCTGCGCCGCCTGCGCCGCTTCAGCCAATTTGGCTGGATTCTCCAAACAGGCGCGTAGAAATTTCTGCAGATATTCGGCGGTGAACCCCTCCTGCCGCTGCATCCAGCCGCCCCCCGCCTCGGTCAACGCCTCGGCGTTGGCCGCCTGATGGTCGTCGGCGGCGTAGGGGTAGGGGACCAGCAGCGCCGGTTTGCCGCACAGCGCCAACTCCGCCACGGTGGTGGCCCCGGCGCGGGCGATCACCAGATCCGCCTCGGCGTAGGCGCGCGCCATATCGTCGATGAACGGCAGACACTCCGCCGCAATCCCCGCCGCCGCATAGCGCGCCTGAAGTTCGGCGGGCTCCATCCCGCGCACTTGCTGGCGAATCTGCAACGCCGCGCCCTCCTGGGCCAACGCGATGGCCGCAGCGGGGACCACCTCGCTGAAGATCGCCGCGCCCTGACTGCCGCCGGTGATGAGCAGACGCAGCGGACGTTGGGCGCTGAACTGCTGCGGGTAGTCGCTGGGCGCGGCGGTCAATGCCGCGCGCACCGGATTGCCGGTGAGGGTTACGCGCTGGCCGTCGAAGGCGTAGTGGGCCTGGGCGAAGCTGATGAACACATGCTTGGCCAGCTTGGCCAGACGGCGATTAGTCAGACCCGGCCGGGCGTTCTGTTCGTGCAGGGCGCAGGGGATGCCCAGCAGCCACGCCGCCGCCATGGCTGGAGCCGAGGCGTAGCCGCCCACCCCCAACGCCACATCGGGCTTGAACTGCTTGAGGACCTTCCGCGCGCGCCACACGGCGGCGGGCAGGCCCAACAGGGTCTTGAGTTTGCGCGTAATACCGCCGCCTTTGAGCTGGCCCACATCGATCAATGCCAACGCGTAGCCCTGTTCGGGGATCACCCGCGCCTCGATGCCGCGCGAGGCGCCCATGAACAGGATCTGCTGCTTGTCGCCAAAGCCTGCCGCTTGCCATGCCTCGGCCACGGCGATGGCCGGGTAGAGGTGGCCGCCGGTGCCGCCGCCAGCGATGAGCAGCCGTTTGGAAGGCGTTTCAGCCATGTCGCACAACTCGTTTGATAATAACGTTCAACAAAAGCTTAGCGCTGCTTAAGCAAGCACAAAACCCATTAACCGAGGTCCAGGAGGGCGTCCCTCCTGGCGGGTTCAGGGCGGCGCCCTGGCGGGTTAAGGGCGGAGCCCTTATGGGGTCTGGGGCGAAGCCCCAGTCTCTTTCATTTTCAAGCAGAACGTCTCAGTTCAATCAGACGTTCGTCAAGCGCGTCCAAACAGCGCCGAGAGGCGGAAGCCCCCTTTGCCGGTGGGTTCGCTGCTGATACTGGGATCGGAGGCGGCGCGGGAGAACGCCAGCAGCAGCCCCACCGCGCCCATGGAGACGATCAGCGATGAGCCGCCGTAGCTCACCAGCGGCAGGGTCAGACCTTTGGGCGGCAGCAATCCCATCACCACGCCCATGTTGGCCATGGTCTGCACGCCGATGAGCATGGAGATGCCGGTGGCGGCCAAGCTCACGAAGCGATCCTGACTGCGGCGCGCGATGGAGAAGCCGCGCCACACCAGAATGCTGAACAGCAGGATCATGAACAGCACCATGAACAGCCCCAGCTCTTCGCCGATCACCGCAAAGATGAAGTCGGTGTGGGATTCGGGCAGGTAGAACTGCTTCTGCCGCCCTTCGCCCAGCCCCATGCCGGTCAAACCGCCGTTGCCGAACGCCAGCAGCGACTGCACCAACTGGAAGTCCGAACCCAGCGGGTCGTCCCAGGGGTCGAGGAAGGAGATCACCCGTTTGAAGCGATACGGGGCCATGATCACGCCGATGGCCGCGGCGGGCACCGCCACCGCCAGCAGGCTGATGATCCACGCCACGCGCACCCCGGAGATGAAGATCATACCCAGCAGCACCGCGCCAGCGGTGACGGTGGCGCCGAAGTCCGGTTCGCTCATCAGCAGCGCGGCGGCGACGCCGAACACGCCGAGGATGGGGGCCAGACCGCCGCGCAGTTTGTGCACCCGTTCGGGGTTGGCGGTGAGCAGGTGCGCCACGAACAGCGCCAGGGTCACTTTGAACAGCTCCGAGGGCTGCATGGTGAAGGCCCCCAGGTTGATCCAGCGCCGCGCGCCGCCGCCTTCGATGCCGATGCCGGGGATCAGCACCAGCATCAGCAGCAGCAGCGAGACCCAGAAGCCGAACTGGCCGATGGAGCGGATGGTGGAGACCGGCAGGCGGCTGACCCACAGCATGGTGAGCAGGCCGCCGCCAGCGAACACCAGATTGCGCAGGGCGAAGTAGGTGGGGTCGCCGAATTTGCGGATCGCCATGGGCGAGGAGGCCGAATAGACCATCACCAGACCGATGGCCACCAGGGTGATGGCCACCGCCATGAGCAGATAGTCGATGTGTGGACCTTTGATGCGATCATTCATGGCCGAATCCTTGGTAACGCCCGTCTGTTTCCGCACGATATTTCATCGCACGGCGCCAGAGATGAACAAACACAAACCCCATAGTCCGCACACAGCCAACTCACGGGGGTCCAGGGGAATTATTCCCCTGGTGCGTGCAGGGCAAAGCCCTGCCGGGTCCAGGGCGGCGCCCTGGCGGGTTAAGGGCGGAGCCCTTATGGGGTCTGGGGCGAAGCCCCAGTCTCTTTCCTCTTCCCAAAGGCTTCAGGAAGCCATTTCCATGGGAGCCAGTCCCTGCACGGCGTCGCGAAACGCCTCGCCGCGATGTTCGAAATTGTTGAACATGTCGAACGAGGCGCAGCCGGGCGAGAGCAGCACGGTTCCGCCGCGGGGTAGCGCCGCGCGGCCCTGTTCGATGGCCGCTTGCAGCGACTCGGCCCGCGCGATGGGCGCGGCCCCGTCCAGTTGTTCGGCGATCTGATCGCTGGCCTTGCCGATGGCGATCACCTGCGTCACCCGTCCGGGCAACAGTTCGCGCAAAGGGGTGAAGTCGCCGCCCTTGGCCACGCCGCCGGCAATCAGAACCACGTTGCGCTCGAACGCCTGCAACGCTTCGATCACCGCCGCCACATTGGTGCCTTTGGAGTCGTTGTAGAAGTCTACGCCATCCACATTGCGCACCCACTCCAGCCGGTGGGGCAGGCCGGCGAACATTTCAAGTGCGCTGCCGATGGTCGGGTAGTCGACTCCGACACTCAGCGCCATAGCTGCGGCGGCTGCGGCGTTGGCGAGATTGTGGGGCCCTTTGATTTTTAAGTGCGATAAATCAAAGAATTTTTTCGGCTTATCCGGAATGCGATGATCCACCATGTGGTGATCCATCGGGTAAATCCCGCCGGGAATGGCCTGCCGCGCGCTAAATGGAATGACTGTCGCTGGTCCCTGTTTGAGTTGCTCCCACACGGGTGCGCAGGCCGGGTCATCGGCATTGATTACTGCGACATCGCCAGCCTGTTGTGCAGCAAAAATATTGGCCTTGGCGGCGCGATAGGCGTCGAAGTCCGCATAACGGTCCATGTGGTCCGGGGCGACGTTGAGCAGACACCCGATCTGGGCGCGGAATCCCGGCAGACTCTCCAGTTGGTAGGAGGAGAGCTCCAGTACATAGTGTGTATTCAATTCATGCCAGAGGGTTAGCGCCGCCTGTCCCAGATTGCCGCCGGTCTCCACCTCCAGGCCATACTGTTCCAGCATCAGTCCCAGCAGGGTGGTGACGGTGGATTTGCCATTGGTGCCGGTGATGCCGAGGAAGGTCGGCGGACCACTTGCCGCATGGGCGTTGGCGTGCTGTTGCAATAGCCACACGTCATTGATCACCGCGACGCCCGCAGCAATGGCGGCGGCGATGGCCGGGTGCGCCCGCGGCACGCCCGGAGACAGCACAATCTGCGCGCACGCTTTCAGCACAGCGGCGTCCAGCGGCTCGAATTTGACGCTGACGCCGGGAATCTGAATCAGCGCGGTGGCGGCGTCGGGGTTGTCGCGTTCGTCCCACGCCAGCACATTCTCGCCCAGCTCGGCCAGGAAGCGCGCCGCCGCTTGCCCCGAACGCCCCAGACCGATGACGGCCACAGGCGGGCTCTTCTTGCGCGGCGGCAGGGGAACCCCCATGCCGCCCGCAGCGTGTTTGGCCGCGCACATCTTCAGCGCACCTTCAAGGTGGCCAGCCCGATCAGGGCCAGAATGATGGAGATGATCCAGAAGCGCACGATGATCTTGGGCTCGGCCCACCCCTTGAGTTCGAAGTGGTGGTGGATCGGCGCCATGCGGAACACCCGCTTGCCGAACAGTTTGAACGAGGTCACCTGCGCCACCACCGACAGGGTCTCCATCACGAACACGCCGCCGATGATCATCAGCACGATCTCATGTTGGGTCATCAGCGCCACACTGCCCAGCGCCGCGCCCAGCGCCAGCGCGCCCACATCGCCCATGAACACCTGCGCCGGGTAGGTGTTGAACCAGAGGAAGCCCAGCGCCGCCCCCACCATGGCGCCGCAGAACACCGCCAACTCGCCGGAGCCGGGGATATACGGGATGCCCAGATAGCTGGCGAAGCCGATGTGGCCGGTGGCGTAGGCGATGATCAGAAAGCTGGCGGCGGTGATCATGGAGGGGCCGATGGCCAGGCCGTCGAGGCCGTCGGTGAGGTTGACGGCGTTGCCGCAGCCCACCACCACCAGCACGGCAAACGGCAGGAACAGCCAGCCCAGATCCACCAGCAGGTTTTTGAACAGCGGAAACGCCAACTGACCGAAGACGCCGGGGTTGACGACGTACTGCAGCAGTCCCGCCATGATCAGCACAATGGCGGTTTGAATCAGAAAACGGGTGCGCCCGGGCACCCCCTTGGGGTTCTTTTTGACCAGCTTGACCGCATCGTCCCAGAAGCCCACCGCGCCGAAGCCCAGGGTGGCGAACAGGGTCAGCAGCACGTAGGGGTTGGTCATGTCCGCCCACAGCCCGGTGGCGGTGACCACCGCCAACAGAATCAGCGCGCCGCCCATGGTGGGGGTGCCCTGCTTCTCCAGCACGTGGCGCTGGGGGCCGTCCTCGCGGATCGGCTGTTGGAAGCGCGCCAGCTTGCGGATCACCATGGGGCCGAACACAAACGAGATCGCCAGCGCCGTGAGCACCGCCATGATGGTGCGGAACGTGATGTACTGAAACAGGTTCAGAAACGACCAGTGGTCCGACAGCGGATAGAGTAGATTATAGAGCATGCGCGGCGTCTCTTTATGGTATGTGACGATCTCTAATTTATCGTTATGAACGCAGGTTTGGCCGGTTACTACTTTGAAAATGAAAGATATTGAGGGCTGCGCCCTCAAACTCCCCTTGGGTCAAAAGCCAAACCGTGATTCGGGCCATCCATGGCCCTCACCCTTCGGGCTCGCTTACGCGAGTCCGATTCGGCAATCCTGCCGAATCGTGGGGCGCCGCCCCATGATTGTTCTTACGGCTCCGCCTAGGGCCGCTGGGGCGCGGCCCTCAGACCCCGGAAAATCGCGCCAATAAATGTCGCGATTTTCCCCCTTTACGTTCGTGCTGACACGTATCTTTGTCCTGATGGCGAGCTATTTCCCCGTTAAGTCTTCCACCAAACGCTCCAGCTTCATGCCCCGTGAGCCCTTGATCAGCACCGCATCATCGGGGCGCAAACGCGGCCCGATGCGTCCCAGCCAATCCGCCGGGTCCGGTTCATACTCGGCGCGCACCCCTTCGGCGTGCTGCAACAGATCCCACAACGCCGCCATCTCGGTCCCGGTCAAAAACACCCGGTCGATGCCCGCATCGCCAATCTGTTTGATGATCTCCCGATGCAGCTTGTCGGAGGCAGCGCCCAACTCCAGCATGTCGCCCAGAATCGCCACCCGATGGTGGGGCCGCCCCAACCAGGAGAGGTTGGCCAGCGCCGCCGCCATGGAGCCGGGGTTGGCGTTGTAGGTTTCGTCGATGATGCGCGCGCCATTCTTGGCCTGGGTCACGCGACCGCGACCGGCGCCGGTCTGGAACGACTCCAAACCCTGGCGAATGGTCCCTTCGCTGACACCCATCATGATTGTGGCCAGGGCGCTGGCGGCGGCGTTGCTCGCCATGTGCTCGCCCACCGCCTGCAAGCGCACCGGCATGGCCGCGCGGGAGTGGCGCGACGACAGGCTCAAACGCATGCCCTGACCCGTGCCCTCCAATCCGGCGTAGTAGAACCCGGCCTCGCCCTTCTGCTTGCCGAAGCTCTCCACCCGGCAGCCTTCGGGAACTTGTGCGCGTAGCGCCGCAAAACGGGGATCGTCCGCCGGCAGCACCGCCAGTCCGCCGGGTTTGAGCCCGGCGATCAACTCGCCCTTGGCGGCGGCGATGGCGTCCAGCGCGGTTTCCGGATCCACCGTTCCATTCTGATCGAAGCCCGCCAGATGGGCGGGCAGAATATTGGTGACGATGCCGATATCCGGCTCGGCGATGCGCGCCAATTCGGCGATCTCGCCTGGGCCGCTCATGCCCATCTCCAGCGCCAGCGCATGGGTCTTGGCGGGCATATTGAGCAGGGTCAGCGGTAGGCCGATGTGGTTGTTGTAGTTACCCGCCGTGGCGTGGGTGGGGCGATCCTTGCGCAGCACCGCCGCCAGCATCTCCTTGACGGTGGTTTTGCCCGACGAGCCGGTCACCGCAACCACGCTGGGATTGACCGCCCGTCGCCACGCCTGCGCCGCATCGGCCAGGGCGGTGACCACGTCCTCCACCAGCAGCGCCGGAATCGGCAGCGGCGCGGCGGGCTGTTGGCTGATCAGCGCGCAGGCCGCGCCGTTGTCGGCGGCGGCGGCGATGTAGTCATGTCCATCCACCCGCTCGCCGGGCAGCGCGACGTAGAGCATGCCGGATTGAATCTGACGGCTATCCTGGCTGGCGCCGCTGATGGCGGGGTTCTGTTCGCCATTTTGTCCGGCGATCAGGCGCGCCTCGGGCAGCGCCTGTTGCATAAAGGCCAGATCCAGACGGGGGGTTGCGTCACTCATGCGCGCATCTCCTGAGTAAGCGCCTCACGCCACGGCGCCAGTGCGGCGCGCGCATGGGCGACATCATCAAACGGTTGCGGACCAGCGGCGCCGGTCTGGGTGGTCTCATGGCCCTTGCCTGCAATCACCACCACGTCGCCGGGCTCGGCCTGGGCGATGAGGGCGGCGATAGCGGCGGCGCGATCGCCGATCTCGTCAATTTTGGCGTCGCCGCCCGCCTCTGAACAGCCGCGCAGAACCTCCTGGCGAATGGCGGCGGGATCTTCGTTGCGCGGGTTG
Source organism: Magnetofaba australis IT-1 (assembly GCF_002109495.1). Taxonomy (NCBI): domain Bacteria; kingdom Pseudomonadati; phylum Pseudomonadota; class Magnetococcia; order Magnetococcales; family Magnetococcaceae; genus Magnetofaba; species Magnetofaba australis. Next base: position 415,747 of record NZ_LVJN01000015.1, read on the forward strand.
TCATCGGTGATGATGACGGCGTCGGCCAGCCGCGCGGCGATGGCGCCCATGGGCGCGCGTTTGCCCGCATCGCGATCGCCGCCGCAGCCGAACGCCACCCGCAGGCGCTTCTGCGTCAACGGCCGCAGGGTCTCCAGCGCGCGCTGCAGGGCGTCGGGGGTGTGGGCGAAGTCCACAATCACCGTAAACGGCTGCCCTGCGTCGATGCGCTGCATGCGCCCCGGCGCGCCTTTGGCGGCGGCCAGACCCCGCGCGATGGCCTCCAGACCGATGCCCAGCGGCAGCGCCATGGCCGCCGCGCACAGGGCGTTGTCCAGATTGAAGCGGCCCGGCAGCGGCAGCGTGGCCTCCACGGTGGCGTCGCTGAAGGCGTCCTGCAGGGTAAAGCGGCAGCCGTTGGCGTCGAACTGCGGGTTCAGCGCCGCCAGTCGCGGCAGAATCCGCGCTCCGGCCTGCGCCGCGCCATCCACCGCATAACCCAGCAGAATCGGCCCGCCCGCCAGTTCGGCGGCCAAGCGGCGCCCGCTGGCATCGCCCAGATTCAGGCACGCGGTCTGCGGATGCAGACCGCTGAACAGACGCTTCTTGGCCAGATAGTAGCTCTCCATGTCGCCATGGTAGTCCAGATGGTCGCGGCTGAGGTTGGTAAAGCCTGCGCTGACCGGTTGCAGTCCGTCCAGACGGCGCTGATCCAGCGCATGGGAGCTGGCCTCCAGCGCCACGGCGTCGCAGCCGGCGTCGAGCATATCCTTCAAAGTGGCCTGCAGCGTCACCGGATCGGGGGTGGTGAGCCCCGGCTTGCCCTGCATGCCCGGATAGCGGGTTCCGGTGGTGCCGATCACGCCGACGCTCAGGCGCGCATGGCTGAGAATGGAATCCAGCAGCGCGCACACCGTGGTTTTGCCGTTGGAGCCGGTCACCATCAGCAGCCGCAGGCGCTCGCCCGGATGGCCATAGAACGCCGCCGCCAGCAGCGCCAGGGCGCGGCGCGGTTGCGGATGAATCCACTGGCTCACCCCGTCCGGCGTCTCCACGGGCTGGCTTGCGTCATGCAGAATGATCCGCGCGCCCGACGCGATGGCTTGAGGAACGAACTGGCGGCCATCGATTTGCGTACCGCCAATGGCGGCGAACAGCGCGCCAGAGCTGACTTGGCGCGAATCCGCCGTCACCCCGGTGATCAGCAGATCGGCGGGCGCATCGGCGACCAGCCCCGCGATGGGGCGCGCCAGCAGCGTATCGACGCGCACGCTCATCTCCGCCTACCGCAACTTGACGACGGTGGCGCCGTCGTTGAGCTCTTCGATGGCGTAGACCCGGCCCGAACCTTCTACGCGCGGCATGATCCCTTTGGCTTCCAACGCCTCCAGCGCCTGCGCCAGGCTGGCGTCGGTGAGCGCGCCAGCGTCGTTGTCTGCAGGGGCGTCGTCGCCCTTCTTTTCCTCTTCGATATCGCGACTGGGATTGAACACGTAGCCGGAGATGGCCGGCAGCGGCGGCAGTTTTTTCGGCTGCTCCGGCAGCACCGCCAGCAGCGGCAGGATCTCCTGGGCGATCTCCTTGAACACTGGCGCGGCCACCTGACCGCCGTAGTAGGTGCGGCCCTGGGGTTCGTCGATGCTGGTGTAGATCACCAGACGCGGTTCGTCGGCGGGCACAAAGCCCAGGAAGCTGGAGAAGAAGCGCCCCTGTTTGTAGCCGCCGTTGTGGGCTTTACGCGCGGTGCCGGTCTTGCCCGCCACCACATAGCCCTCCACATCGGCCTTGGCGGCGGTGCCGCCGGGGGCAACCACCCCTTGCAGAATCTTGCGCATGGCCCGTGAGGTTTCCGCCTTGAGCACCTGTTGCGGCTCTTCGGTCACCTGCGGCGCCAGCTTGCCGTCGATGAGGCGACGCAGCACCAGTTTGGGGGTGAACAGCAAACCGCCGTTGACCACCGCCGAGGCCGCCGTGGCCAGTTGCAACGGGGTGACGGTGATGCCGTAGCCGTAGGAGCGGCTGGCCTGACCCACCTGCTGGTAGTGTTCGATGTTGGGGATCTTGCCCGAGGCTTCGTAGGGCAGGGGGATGCCGGTGGGGGAGCCGAAGCCGAATTTATACAGATACTGCTCCTGGGAGACCCCCTTCTTGAGCATCTCCAGACCGATTTTGGCGGCGCCGATGTTGGAGCTTTTGTGCAGCACCTGCGCCACGCTGAGAATCTTATGCGAGCGGAAGTCGCGAATGGTGCGGTCGGCCAGGCGGAAGCGGCCATTTTCGGTGTTGATCAGGGTGGTGGGGGTGACCACGCCCTGGTCCAGCGCCGCCGAGATGGTGAACACCTTGAAGGTGGAGCCCGGCTCATAGGCGTCGGTCACCGCGCGGTTACGGCGGTGGTGCGGCTCGGAGCTGGCCAGATTGTTGGGGTTGAAGCTGGGCTGATTGACCAGCGCCAACACCTGCCCGTTGCGCGGATCCATCACCACCACGCTGCCCGCTTTGGCTTTAAAGCGGTCCACCGCTTTGAGCAGGGCGCGATAGGCGATGTACTGCACGGTGGCGTCGATGGAGAGCACCAGATCGCCGCCGGGTTGAGCCGGTTCGATGGTGCGTCCGCCGGGCATGATGCGGCCCAGACGGTCGCGCACGATCAAGCGCGAGCCGGGCTGGCCGCGCAGATGCTTTTCAAACGCGCTCTCCACCCCCTCCTTGCCGACGCCGTCGCGGTTGACGAAGCCGAGGATGTGGGCGGTGACTTCACCCATGGGATAGACCCGTTTGCTGGCGGGCAGGAAGTAGACCGAGGGGATGTTCAGCCCGTCGATGCGGCGCGCCACGCTGGGCGGCACTTCGCGCTGAATCACCGGATACGCGCCCTTCTTGCCCTCATACTTGCGCAGGCGTTCGTCGAGGATGCGCCAATTGACATTCAGGTGCGGCGCCAGCTGTTTGGCCAGCACAGCGATGTTCTCCACCCGATCCATCTCCACCGAGAGGGTCTTTACCGGCAGACTGATGGCCAGGGTGGCGCCGTTGCGGTCCTCGATCAGGCCGCGTTCGGCGGGCACGGCGATCTTGCGCTGATGCTGACCCTTGGCGCGGCCGCCCAGCATCTCCCCTTGCAGCACGAACAGATCCAGCGCGCGCACGGTGAGAATCAGGAACGACAGGCCGAACAGCCCGATCACCAGGTCCAGCCGGTTGCGCGGCAGGAACTCCCGCGCGCCGTAGACCGGGGCAGTGGACGAGCCGCCGCGTCCGCCGAAACGGCGTTTGCCGCGCGAGGCGCCGGTGGGGCGATGTTGGCCGATGCGGTTGGCCAGTTTGGTCAAAAGAGGGGTTCGTCTGCGCGCGTTCATGGCTCCATCACCCGCCACTGTTCCGGCAGCGGCGGCCCCATGCCCAACTTACGGGCGCGGCGCTCCACGCTGTTCAAATCGGTACGGTAGACCCATTCCACCTGCAGGGCGTGCTCTTCATCCACCAGGCGCAGATAGGTCTGTTCGGCCTCGCGCAGATGGCGGTGGGACGCCTGCATGCCGTTGCGCGAGGTGACGATGGCCACGCCGGTGGCCAACAGGACGATCGCCAGCGCGGTATAGACCAGCCAGCTTTTGTTCATGAACGGCGCTCCTTCATACGGGGCTCCTGGCCGCTCTCGGCGGGGCGGCGCTGCAGCACGCGCAGTTTGGCGCTGCGCGCGCGCGGATTGCGCGCAATCTCCTCGGCCTCGGCGGTCAATGGTTTGCGCACCGGCAACAGCCAGTCGCTGGGCTCGGAGCGGGTCGGCAGCGGCGAGCGCGGGTCGGGGTCGGCGGGGAAGGCCGCCTGACGGAAGGTCTGCTTGACGATGCGATCCTCCAGCGAGTGGAAGGTGATCACCGCCAGCCGTCCGCCGGGCGCCAGACGCGCCATGGCGGCGGCCAGACCGCGTTCGACTTCGCCCAACTCATCATTGACGGCGATGCGCAGGGCCTGGAAACAGCGCGTGGCCGGATGGATCTTCTGCTTGTGGCCGCCGGGACAGTTGGCGGCGATGATTCCAGCCAGTTGCAGGGTGGTGGTGAACGGTTGCTCGGCGCGCGCAGCGACAATGGCGCGGGCGATGCGGCGGCTATGGCGCTCCTCGCCGTACTTATAGAAGATATTCGCCAGCGCCTCGGCGCTCTCCTCATTGACCAGATCCGCCGCCGAGGGCTCGTCGCCAGCGGAGTTCATGCGCATATCCAGCGGCCCATCCTGACGGAACGAAAAGCCGCGCTCGGCGGCGTCCAGTTGTCGCGAGGAGACCCCCAGATCCATCAGCACGCCATCCACAGCGGTTACGCCTTCGGCGTCCAGCGCGGATTGCAGCTGCGAAAAGGGGGTGTGATGGATGCGCAAACGCTCGCCGAACTGCTGCTGCAGCGGCGCGGCGTTGGCGATGGCTTCGGGGTCGCGATCGGTGGCGATGAGCAGGCCGTCGGGGGCCGAGGCGTCGAGGATCAGGCGCGTGTGTCCGCCGCCGCCCAGGGTGGCGTCCAGATAGACGCCGCCTGCGCGCGGTTGCAACGCATCAAGCGTTTGCTCAGGCATCACCGCCAGATGATACGACGACGGCGCCTGCCCATTGGGCGGCGAACCAGCGTCATCAGCGGCGCGGGCCGGGCTCTGTTGCAGGACGACTGACAAGAGGTCTCGCTCCCTAACGTGACCTGTGCGAAGGGCGCAAAACGACTGTTCGGCCCCTGCGTACCAAGTTCCCTCTGGCGTGTCCGACGGGTTGCGTAGCTGCCCGGTGAGCGCTGCGCTTTATTATAAAAGTGACCTGAAACAAGACCCACGCCGGATGAGCGTCCCATATTCGGGGCGTCGGGCGCTGCTGTCAAGGCGGCGGGGGCTGTCTGCGCAGCAAAAAACGCGATTCATTCGCTTGATGTGGGCTTTGGCGGGGGAGGTGGATGCGCGCCGTGGGACGCGGCGGGCCTGTAAGCCGGGTTCTGGTCCCCGCGTCTTTCCCACAGGGGGCGGGGCGACGATCATTCATCTAGGGCGACCCTTGCGGGCCGTCTCCAGCAGCCTACCCGGGATCAGCGGACGAATCCGCGTCTCCCCTATTTGGCCTTGCTCCGGGCGGGGCTTGCCGTGCCGCGCCTGTTGCCAGGACGCGCGGTGCGCTCTTACCGCACCCTTTCACCCTTACCGCAGCTCCCCAGTAACGACCGGGGGCGGTGCGGCGGTTTGCTCTCTGTGGCGCTTTCCCTGGGATTGCTCCCGCCGGGGGTTACCCGGCGCCCTGTCTTAAAGCGACAAACTGGGAGCCCGGACTTTGCCTCCCGTCCTGGTGACTGCGAGCAGTCCCGGGACCAGCGATCGTCCGGCCCACCGCGCGTGTCCGACGCGCATCCGGCGCCAGTATGTCATAAACCCCCGGTTGCGCCCAGAGTTGATGCGCTCTCAAGTCACAACTCCATGGGGATCTTCAGTCGGCGCGGAACTGGGCGTGGCAGGCGGCGCAGTTGGCCAGGGCTTGGGCGGCCACCTCGGCGATATCGGCCATGTCGTCGGTTTCGGCGCGGATGACGATCTCTTCAAACAGCATATGGGTGGGCGCGCCGAGCTGTTTGAACTCCATGGGGAGTTTGTCGCGCAGCGATTGCGGCGTGGCGCGCGCCATGCGGTTGCCGGAGTAGCGCGCCGCTTCGATGATGGCGGTGCGATCCTCGGTGGCGATGCCTTGCATGACGCCCTGGATGCTGATGAGCATTTGGCGCATTTCGGAGAGAAACTGCGCCCGCTCCGACGTGGTCATGTGCAGGTGAACGCGGGGGTCCGGGTCGGGCTCGGCGGCGGGGTTGGCCTGGGTGGGCGGCGAGGCGAGCCACGCGAGGAGAGTCAAGGCGAGCCAGGCGGTTTTTCTCTGGATGGGCATATTTGTCTCCGTATGAATTGACGCAATAATCGAAGTGTCATGTGAAGTGCTTTGTAAGCGCAAGGGGCTGGCGTTTGGCGCAGCGGAAAAGTGTGTGCGGGAAAGCGGTCGAACTGGCGATATTTGAGGGGGCCTCCGGCTGGCCGGAGGCGGGGTCTGGGGGCCGCTGCCCCCAGCGGGGTTTGGGGCGGAGCCCCAAGGTTTGGCCGTTGTCGTTTCCCCATTGAAGAGGGTGCGGCGCCAGAAGGACGCTGGATAAGAAGCACCGAGCATGGGGCATGCAAGGAGGCTGTCGGGGAAACGGCGGGTGAGCAGGCGCGCAGCGCCGTCGTCCGCAGGACGGCGAACTGCCCTAAAAGTTGGAGCGTGGGAAAGTCAAAAAGTGTGTGCGGGCGCATGACATTCGGTGCGTCCCCCTGGGATATCGATTCATTTCCAGATGGGCAAGTTGATGAGTGGGGATGATATCTGTCCATGACTTTTGGTATGCTGATAGACATAGCGATATCCCCATGCGGTCTACAAGCCCGCTGATATAAAGGCTATTTGTATATGATGATGCGTGATCCTGATGTCTTTGGCGAAGAGTTTGTTCTGTGCTGGCTCGCAGCGGCGAGGAGTCTTCAAGAGCATGGCGATGGCGAATCTCTCAATTGGATTAAAGACGATCTACACGCTCCTTTTCTTGAACACCTCTCTTTTCGTCTGGGGAACCAACTGTTCTTTATTCGTCTTGAGGATGTCGATCAACGCTTGCAAATTCCGGGTGATCCCATTGGGTTGAACTACATTGCCGAGAGTTGCAATGGCGTCGCGTGCCTGATGCCGATGCGGCTCCGTGAGGGAGAGTGGACGCCGCAAGCGCCCGGGTGGGGGTTGCTGGACGCCAAGAGTGGCCGCAGCTTCGACCCGGTCATGTTGGTGAGCGATGAAGAGATCGAAATGACCGACTGGGAGCTGCATGATTTCGCTGTGCAGGTGACGCGCGCTCGTGTGACAGAGAAACTGAAGCGCCCTATTCAATACTATAATGGCGACCCTGGGATTGCGCCGTCAGTCATCTTTGAAGGCGAAAGCGGTCCGGAGTGGATTGTTGTCGGCGCGGCGCGTCATCCACAACGCGTGGCCGATAAGCCGGAACAGATTGACGAGATCATCGCCCATTGCAAAAACATTGGCGATGTTGGCTATTTTGCTTCGGTCCCGGTGATCAGCGCCAATGACGGTATATTCGATCCGGCGCGGGCGTCAGTGCCTTTATGGCGCGGCCATGGTTTGCGCTACGGTTTTGCAGGGCTGGAACTGCTGTGGAAGAAGCGGGATCACCCTCTGGCCATGATGCGACGGATGTTGCTGAAGCGGCCATAATGGCCCGTTCGCAGCTCTTTGTGAAATTGCATGAGGGGGTTCTGGGGGAGTTCCGGGGAGGCTCATTTAATTCTTTGAATCTGATGCCACCAAAGAGACGCCTGCTTCTTTGCGCAAACACTTTTTAACTTTCCCTGGCGTCGAGTCTTACTGCATTCGCTCCTGTCGGCTGCGCCGACAGATCGCTCACCGCCGCTTCCCCGTTTGCCTTCCGTGCAGGCTCCCCGTTTCGCGCTTCGCTTTCAATCCACTCCCGGCTCGGTCTCCCTTGCCGGGGAAACGGCTTGAAGAGATAAGACCTTGGGGCTTTGCCCCAAACCCCATGAGGGCGCCGCCCTCAACCCGCTTAAGGGGCGCAGCCCCTTAAGAATCCCGCCGCCGACCAGTCGGCGGCCAATAGTCAGCGCTAGCTCGCACTGTGTCACGCAGACACTTTTACTCTTTGCCGGTTCACATCCGCCAGCCTATTACGCTCACATCATCCCGCCGCTTTTGCTCGCCCTGATACGCAACCAACGCCTGCTCCAACCGCTCCGCCTGCTCCGCCATGGGCAGCGTATGAATCTCCAGCAGCAGCTCCCGCAGACGCTTCTTGCCGAACATGCGCTGTTTTGCGCCGCCAATCTGGTCGGTCAATCCATCAGACGTCATGTAGAAGCGCAACCCCGGCTGCAACTCCACGCGATTGGCCGCAAACGCCTGATCCGCCGCCATGCCCCGATAGCCAATCCCGCTCTTGGTCCCCTTGATCACCCGCAGCGCGCCGTCGTCGATCGCATACAACTCAAACCGGGCCCCTACGAAGGTCATGCGCGAGCCGCCGGCGGCGATCAAACACGCCCCCAACTCCAAACCATCGTCGGATTCCCCCTGCTCGCCATGCTGCCGCAGCGTCATCTGCACCAGGCAGTGCAGGCGCGTGATCAGCGCCGCAAGATCTCCCTGGGGAACGTCATGTTTGGCCCGTTGCATCGCGCCGGTGGCGATGAGGGTCATGAATGCGCCAGGCACGCCGTGGCCGGTGCAGTCGCCCAGAATGATCAGCGTCTCATCGCCCCACGTCTCGACCCAATAGAGATCCCCGCCCACCACGTCGCGCGGTCGCCACAGAATGAAGTGGTCGGCCAGACGCTGCTGCAACAGGGCGGCGTCGGGCAGCACAGAACGCTGAATGTGCGATGCATAGTCGATGGAGCTGCGGATCAACGCATACGCTTCGCCCAATTCGCGGGTGCGCGCCGCCACCATCCCTTCCAGATTTTTGGCGTAGTCGGCCAGCTCCGCGTTCTGCTTGAGGATGGTCTGATTGAAGTGATTGATCTGGTCGGCGAAGTACTCCAACTCCAGGGATTCGAATAGATCCGCATCAATGTGGGCATGATCCTTGGCGCTGGCGCGCAGGTCCACCATCAGCTGCTCAAGAGGCTGTTTGACGGTGGCGTCGATGACCCGGAACAGCGCGAAGGTGATGGCGCTCAGGGCGATCAGGAAGCCGATGCACAGGATGTAGATCGCGCCCAGGGACATGCCCATGTACTGTTCCATGTCGACCTGGAAATCCAGCGCCGCCAGCACCGCGTTGGGCTCGATATGGTGGCAACTGGCGCAGTCCAGCGGGCCATCCTGCGTGGCGCGCAGCGGAAAGATGATGCGCATTTTATGGTCGTCGGCAAACAGGCCGGGCAGAATCACCTCTGGCAGTCCCGTGGCGAAGGCGCGGGCGATGTGCGGATCATTTTTCAGCGCCGCCTGTTCGGGCAGACCGAACTGCTCGCTCATGCTGGCGTGACGGATGATGGTGAACGCTTCAATGCCGTTGATGGCGTCGGCCTGCTGAATCAGCTCCTCCTTGTTGGTGAAGGTGCCCGAGAGCATCAGCGAGGAGAGCCCGGCGTGGATGGAGTGGGCCAGAGTGAGCCCCTTGTCGGTCATGGCGCTCTGAATCAGGGTGCGGAAGTTCAGCGCCGTCACCGCCACCATGCTCACGGTGAACAAAAACGAGATCAGAATGATCCATTTGACCGCAATGGTCTTGATGCTGGGCTTGCGGGACATGCGCCCCTCCACTCAGAGTGGGGTCCGCAACTGTGCGGAGCGCTTGGAGTGTTTGCGCTTAGCGTTGATTTTGCGCTTTTAATACGCTGACGTCCAGTGTGAGGGCGCGGGTGGTTATGCAGGCGGCAGGGCGGTTTGCAAGGTGCTGGAGGGGGTGTCGGTCTCGGCGAGTTTATCGGACCAGCGTTGCAGCGCTTCCAGCAGCTCGCGTTTGCGAATGGGTTTGGTCAGGTGCTCGTCGCAACCGACCTCCAGACTGAACTCGCGGTCCCGCTCCAGGGCGTGGGCGGTGAGCGCGATCACCGGGGTGCGCGGGGCGTTGCGCTCCTTCTGAATGGCGCGAATGGCGCGGGTGGCGCCGTAGCCGTCCAGCACCGGCATCTGAATGTCCATCAGCACCAGATCGAAGCCGCCATCCTCGGCGTAGCGATCCACCGCCTCGCGGCCATTCTCCACCATCACCAGATCATGCGGCGTATTGCGCAAAAAGGTCTGAATCAGCATGCGGTTGTCAGCGTTGTCCTCGGCCAGCAGCAGGCGCATGGGCGACGCGGGCTGCGGCGTGGGGGCGGGCGTCGGCTCACTCACGGCGGGCAGTGGCAGGATCAGATGAAAATGGCTGCCCTGGTCCGGTTCGCTGAGCAGTTGAATGGCGCCGCCCATCAGGTGGGTCAGGTGGCGGGTGATGCTGAGCCCCAGCCCGCTGCCGCCATGGCGGCGGGTCAAGGCGCTATCGCCCTGGGTGAAGGGTTCGAAGATGCGCGCCTGCTGATGCGGGTCGATGCCGGGGCCAGTGTCGATCACCTGCAGATGGATGCCGCCGCGTTGGTTGGCCGCCGGGTGCAGGCGCAGCGTCACCGCGCCCTGCTGGGTGAACTTGACCCCATTGCCCACCAGGTGGATGAGAATCTGGCGCAAACGCGCGCCATCCCCCATCACCTGTTCGGGCAGCTCGTCGCTGCTCTCCAGGTGCAGGGCCACGCCTTTTTCGTCAGCGTGCTGAGCAAACAGATTCAGCGTTTCGCGGGCGATGGCAAGGGGATTGAACGGGGCGGGCTTGAGCATCAGAGCGCCGGACTCCAGGCGCGACAGGTCGAGGATATTGTCCACCAGTTCCAGCAGGGCGTTGCCCGCCTGCTGCACCCGCGCCAGCTTCTCGGTGTCATCAGGGTTTTCGCACTGTTCGTAGAGCAGGTCGGTCAGGCCGATCACCACATTCATGGGGGTGCGGATCTCATGGCTGACCATGGCCAGGAACTCGGACTTGGCCTGGTTGGCGTCCTGCGCCTGCTCCACGGCGGTGAGCAGCGCGCTCTCGAGCTTCTTGCGCTGTTGCAGATGCGCCTGACTGGCGTCCAAAAAGGCGTTGCCGCAAGTGGTGAGTTGGCCCAGTTCATCATAGCGATGGCGCGGCAGCTCCGGCAGACGATCGCCGTTCATGTGCGCCGGGTCGATATTGGACCACGTATTCACCATATCGGTGAGCGGACGCGCCAGCAGCCGTTGAAACGCCACAAACAGCAGCAGCGCCAGCAAGAGATTGCGCAGAATGCCGGAGATCAGAATCACCCCGGCGCGGCCAAAGAAGTCGCGAAACGCCACGTCGCGATCCACCACAATGCGCAGGGAGCCATATTGGCGTGATGGATTCTCTTTGGCGTGCAGGGTGACGGCGTAGCGGGAGAGGTGGGTGGTGAACTGTTGCGTGAGCCAACGAGTGCGGCTGTTTTGATCCGGTCGCTCGGTTTTGGCCAGCACCGTGTTGAGGTCGGTGACCAGTTCGGCGGAGCGAATGAAGGGGTAGCGCAGCAGTCCGGCGACAATCTGTTGCGCCGTGAGGTCATCCAAACGCTGCGCAGTCGGCGTGGCGGCATAGGCGGCGACGGTGAGAATCTGCTCGATCTCCGCATCCAGCGCGCGCGCTTCGCGATCAAAGTCCAACCACACCTGGAACGCGCCCATGACGAGGCCCAGCAGCAGCGCCAGCACCATGCCGATGCGCGCCAGTCGCATGGACAGGCTCTCTTGAATCCAAGGGGACACGGGCGTCTCGCTTACAAAGGGTCAGCGCTCAGGCGCTTAGAACGGCGTCGCTGAATATTCAACCATCGAATGGTTCACTGGACAAGTTTATTCCCCTGACGTTGCGGGTTGCTCTGTGTTTGTCCCGGCGGGCGACGCGGGAGCGAAAATGCTCTGAACCAGCGCGTCATACGTCGATGCCGCCTGTTCGTCCAGCGTCCCTTTATAGGGGCCGTAGAGTGTCGGCGTGGCGCGCAGTGTCATGAGGATAGGGTTGATTTTCGCCATCACTGCTTCGCCCCAGGGGGATTTGACGCAGGCGACGTAGTTGAGAGTGTAGGGCGGCGACTCGGCGATGGGCAGGGTGATGAAGCGCTGCGATAGGGACATCTGCTTTTGCGCATGGGTCAACTCAAAGCTGAAGGCGACGGTGTAGTCGATGCGCCGATTATCCAGCATCACCAGCAGATCCTGGAACACCTCATTACTGTAGGAGGGCAGGCTGTTGCGCGGGGTGGCGTGGGCGCCGATTACCGCATCGATGCCGCCGCCATAGGCGCGGCCCTGAGCGAATCCCAGGGTCATGGGAGCCTGGTCCAGCAACGCCTGCAGACGCACGCGGCCTTGATCGTCGCTCCAGGGCGCAAAGCGGTCGCGGTCCCGCGCGCGGATCACCAGACGCCCGGGCAGCACCGCCAGATAGGGTTTGGAGAACAGCAGCGTGCGGGCGCGCTCGGGACGTTTGAACATGCTCACGGCGCAGGCGCGTTGGCCGCTCTGCATGGTTCGCACCATGCGCTTGAGGTTGGCGATTTCGGCGACGTGTTCATAACCGGGCAGGCGTTGTATGAGCGCCTGTTCCACCCGATCCAGCGATCCCTGGCCCCTCTGCGGCCCGGAGACGATGAACACCGGCGGGTAGTCCGGGTGCAGCCAGGTGAGTTGATCCGCCGCCTGGGCGCTGGCGCGGTGTGGCGACATGAGCGCGAGGCACAGCAGGAGCAGCCAGAGTGGACGCAGCATGGTGGTGATCCTGTGGCGGCGGTTAGGGGAGCAGGGATGATTACCGTTTTCGTGAAGTTTCTCCGATTCTCCCACAAAACAGGAGGTTGTGAGAACTGGAAAGCGTGGCGTGGGGTGTTTTACTCGCTTACGGCGCTGGCCTGCGCATGGTCGGCGGCGACGCGCTGGAGCAGTTGCGCAAACAGCATTTCAATCTGCGTCATGCTGGCCAGCAGGCGGTGGCCGTCGGGCAGCACGCACAGGGGGGCGGCGTGGGCGAAAGCGTAGGCGGTGACGTTCTGTACTGGCGCGATCTCATCCATCCAGCCGTGGACGATCTGCAGATGGTCGGCGCAGGGTTGCGGGTCGGGATCGGCATAACCGGGCAGGCCGATGGCGGGCGCCAGCAGCAGCATACCCTGGGGGCGCAGCGAGGCCGAGGCGACGGCGCTCACATAGCCGCCCATGCTGGAGCCCACCAGAACCAACGGGCGTGGTGCGTTGTCGGCGGCGGCGAGCAGGCGCGCCACACGCCCCTCGGGGTCGTTGCGCTGATCGCGGTAGTCGATGGACTCCGTGGTGAAGCCCAACTGGGTCGCCACGCGGGTCAGCGCCAGGATCTTCTCTCCTGCGGGATGGGCCTCTTTGCCGTGGGAGAAGATGACATGCATGGCGCCGGGTCCCGATTACGTGGTGTGGGTTCTGGGGCGAAAATCGCTCCAGATCGGATGCGGTGTGTGGTACTGTTTCACTGTTTATTGGTCAATGATAGGAGCTTTTTTGAAACGCATGGAGCTTGAGTCCTTCCGGGCGGCCTGACGGCCCGGTCTGGACGCGATCCCACATTCCGACTGGTCCCTCCGGTCCGCCCGGCTCTGTTCGCCGGGCTTGGTGATTGAAGCCCGATCCCTCTTGTGCAAGACAGATCGAGGTTCAAGCGATGACGCATGCGCTTTTTTCGACTTCCCAAATGGGCTTTGGCCCCTTTTTTCAGCAACAACTCTCGCTGGATGAGTTCGACGCCGCCACGCCCGCGCGGGTGACCGCGCGCGATGGGTTGATTCTGCAACTCATCACGCCCAGCGGCTTTCAGCGCCTGACGCTGCCCGGCGGCTGGCGGGCGCTGCCCGTCGACGAGCAGCCGGTGGTGGGCGACTGGCTGCTGCTGGATGCGGCGGGCGTTGCGCAGCGACTGCTGGAACGCAGCAGCTTTCTGGCGCGCCGCGCCGCCGGTCATGGGCATCATCTGCAACCCATGGCGGCCAATCTCTCCACCCTGTTTATCGTCACCTCGTGCAATCAGGATTTTAACCCCTCGCGGCTGGAGCGCTATCTTACCCTGGCGCAGGAGGGCGGCGCAGCGCCGGTGATTGTGCTGACCAAGGCGGATCTGCTGGAGAATCCGGCGGATCTGCTGCGACAGGCGCAGCGGTTGGCCCCGGGGCTGATCGCGCTGGCGTTGGACGCCCGCCAAACCGAGGCGCGCACTCTGCTGGCGCCGTGGTTGGGGGAGGGTGAAACGGTGGCGTTTGTGGGCTCCTCCGGGGTGGGCAAATCCACCCTCATTAACACTCTGCGTGGCGAGGCGGCGCAGGCCACCGGGGCGATCCGTGAAGACGACGCCCATGGGCGACACACCACCACCAGTCGCCAATTGTTGCCGCTGGAGGGCGGCGCCTGGCTGCTGGATACGCCAGGCATGCGCGAGTTGCGGGTGGAGGCGTCCGACGCCGGATTGGAGGCGGTGTTTGCCGACGTCGCCGCGTTGGCGGAGCGGTGCCGCTTCCGCGATTGCGGGCATCAGCAGGACGACGGCTGTGCGGTGCGCGCGGCGGTGGATGATGGCGAGATCGATGTGCGGCGGCTGGAGAATTTTCTCAAGCTGCAGCGCGAGCAGGGGTATCTGCGCGAGTCGGCGCATGAGAGTCGCGACCGCCAGCGCAAATTCTCCAAAATGGTCAATTCCGCCAAAGTGACCAAGTTCGGCAGGAGGTAGGTGGGGCGTCGTGGCGCGCGGTGGGGGGATTCCCGTCGCCGCGCGCCAACGCATTCCCGTCTCGACTGAACGGCCAATGTCTGCGTGACGCAGGTTCGGCTCGCGCTGACTATTGGCCGCCGACTGGTCGGCGGCGGGGTCTGGGGCCTGCGGCCCCAGCGGGGCGTGGGGCGGCGCCCCACGGTGTGGCTTTTGATGTTTGGGAGCTCGAGGGCGAAGCCCTCGATATCTTATTGCTTTCCAATGTTCACTTCTGAATGCTAACGCCTATATGAGAACAGAACTGGAGAGACAATGCGCTATCAATTGCATATCGCTACGCAGGCGCGGGAAGAGCTGATCGACATCACCGCACAGGTGGCCGACTGCGTCAAACGCTGCGGGGTCAAAGATGGCTTGGTGAGCGTCTACGCCCAGGGCGCTACGGGGGCGATCATGATTCAGGAGAATTGGGATGATAGCGTGCAGCGGGATGTGGTCAATCTGCTGCGCCAGATGATCCCCCAAGGGGTGTGGCTGCATGACCAGCAGGATGGCAACGGCGACGCCCACCTGAAGGCGGGGCTGGTGGGTCCGTCGGAGACTATACCGCTGATTGACGGCGCGTTGGGGTTGTCGCGTTGGCAGAACATCTTCTTCTGTGAATTCGACGGACCACGGGCGCAGCGCCCCATTGTGTGCACGATTCTGGCGGATCGCTAAAACGCAGAGCGCGCGCGGGGCGAAGAGTTCGCCCCGCGCGCTATAGCGAGTCAAAACCAAAACTGCACAGAACGGCCAGTGTTTGCGTGATGGAGGTTCAGCTTGCGCTGACTATTGGCCGCCGACTAGTCGGCGGCGGGGTCTGGGGTCCGCGACCCCAGCGGGGTGTGGGGCGGCGCCCCACGGTGTGGTAGTTGGTCTTGGGAGCTTGAGGGCAAAGCCCTCGATATCTTTCATTCCCAATACGCAAACTGTCCGATTCTGATTTCAACTGACAATATTCTCCTTAGCCGGTCACCACCACCTGGCCGTCGCGCACTTCGGCGGGAACTTCGCGCAGGCTGGGCTTGCCTGCGGGGTCGGGGCCGACGCATTTGCCGGAGGCCAGATCAAACACCCAGTTGTGGATGCGGCACTCGACCTGCTCGCCATGGTCGATGCCTTTGCACAGGCTGGTGCGGGCGTGGGAGCAGTGGTTGTCATACACCTTCACGCTGGTCTCGTCAGGGCGATAGACGATGACGTCGCCGGTGGCGCGGGAGACGCACTGCATCTTCTTGATGGGGAAGTCGGTCAGCGCGCCCAGCACCGGGTCGGCGGCGGGGGCGGGCTCGGCGTCGGGAACTTCCGGCAGCAATTCCAGCTCATTCAACACCACAATGGCGTCCAGCACCTTGTTCAGACCGGCGGCGGGGAAGGCCATCAGCACGGCGTCGAGGATCTCCTCCTTGGTGGCCCCGGCTTTGAGCGCCTTGGGCGCATACTGACGCAGACCGCGCTCGGTGCCGACGCTGATCTTGGTGACGATCTGGATCAGGTGGCGGGTTTTGTCGTCGAGGGCCTGCACGCTGTGTTTGTAGAAGCCCAGCAGATTGGTGGCCGCCTCGGGGCGGGTCGCGGCCAGATAGCGCAAAGCTTTGGACATCGGATTCTGTCTCCATGAGGGGGACCGGCGCACGCGGCGCGCGCTGGCGCAAATTTTGGGTCACACGCATTGGTACGCTGTGTGGGGCGGGATTTCAAGGGGTGCTGACGCTCTCCGCTCCATGATCCAAATCCCGTGTCAAGCAATTTTTGGGAACTAATCGATTTTGTTCCTTGACAAAGTCAAGGTCAGACAACAGAATCCCGCTTCCAAATCCGACTGGCTTCTTATTCATAAGCCCGTTCGGACCACGCCAGGGATTCAGGCTGGGGAGACCATCGCGCAAGAGCCGGTTACGCGCCGCGCTCACACCGCATCCACAGGAGCCGCATCAGCCTAACCCCGTTGCATCGCCGCATGTGACTGACCCGCTGACGTCCTCCTCTTTCGGTCGCGCCCCCCAGAAAATTGATTGACGACATTGCGCCGTTTCCTGGCCAGTCGTCGTCGTCAGCCAAAATTGGAATAAGCCAGAGTTGGATTGAGAGATTTATGACGATTTCCCAACGCATCTCCGATGATCTGAAAACCGCCATGCGCGCCAAGGACAGCGCTCGCACCGGCGCCCTGCGCATGCTGCGCGCGGCGATCCTCAATGAGGAGAAGTCCGGCGGCAAAGCGATGACGGAAGCCGACGCCATTCGCGTGGTGCGCGCGCAGATCAAGCAGCGTCGCGACTCCGCAGAGGCGTTCCGCAACGCCGGCCGCGAAGAGTCCGCCGACAAGGAGCTGGGCGAGATCGCGGTGCTGGAAGAGTATCTGCCGCCAGCCCTCTCCGAAGAGCAGATGAGCGCCATCGTCGACGCCGCCATCGCCGCCGCCGGGGCAGCCTCCATCAAGGAGATGGGCAAGGTGATGGGCCAGCTCAAAGGCTCGGTGCCGGAAGGGGCCGATATGGGCGCCCTGTCGGCGCTGGTGAAAAAGCGTCTGGCGGGCGCGTAAGACACTGTGTCCCCCTCTTCGGGGGCGGATGGCGCGCGCCTGGCGGGAGTTGTTGCGCACACTATCCGGTTAAGAGGGGCATATGGCGCGATTCGATGACAACTTCCTGTTGGCCCTGCGCGAGCGGGTGGACCTGGTGGCGGTCATCGAGCGCGTCACGCCGCTGAAAAAACGCGGCGCCAACTGGTTGGGACTCTGCCCGTTCCACCAGGAGAAATCCCCCTCATTCAATGTGCGGCCCGATAAGGGCTTCTATAAATGCTTCGGTTGCGGCGCCCACGGCGACGCCATCGACTTTGTCATGCAGGCGCGGGGATTGCCGTTCCCGGAGGCGGTGGAGGCGCTGGCCATGGAGGCGGGGATGCCCCTGCCGGAGCCGGACCAGCCCAACCCGCAGCGCGATCGCGAACGCCAGGAGCGCGACCGTCTGCTGCTGCTGCTGGCCGAGGCCAAAGGCTACTTTCGCCGCCAACTGCACGAACCGGCGGGGGAGCGCGCGCGGCGCTATCTGCACGGGCGCGGGCTGTCGGCGGACACCATAGCGCGGTTTGAGATCGGTTATGCGCCGCCGGGCTGGCGCAATCTGCTGGATCGTTTGGGCGGCGGAGAAGCGGCGGTTGTCGCGTTGGAGCAAGCAGGGCTGGTGGTGCGCAAGGAGGAGGGCAACGTCTACGACCGCTTCCGCGACCGCATCATCTTCCCCATCCACGACCAGCGCGGGCGCTGCGTAGGGTTTGGCGGGCGGTTGTTGGGCGACGGCAAGCCCAAGTACATCAACTCGCCGGAGACGCGGCTGTACAGCAAGAGCGAGATTCTGTACGGCATGAATATCGCCCAGGAGCAGTTGGCGCGCCATCCGCGCCTGCTGGTCACCGAAGGGTATATGGACGCCATCGCCATCGCCGAGCGCGGCGTGCTGCCGGTGACCGCCACCCTGGGCACGGCAGTGACTGAACAGCATATGCGGCTGATCTGGAGCCGCGCCAAGCAGGTGGTGTTCTGCTTCGATGGCGACAACGCCGGACGCAAGGCCGCCTGGCGCGCCCTGGAGCGGGTGATGGATGGCCTGCAGGCCGATCGTCATGCGCGCTTTCTGTTTCTGCCCGAGGGCGAGGATCCCGACTCGCTGGTGCGGCGCGAGGGCGAAGCGGCGTTTATGACGCGGCTGGATGACGCCGATACGCCGGTGGATCTGCTGGTGCGGGGGCTGGCCGAGGATCTGGATCTGGCGGCGCCGGAGGGGCGCGCGGCGCTCAGTCACCGGGCGCGGCCTCTGCTGGAGCAGGTGGCCGATCCGCTGCTGCGCGAATTGATGGCCGAGGAGTTGGGCGCGCGTCTGGGCGGTTTAACCGCCGGGCAGGTGCTGCGCGGCGAGCGCGCCCAGCGCAGCGGCGGCTGGCCAGATCGTTCAGGCGGCGGACGCGGGGCGTGGCGCGACCGACCCGCAGGCGGCGGGCGTGGGGAGTGGCGTGATCGGAATCAAAGCGGCGCGCCCATGGGGCAGCCCCCTCAATGGCGTCGACGCGACAGCGCGCAGGGCGCCGATGGCGGGCGCGATCACGATCAGGCGCTCATGGGGCTGCTGCTCAAACACCCCCGTTTGACGCTGGAGCATGAAGAGGATTTGGCCAAGCTGCGGTTGAAAAATCCTCAACTTCAGCAGCTTTTGACCGAACTGTTGGAGAGGGGCTTTCATCGCGATCCCGCCGATGAGGGGCCCTGGTCCTTCGACGGCATGGACGATGCGCTGCGCCAGTTGGCCAAGCGCATAACGCAAAACGAAGAGGCGGAGTTGGAGTCGCAAGCCTCGGAGTTGCGCGGTTGCCTGCTCACCATGATCGAG
This sequence comes from Magnetofaba australis IT-1, assembly GCF_002109495.1. Classification (NCBI taxonomy): domain Bacteria; kingdom Pseudomonadati; phylum Pseudomonadota; class Magnetococcia; order Magnetococcales; family Magnetococcaceae; genus Magnetofaba; species Magnetofaba australis. The sequence goes on from NZ_LVJN01000015.1 coordinate 434,492, forward strand.
CGCGGCATCCAGCGGGAGTACGACCAGCTCATGGCTGGACTGGCCCACGCGGCCAACGACCAGGTCAACGCCATGATGAGTCGTATGAGCGTGCTCAAGCAGGAGATCACCAGCCTGCAACAGCGCCGTGGAGATGGACGCTACCTGTAGTGTAGGGCGGCGCGCCCAACCGGATTAATTGACGATTTGGCGTGACGGCGTTGCGATCTCTTCGCTTCGACGTCGCCAGGAAAGCTTGTTAGATGCTCATGACCGACAGCCAACGGAACGCCAGAAACATGTCCCAGGAAGAGACCAAGCTTGACCACATGAAACAGCTCATTGCGCGCGGCAAGGAGCGGGGATTTCTGACCTACGATGAGGTCAATGACGTGCTGCCGGAGGACATCAGCTCCGGCGATCAGATCGAAGACGTCATGGGCGTGCTCGACGGCATGGGCATCAATTTGGTGGAGTCCGATGACGACGATGAGACGCCGCGCAAGAGCGGCGGGCGCCCGCGTTCGAGCAGTTTGGGCGATCTGGAGGAGATCTCCAGCGACGATGATGAAAGCGAAGATGACAACTTCGAAGAGGGCGGCTCCGGGCGCAGCGAGTCGGGCATCGAAGATATCGACCTGGGCAAGACCGACGATCCGGTGCGCATGTACCTGCGGGAGATGGGCTCGGTGGAGCTGCTCACCCGCGAAGGCGAAATCGCCATCGCCAAGCGCATTGAAGAGGGCTGCAATGAGGTGATTGCGGCCATCTGCGATGCGCCCTGCACCTTCCAGGAGATCATGGGGCTGGCCGACAAACTGCGTTTGGGCGAGGTCTCCTTGCGCGACGTGTTGGATATCTCCACGCCCCAGGATGGTGAAGAGGGCGAGGTCTCCGACGACGAGAGCAACGACGACGATGACGACGAGAACGAAGAGAGCGCCGAAGATCAGAACGAGGATGATGACGATTACGACGCCATAGACGACGAAGATGGCGACGAGTCGAACAAAAAGGTCGCCGCCAAAGCCAGCGAAACGAGCGCGCCCCAGGCCGAAGGGCAGGAGGCCAGCGCCAGCGCCAGCGAAAGCGACAACGAGAGCGATAACGAACAGTTCCGCGAACTGCTGGAGCAGACCCAGGCCACGTTCGACGCGGTGGCCGCCGAATACGCCAAGTTGCAGGAGATTCATGAGCCGTTGGTGGCGGCGCAACTGGCTGGCGACAAAAAGAAAGAGACCAAACTCCAGAAGGAGTATGACGAGCATAAGGCCGCCATGGTGGATATGGTCGCCTCCATCAAATTCTCGCCGCGTCAGCGCGAGCGCTTGGTGGATCGCATCAAACTGCTGGTTTCTCTGGTGCGCGAACAGGAGCAGAAGATCGTCTTCATCGCCGAACGCTGTGGCGTGGACAAGGGCGCCTTTGTCGAGGCGTTCAAAGGCAATGAGGGCAATGAAGAGTGGATTGAGGGTTACGCCAGCGCCAAACAGGCCGGGTGGAAGCGGTTCTACGCCCGCGCCGATGAGGTTCGTGCGGCCATGGCGCGCATCCATGAGGTGGAGCTGGAGGCCGGGCAGAACGTCACCGACCTGAAGCGCAGTCAGAAGGTGGTGCTGGATGGCGAGCGTAAGGCCAGTCAAGCCAAGAAGGAGATGGTGGAGGCCAACCTGCGCCTGGTGATCTCCATCGCCAAAAAGTACACCAACCGCGGTTTGCAGTTCCTCGACCTGATTCAGGAGGGCAACATCGGCCTGATGAAGGCGGTGGACAAGTTCGAATGGCGGCGCGGGTATAAATTCTCCACCTACGCCACCTGGTGGATCCGTCAGGCCATCACCCGCTCCATCGCCGACCAGGCGCGCACCATCCGCATTCCGGTGCACATGATTGAGACCATCAACAAGCTGGTGCGCACCAGCCGTCAGATGGTGCAGGAGATGGGTCGCGAGCCGACTCCCGAAGAGATCGCCGAGCGCATGAGCATGAGCCTGGAGAAGGTGCGCAAAGTGCTCAAAATCGCCAAGGAGCCGATCTCCCTGGAGACCCCGGTGGGCGATGAAGAGGATTCGCATCTGGGCGATTTCATCGAAGACAAGTCGATGCTCTCGCCGTCGGATCTGGCCATCATGGCCAACCTGCGCGACACCACCGGGCGGGTGCTCAAGACCCTCACTGGACGCGAAGAGAATGTGCTGCGCATGCGCTTTGGCATCGGCCTGCCCACCGACCACACACTGGAAGAGGTGGGTAAGAAGTTCCATGTGACCCGTGAGCGGATTCGTCAAATTGAGGCCAAGGCTCTGCGCAAGTTGCGCCACCCCACGCGTTCGCGTAAATTGCGCAGCTTCCTGGAGTCCTAAGCGGCCTCCAGAAGCGGGCCTATAGCTCAGCGGTCAGAGCCGCCGGCTCATAACCGGTCGGTCCCAGGTTCGAATCCTGGTGGGCCCACCAAATTCTGATCCAACCCCGTCCAGGGGAGTCCTGAAAGCCAGCGGAAACGCTGGCTTTTCTCTTTTCTGTTGTCTATTCTTGTCCAAGCCAGTCCAGCCAAATCTGGGGGCATGTGGGGGCATTTCTGGGGGAATCTTGAGATTCTGATTAAACAGATGCCCCCAGTCTGGCAAAGCCTCCTGAATTCCAGAGAGTTCTGGAATTTTCGGGTGTTCCGGCGATATCGGAACCGAACCGAGGACCGTAGCGCAAAGAGAGGTGTTCAGATGCCGCTGACAGACACGGAAATTCGCCGGGTCAAGGCCGAAGGAAAGACTCTCAAGCTGACAGATGGTGGGGGCATGTATCTGGAGGTGTCCCCAACTGGCCGCAAGTGGTGGCGTCTGAAGTACCGCTTTGGCGGCAAAGAGAAGCGTCTTGCCTTGGGCGTCTACCCGGACGTGACGCTCAAGGCGGCGCGACAGAAGCGGGGTGACGCGCGGCGTCTGTTGGCGGATGGCGTCGATCCGGGCCAGCATCGCAAAGCCCAGAAGGCCGCCGCCATCGCCGATGAGCAGGGGGCCTTTGAGACGGTAGCGATGGAGTGGTACGCCAAACACGCGCCGAACTGGACAGATTCCAACGCCAAACGTCTGCTGAGTCTGTTCAAGCGGGATATCTTCCCCTGGATCGGCGCGCGGCCTATCGGGGAGATTACGCCGCCTGAACTGCTGAAGGTATTGCGGCGCATTGAAAGCCGTGGCGCGGTGGAGACCGCGCACCGGGCGCGCGCCAATTGCGGGCAGGTATTCCGCTATGCTGTGGCCATTGGTTTGGCGGAACGTGACCCCACTGGAGATCTGAAGGGGGCGCTTCCGCCGGTCAAATCCAAGCGCATGGCCACGATCATCGACCCTAAAATGATTGGCGAACTGTTGCGGGATATCGACCGCTATGAAGGGTCATTCATCACCCGTTGCGCGCTGAAATTGGCCCCGCTGACGTTTGCCCGTCCAGGGGAGTTGCGTCACGCCGAATGGTCCGAGATTGGCATAGAGGCCAAAGAGTGGCGTATCCCGGCAGGCAAGATGAAAGCGCGCGAGATGCACATTGTGCCCCTGAGCCGCCAGGCGCTGGAAATTCTGGCCGAGATCAAGCCGCTTACTGGCAACGGGCGGTATGTGTTTCCTGGCGTCCGTAGCGCCGCGCGTCCCATGTCTGAGAATACGGTGTTGGCGGCGCTGCGCCGTCTGGGATATGAGAAAGGCCAAATGACCGGCCATGGATTCCGCGCCATGGCGTCCACCCGGCTCAATGAGATGGGCTGGCCCGCCGATGTGATTGAACGCCAGTTGGCTCACGCGGAACGCAACGAGGTGCGCGCCGCCTACAACCACGCCCAGCACTTGGCTGAACGGGTGAAGATGATGCAGGCGTGGGCGGACTATCTGGACGCGCTGCGCGACGGCGCCGACATTTTGCCATTCAAGCGTCAGGCTTGATCCGAAAGCCCGGCCTACCGCGACGGCGGGAAAAGGCGGTTCCTCACCGCCCTGGCCGGGCTCATCTTTGAGGGCGCATGAGGGTGCGCAATGTCCATTTTCCCAGAAGATGCGCCTGAGCGGGGAATGAGAATTGACCTGTTTAGTAAACTATTCATGCGAGAGACCAAAGCGGAGCGTAGAAAAGTAGCCGACTGGCTTAATATGGTAGAACTTTACGAAGGGTTGGTTTGTGCTGGTTCAGCGGAAACATGACAACCGTCTAAACCAAAATATCAGTTAGCTGTTCGCCTTTTCAGCCATTTTTTGGGATGGCTGAAAAGACTGCTTTTGGTGCGTCGTCCGACGCCGTTCTCTGGCCGCCTCAAGCTTTTCATCTCGTTCGGCCAGGATCTGCACATGCCGCCCTTCCAGGCGATCCTGTGGGGTGACGTAGTCGATGGCGCTATGGAGCCGCCGGGTGTTGTAATGCTCGACGTACTTTCCCACAACCCGTTGGGCATCTTCCAGCGATAATGGCGTCTGAGGCCGAATGCACTCACGCTTCAAACTACCGTGAAAACGCTCCAGTTTTCCGTTGCTCTGCGGATAGTAAGGCGAAGTCCTCACATGCGTCATGCCGGATTCCCGGATGAACGCCTTAAAATCGTTGGCAACGAACTGCGGCCCATTGTCTGAGATCAGCCGCGGCTTAGCTTCCGGATAGGCCTCCTGAGCTCGGAGCAGGACCACTTCAACCTCATCTTCCTTCATCGACTCACGAATCTCCCAGTGGAGGATAAACCTGCTACATCCATCCAGGACACTGCACAGATAGTAGAACGTCCCCTGGATATTCAGATAGGAGATGTCCACATGCCAGTGTTTATGCGGCTCCGAAGGCTGTTTGAACCCTGTGCCCTTCTGCGAGGGCGATGGGCTCCAACGACGCATCAGCCCGGCAGTTCTGAGCACACGCAGCACTGAAGAGGGGCTGACCGCCACCACGCCTGCATCCAGCATCATGTAGGTCAGGCGCCGATAGCCCTCTGACGGATGTTCATGGAAAAAGGCGACAATCGCTTCCCTTTCCCAATCGTCCAGCCAAAAATCTCGGGGAATACGGCCATTGTGGTCATTAACCATTCCATAGCGCTTGCGCCATGAATAGAACTTGCCCCTTTGCACGCCTATCCAGTTGATAATTCGGCTCGTGTCGATTTCGCTCTTGTCTGACCAAAACGCCACGAAATCCACCACCGAATCCCGTATGTCCGGCTCCACCCAGCAGCCGTTCAGCTCACCCCAAGACTTTTTTTTAGCGCAACATGCGCCTCAAGAAGCTCAGACATAACTTCATTTTTGGTTGCCAACTTCGCTTCTAGTTCGGCAATCTGTCGGTCACAAGCCTTTTGGCCGCGTTTGTCAGACAAGGCCGCTTCGCCGTTCTCAAACAAAGCCTTTTGCCAGCGATAGTACTGGCTGGGCTGAATGCCCGCCTCGTCGCACAGATCCGAGAGAACCACCTTCTCGACCAGGTGACGGCGCACATAGCCTACCTTCTGCTCAGCCGTAAATCTCCGCTTCTTCCGTTCCATACAAACCTCCGCTTATTATCTACACATTATAAACGGCTTGTTTGTCATTTTCCAACTGAACCGAAACAGGTTTGCTTTGTGTACGTTGCTGACGTAGGAGAGGTCGAAGTAGAAGGTGTAGAGTTTCATGTGGAAGATGATGAGCTATTTATCCGTTATTCAAGTCTCGGCCCACCTCTTGGAAAACCTAAAGACCGCAAAATTGACACCGCCCTTGAAGAAAATATCTTGCATGTCTGCATTAGAAGCTCTCTTGAAAGAAATCTGAACGCAGAACGCATGACGTTACCAAGATTTATCAAGAACCTATTTACAGAAAGAACCCCTGACCCAACTTATCATCCAGATGAAAAAATCTACTGTCTTTCTCCAGACCAGTCTGAATGCGATCGATTGTGGGATAACTTTGCCCATACTGATCCAGATAAAAGCTCTATCGACACAATGCAAGCTCAACATGATAACCAAGGAGATAAAGCTCTAAGCTACATCGCTTCACATATTATGTTTGATGATCCACGCCACGGGAAAACGCGGCGGCATAAAGAGCGCGTTAGGGCCGTGGCGGAAGTCCTTTGGAGACAAGACCCCAACATGACCATTTCAGCCATGGCGGATGATGCCCACATTCTTGAAGTCGCATGCGAAGGAAAAATTTACAGCAAGGAAACCATTCGCGACTGGGTGAAAGATTTGAATCCCACAGGGGGCAAAGGGGGACGCCCGAAGAAAGCGACGTAATATCCAGGCTCCCCCGCATCCAACCGAGAAACCTATTTTCTCCTACGAGACAGGAATTTTTCTCTCCAACAACCCGCGCTACGTTTGCCTCACTGTCCAACCCCGGACGGTGAGGCGCAGGAGCGAAGAAACCCGGCCTTCATCGTCCTACTTGATGGAGGTGAAACATGCTGACCCCTTCCCCCATGGCCCTTGCACGCTCTTTTGAAGCGCCTGTCCTGCCCAAAGAGGGCTATGTGTCAATGGCGCCCGAAAAATGCAGCACCATGGCGCCGCAATAATGCATCACTTGGGCATTGGTTGGGCGCGTAGCGCACAACGGGGTTTGCCGTTTTCCTTTGTCTTTAAAAAAACGAACAAAAACATCTTTTCAACACACTTGAGATTCAGAATGAGGGAGAGGCGGCAGACCTGTGGGAAACGTGTTTTCGTTTTCCACAGGGATAGCGGAGCGTCCGCCTCTCCCGGAGCCGCAAGTGGGCAGGATCGCCAGTTTCAGGAAGGGTCGGTTTTGCTATTTGAGCAGGAAGCTTTTGTTTCTGCAGCGCGCTTTTGCCGTTTGCTTTGATTCAGTCGATAGCTTTCGCCGTTCATCTCCAGGATGTGGACATGATGGGTCAACCGATCCAGCAGGGCGCCGGTGAGGCGCTCGGAGCCGAAGACCTCCGTCCACTCCTCGAACGGCAGGTTGCTGGTCACCATCACTGAACCCTGCTCATAGCGCTGGCTGATCACCTCAAAGAGCAGCTCAGCCCCCGTTTTGGAGAGTGGGACGAAGCCCAATTCGTCGATGATCAACAGCTTGTGTTTACTCAACTGACTCTGGAAACGCTGCAGCCGCTTTTCGTCGCGCGCCTCCATCAACTGGTGTACCAGCGACGCAGCAGTGGTGAAGCCAACCGCCAACCCCTGCTGACAGGCGGCCAGGCCCAATCCCAACGCAATATGGGTTTTCCCGGTTCCGCTGTTGCCCAAGGCGATGATATTGGCTCGGCGCTGAATGTATTCGCAACGCGCCAGCTCCATCACCAGAACCTTGTTCAATGAGGGCATGGCCAGGAAATCAAAGGAGTCCAGGCTCTTGATGGTGGGAAACCGGGCTTGTTTGATACGTCGCTCCACCATGCGCCGCTCCCGCTCAATCAACTCCAGTTCGCTCAGTCGCAGCAGGTATCGGCTATGATCAACGCCTTCCGCCGCGCACTGTTTGGCGATCTTTTCATATTCTCGATAAAATGTGGGCAGTTTGAGCGCTTTGAGGTGGTGCGCCAGGAGGATCTGCGGAGAGTCGTTCATCGCTGCTCTCCTGACGTCAACGCGGCGTAATCCCTGGCGGATGTACGCGCCACATGCACTTCGGGCAAAAAGGGATATCGGGACAGATCCAAACGGAGCGGACGTTGTTCAATGTGCCGGATCAGCAGATGTTTGACCGCCTCAAAGCCAATGGCGCCCAACTTCAACGCCTGTTGCACGGCAAAATGGACCTGTTCAAAGGAGAACGTCTCCAATAGGCGCAGAACCTGAATATATTCCCGCTTGCCCTTTTTACCCAGGCGGGACTCCATCAGACGGCGCAAGGTGGCGAACTCATCTGGCAGTTCCCATCCTTGCAACGGGGCGGCTTGATCCAGCGCCCTGGGTTTCTCCTCCAGCAGCGCCAGATAGTGCAAGGGGTCATAGATGGCGTCCTCACGCGCATAGGAGCGTGGATGCCGGGCAATCACCTCAGCGCCACAGGCGATCACCACTTCGTGGATGTAGCCCCGCACCTGCACATCGTGAAAGCCATAACGCACCGGAACCGAATAGTCATTGGTTCGATAGCGCACCAGCGCCTGGGATGTGACCTTGGCGCTCACCTTCTCGCAAGCGTCGTAGGGAATTGGCGGCAGCGGCAGGAACGCCGCCTGGTCTGTGGAAAATCGTTCTCCGATACTCCGCTGACAGCCTCGCAATGTCTGTTGACGACGCTCCAGGCATTTCTGGCGCAGGTGAGCGTTGAGCGCATCAAACGATTCAAAGCGGGGAGCCGGGACCATGAAGTTGCGTCGGGCGTAGCCGACCAGCCCCTCGACCTTGCCTTTGTCGTTACCTCGCGCCGGGCGGCCAAAGCGGCTATCGAACAGGTAATGGGATTGCAGCCGGATCATCTCTTCGGTCAGATCTCGGCGACCATCCCGGTAAACTTTGACCACGGCGATGCTGGTGTTGTCGTACAGAATGCTTTGGGGAACGCCGCCGAAGTGATCACAGGCGGCGTTATGCCCCGCACAAAACGCTTCCGTGGTTTCCGCGGGGAAGCCCATAACGAAGCTGTCGTCGCTGTAGGGCAGACTCATACAGAAAAAGTGGATCTTGCGCTCCACGCCGCCGATCACGCCGTGCGTTTGCCCAAAGTCCACCTGGGCGTGTCCGGGCGCATGGCTGAGGGGAACAAACTTCTCTTTCAGATGCAGACGCTTGCCGCGCACATACTCCTTGACCGCGCCATATTTCCCGTCGTAGCCGTATTCATCGCACAGCCGTTCATATATCCGCTGCGCGGTGTGGCGCTCCTTCTTGATCTTCTCCAGATCGTTCTTGAGAATCTGATCTATGAACCCGGTGAACGGCCCCAGTTTGGGCAATCTGACCGGCTTGCTCCGCTGGTAGCCTGGCGGCTCAGGGTTCTCCATCATTTTGCGCACCGTGCGCGGATCCAGCTCAAAGGCCTCCGCCGCCTTGCGCTTGCTCATCCCGCCTCTGGTTACCGCCAAACGCACTTCTCTGTACATGCTCACTGAATACATCCTCCCACCCCCTGACCCGGAAACTCTATGACTGAGTTTTCTGAGTTAGAGAGCTTTTTCTGGTGTGGGATTTTTGGACCGCCATTTTTGGACGATCCAAGCTGTTTCAGTGATGCATTTTTACGGCGCCATTCTCATTATGCTCGAGGCGAGTTGGATCGGCGGACCTATCTGCGCCAATTGAGCGATCTGCAACAGCGCTAACGCGCGACGGCGCAACCCGTGAATTCGTTGGGTGAGATTCCCTGTGCGCTTGTTGGTTGGGAGTGGAATAGCGCAACACAACAGAGTCGGGTGGCGGAGAAAACTTTATTCCTACCGCGCCAGACCAAAGAGGGAAGCGGGTTGCGCGCGCAGCGGGCGAGACCAGAGGGCTTGCGCTTGTGCTGTCAGAGCCTGTAAACTCTGATGGCGCCAACAAAATTGCGTCGCGTCGTTGTGAGGGTCGCCATGTGCTGATCTCTTTTTTCCGTTTCTATTTGCCGTTTCTGGCCTTGGTGATCGCCGGAGCGTTGTACGCCTACCACGGCGAACAGACGCGCGAGGTGGATCGCGTCGTCGCCGAGGAGCGGGTGCGGCTGGACAGCGCCACAGCCGCCCTGGAGCGAGAACTCATCGAAGTCGCGCGCGATGTTCAAGCTTTGGCGCGGTTGGTCTCTTTGCAGGATGCATTGGAGAACCCTTCCGCAGCCACGCGCGATCGTCTGGCGCAAGATCTGCTCGGGTTCGCCGCCAATAAGACCATCTACGAGCAACTGCGCTGGCTGGATGAGACCGGGCGCGAGGTGGTGCGCATCGATTTCGACGGACAACAGGCGCACCGGGTCGCCGACTCCGATCTGCAGCACAAGGGAGGGCGCTACTACTTCTCCGAGGCCATGGCGTTGCCCCAGGGGGCGCTCTACGCTTCGCCGCTGGACCTGAATGTGGAGCACCATCGGGTCGAGCGTCCCGATACCCCCATGATTCGCATTGGCGCGCCGCTGTTCAACGCTCGCGGTGAACGACGCGGCATCCTCCTGCTCAACTACCGCGCACAGCGTCTATTGGATCAGTTCACTGCGCGCACGCCGCCGGGCTTGGGCGCGGTGGCGCTGCTCAATCGCCCCGGCTACTGGCTGCAGGGCGGAACGCAGGAGCAGGCGTGGGCGTTCATGTTTGGCCGCGAAGAGAGCTTCGGGCGCAGCTTTCCCGCCGCGTGGCGACGCATCGCCGCCGAACAGGATGGGATGACCTCAGATCCCAACGGCCTGTTTGTGTTTCGCACCATCCACCCCATTCCCGCGCGGGTGCTGAACTCGACTCGCGACGCCTCCTACCCTTGGAAAGCGGTGTCGCATATTACGCCGCAGCAGATCGCCGGATTGGGGCGCCACGCCCGCGATAAGATCGGCTTCGCTACGCTGTTGCTGCTGCTCATCGGCGCGCTGGGCAGCGCTCTCTACGCGCTGGCGTGGCGCCGTCACGAGCGCAGCCACGCCCAGTTGCAGCAGGCCTATGCCAAACTCTCCCAGAGCCATCGGGACGCCCAGGCCAAGCAGGTGGCGCTCAGCGCGCTGGAGTTGCGCATCACCCAGTTGGCCAACAGCTCCTTAAACGGTCACTATATTTATGATTTCACCGTCGGCGCATTCACCTACATCAACTCCCGCTATAGCGAAATCACCGGCTACGATCTGGATGCGTTGAATATCGCCAGCGACGGCAATCCGCTGGAGTTGATCCACCCTGACGAGCGCGATGGCGCCCGCGCCCATTTGGCCGAGGTGCGCAGCCTGCCGCCGCACACGGCGTGTGAGCTGCGCTTTCGCCTGCGTCACGCTTTGGGCGATTGGATCTGGTGTCACGTGCGCGATGCGGTGTTGGAGTACGCCGCCGACGGACGCCCCAGCAGCATGGTGGGCTCTCTGTTGGAGGTGACCGAGAGCATGCGCAGCGAGTTGGCGTTGCGCGCCAGTCTGGCGCGGTTTCAGGCGATCTTCGATAACTCGGGGTTGGGCATTCTGGTCATCGACTGGGAGGGGCGCGTGGTGGAGCACAACACGCGCTTTGCGACGATGTTGGGGTATGCGCCGCAGTCGTTTGCGTGCGAAACCATCGACAGCCACACGCATCCCCAGGACGTTACGGCGCAAGCGGCGCTGTTTGCGCAGGCGCGGCGCGGCGGTGAGGATGTCTTCTCCTTGCGCAAGCGCTACATTTGCGCCGATGGCCAAATCTTATGGTGCCTGTTCTATATCTCTCTCATCGGCCTGACCGGGCAGGAGCGCAACGCCATCGGCATTGTGCAGGACATCAGCAATGAGGTGGCCCTGGAGGAGGAGAAGCAGCGCCAGAGCCAGATCCTGATTCAGCAGTCGAAGATGGCCGCCATGGGCGAGATGATCGGCGCCATTGCGCATCAATGGCGTCAGCCGTTGACCGCGGTGGGCATGGCGCTGTTCAACATCCGCGATGCGTATGCGTTTGATGAGTTGACTGAGGGGTATCTGGAGCAGCAGGTGGAGTCGGCGCAGGGACAGATTACCCAGATGTCGCAAACGATTGACGATTTCCGCAATTTCTTTGCCCCCTCCAAGGCCTCGCAGATATTTTGCGTGGTCAAAGCCGCGCAGCATGCGTTGGCGATTGTGCATCCCCAGTTGCACAACCACGATCTCAATTTGGCGCTGCGCGTTGGGCATAATGGGCGGATTGAGACCCTGACGGAGTTCGCGCGTGAACAGACGCTGGATATATCCTACACCGTGCAGGGATACCCCAATGAGTTTATCCATGTGGTTCTCAACTTGGTGATAAACGCCAAGGACGCCATTATGGAGCGCATTGAACGCCGCCAATTGGAGCCCGGCGAGGGCGCCATCACGCTGACCATCAGCGCCAGTCCCATTGAGGTGGCGGTGGTGGCCACCGACAATGGCGGAGGTTTGGATGACGCCATCATGGCGCGTCTTTTTGAGCCCTATTTTACCAATAAGGTTGAGGGCAAAGGCGCCGGCATCGGTCTTTACATGAGCAAAATGATTATTGAACAGAGCATGGGCGGGACGCTGATGGCGGCGAACCACGGGCCGGGCGCCGAGTTTACCATTCGTCTTCCGCGTGCGGAGTAGCGCAGCGTCGCGTGCGCTCACTCTTCGCGGTCCGAGGCGTTCTCCCCGTCTTGAGTCAGAAGCGCCAACAGGTCGTCCAGCGGTTTGGGCATGTGCAGCAGATAGCCCTGGCCGTAGTCGCAGCCGCACTGGCGTAAAAACGTCAATTGCGCTTCGGTTTCAATGCCCACGGCGATGGTCTGACGACCCAGTGCGCGCGCCACGGCAATGGTGGTCTTGAGCAACTGCTCGGCGCCTGGGTCTTTGCCAATGCCGTCGATGATGCTCCGTCCGATCTTCAGATAATCGAAGTTGACGCTGCTCAATCCGGCCAGGGTGGCGTGGCCGGAGCCGAAGTCATCAATAGCCAGGGCCGAGCCCAACTTCTGCAGGCGCGCCAACTGCTTCTGCTTCTGTCCCTCTTCGGTCACCAGGGCGCGCTCCTGCGCCTCCCAAACGATGGCGTCGGCCTCCATCTGCATCTGCGCCAGATAGCTTTTGAACTTGGCGCACAGATCGCCGTTGGCGAAATTTCGGCTGGAGAGATTAATGCTCAACTTGCACGGGGATGCGCCCGCTTGTTTGAGCTTCTGCAGGGCGTTGAGCGCCTCAAACGCCACCGCGTCATCCAACTCCGCCATCAGATCGCTCTCTTCGGCCACCGGGATGAACTTGCCGGGCATGACCATGCCCATCTGCGGGTGGTTCCAGCGCAGCAGCGCTTCGGCCTGGACCACGTCGCCGGAGTCCAGCGCCACAATGGGTTGGTAGTGGAGGATGAACTCGTCGGCGTGAATGCCCGCCTGGAGGGCGTTCTCCAGGGTGACTTTCTCAAACGCCGTGGTGGAGAGCTCGGGGCTGGCGAAGCGGTAGGTGTTGCGCCCGTTCTCTTTGGATTCATACATGGCGGCGTCGGCGTGGCGGATCATCTCGCCGCAGCTGACGCCGTCGTTGGGGTAGATGGCGATGCCGATGCTGCAGCCCACGGTGACGGAACCGGCGTGGGTCTCAATCGGCTCGTCGATGGCGGTGATGATGCTGCGCGCCACCTTGCCAGCGGCGATGGGGGTCTGCAGCTCTTCGATGATCACCACAAACTCGTCGCCGCCCAGGCGCGCCACGGTGTCCTGCTCGCGCAGCTCCTTGCAGAAGCGTTTGGCGGCGGTGACCAGCACCTCGTCGCCGGCCTGATGTCCCAGTTCATCATTGATGATTTTGAATCGATCCAGATCGGTAAAGAACAGCGCAACCAGAGAGTCGCCGCGCTTGGCCTTATCGATGGCGTGTTGCAGGCGGTCCATGAACAGGGTGCGGTTGGGCAGGCCGGTGAGGGTGTCGTGGCTGGCCAGAAAATCGATCTTCTCCTGCGACTCCTTGAGCTGGGAGATGTCGGTGAGCACGCCCACGTATTGGATGATGCGCTCCTGATTGTCCTTCACCGCCGAGATGTTCAGGTAGGCGGGATAGAGTTCGCCCGCCTTGTTGCGATTGATGATCTCGCCGGACCAGATGCCGGTTTTCTTCAAACGCCGCCACATCTCCTCATAGAACGATTGTGGGTGCTTGCCGGATTTGAGCGCGCTGGCTGGTTTGCCGATCAACTCCTCGGCGCTAAAGCCGGTGACCCGCTCGAAGGCGTCATTGACGCTCAGGGTCAGGCCGTCGGCGTCGGTGACGATGATGGACTCCTGAGTGGCGTTGAACACCACCGATGCCTGCTCCATCTTTAGCATGGAGTGTTTGATTTCGTTGATATCCTCCACCACGCAGATGAGGAAGCGAGGTTCGCCATCCTGAGCGCGCACCAGCGCCACCGAGAGTTTGGCCCAGACGATTTTGCCATCTTTACGGATATAGCGCTTTTCCAGTTTGTAGTCGGTAATCTTGCCGGTGAGCAGCTGTTCGATCTGCGCCAGATCCTTATCCACATCTTCGGGGTGAGTGATCTGCTGAAACGACAGCCCGCTGAGTTCGTCGCGGTCATACCCCAGGAAGTTCAATAAGTTCTGGTTGGCGTTCATCCATACGCCGTTGAGCGCCACTTGCGCGATGCCGATATTGGCCCGGTTGAAGATCGCCTTGTACTTGTTCTCGGAGAGCTCCAGTTGATGCTGGGCGGCCTGCACGGCGCTGACGTCGCGGCCAAAGCTCCATACCTGATGCGCGCCGTCATCGGCGCGGATCAGGTAATCTTCAACGTTCAGTATATGAACCTTGCCGGTCGTGGAGACGATCTCCAGCAAATAGGGCGAACTGTGGCCCTGGTCGATGACCTCTTTATACCGTGCGCGCTGCAGCGACTCCTTTTCGCCGGTCAACTCCCCCCAGCTGCGCGCTAGCAGGGCGTCGCGGCCATAGCCCGAGATCTGTTGCATGGCGCGGTTGGTGCGCACGAACACGCCATCAAGGGTGGTGACCACAACGATGTCGTTGATGCTCTCGAGTACGGTCTCATAGCGTTTGCTCAGGGAGGAGTACTCCTCTTTGATGACGTTGTTGGCCTGGTACATCTCCTTGAGTTCGGCGTAGGCGGTCTGCAGCTCTTCGTTGGTGGATTGCAGCTCCTCGTTGCTGGTCACCAACTCCTCGTTGGTGGATTGCAGCTCCTCGTTGGTGGACTGCAGCTCTTCGTTGGTGGACTGCAACTCTTCGTTGCTGGTCTCCAACTCCTCCACCAGCGTCTGCATATGCTCGCGGGTGCGCTGCAGCTCCAACTCCAACGGCTGGCTCTGGTCGACGCCGTTTGTGCTCCCGGCGCCTGGAATTGGCAGTTCGGCATCCAGCACTTGTTGAAAGTAGAGAACGAAAAAAGCTTGTCGGCCTGCGCGTAGCGGCGCCACGCGTACGCGCACCAGGCGCCGCACGCCATCATCGCCGGTGACGGGGGTGAACGGGGTGGACTCAATCTGTTCATTGCGGGTGGCTTTGCCGATGGCCCCGCGCAGATCGATGGACAGACGCGGGTCGATCATTTTGAACAGGTTGAAGGTGACGTAGCCGTCGCCCATGGAGAGGAACGCCATCTCCCCCTTCTTATAGACGATGTCAAACTGATCGTTGATCACCAGCACGTCGGGCAGTAGCACCTTGGAGGCTTCGTTGAGGATCTGTTCGTGCAGCGGCAGCGTTTTGGGCGCGGCCTCACGGCGTTGTTCAAGACGCTGCTTTTGCACGAATGTGGGCGGTGTAATCCCCTGACTAAAGGCCTTCTGCGCAGCGGCAATGCGCTTGAAAATTTTATGTGAGCGGCTGACGGTGGCGAACAGGTGTTCGTAGTTGGTGGTGTTCTCCGACTTGCCGAGAAACAGCAGGGCGCCGTCTTTGAGGGCGTAGTGCAGCATGGGCATGATGTGGCGCTGGGCTTCGGTGGTGAAGTAGATCAGCAGATTGCGGCACACCACCAGATCGACGTTTTTAAACGGCGGATCCGAGAGCAGATTGTGGTAGGAGAACACCACATGCTCGCGAATCTCCTTTTGCACCTCAAAGGCGTTGTCGTTGATGGTGAAATAGCGCTGGATCTCCTCTTCGCTCAGCTCGTTGATGGAGGCTTCGCTGTAGACGCCGCGCCGGGCCATCTTCAGGGCGTCTTCATCAATGTCGGTGGCGAACACGCGGATGGTCATTGACTGTCTGAGTTCGCGCAGGATCTCGCGCAGGGTGATGACCACTGAATAGGTCTCTTCGCCGGTGGAGGCGCCGGGGATCCAGATGCGCATCTCCTCCAGATCCGGACTGTTTTTCAGGTACTCCCGAAGACGGATCTTCAGATCCTCGAAGGCGGCGCGGTCGCGGAAGAAGCTGGTGACGCCGATGAGGATATCCTTGAACAGCATCACCACTTCGTTTTCATCCTCCTTGAGCTTGTCGACGTACTCCGGCAGGGAGGTGATCTTCAGCGTGAGCATGCGCCGTTTGATGCGGCGGGCGATGGTGTTCTTTTTGTAGATGGAGAAATCCACCTTCTTGTAGCGGTAGAGCAGGTCGAAGATGGCGCTCATGTCGTCGTTGGACTGTGTGAGCTGGTGCTTTTGCAGCACCTTGTTGCGCGGGAAATTGGCCAGCGCCACCAGCTCTTCGCCGATCAGCGCCGGATCGATGATCATGTCCACGCTACAGCCGTTGATGGCGGCCATGGGCATGCCGTCATATTTGGCGCTGGTGGGGTCCTGCACGATGGTGACGCCGCCAGCGGCGTTAACGGCGCGCATGCCCTGGGCGCCGTCGGTGCCGGTGCCGGAGAGGATCACCCCCACCGCGCGATCCTGCCAGTGCTCGGCCAGCGACAGGAACAGTTGGTTGATGGAGGGTTTGGGCAGGAACGAATACTTCTCCGGTTCGCTCAACACGATGCGCCCGGCATCGGAGATCTCGATGTTCTTGTTGGGCGGGGTGATGTAGATGATGTCGTGCAGAACCGGTTCGCCATGCTCGGCGTCTTTAACCGGCAGGGTGGTGGCGCGGGCCAACAGGTCGGTGAGCAGGGTCTTGTGCGTGGGGCTCAGGTGCTGGGCCACCAGATAGGCGGTGTTGTTGCGCTCGGGCAGTCCGCCGACCAGGGCCGAGAGCGCTTCCAGCCCGCCTGCGCTGGCGCCGATGCCCACCATGAACACGCGGTCGTTGTTGGCTTCAGAGAGATCGTTTAGGCCCTTTGATGGCGCCTCGAAATTGCGTGGTTCATAGGAGCGTTGCGACGGTGTGGGGTGGCGCAGCAGATCTTCGATCAAGGCCACGAAGATGCGTTCGTTGACCGGTTTGGTGACGTGACCATTGATCTTGCTGCGCACCGAATCGGTCAGGAAATTATGATCGGCATAGGCGCTCAACACCACGATGGGGGTGGAGGCGTCGATCTGACGGATGGAGGCGATGAGTTCGATGCCGTTTTTCTTTGGCATGCGCAGATCGGTCACCACGATATCGGGCCGATGCTCAATGAATTGCGTAATGCCCTCTTCCCCGTCACAGGCGGTGAACACCTGGGCGAAACGGCGCCGTAAGAAGTCGCCGAATGCGTTGCGGATTTCGTCGTCGTCTTCGACGAAAAGAATCGTGTGCTCATTCATGCGCGGCGCTTGGGGGCTGGCTTGGCGTTATTGGAGAGGGGGAGAGAAAAATTGAGTTGGCGTCATTTTCAATTGGGCTGACGCCCTTTTCACAATGAACCAAAGTGACCAACATACCTGCAAAATAGCACAGTTTTGCAAAATACAGGGGAAGAGTTGGGCGCGAGGGATTGTCCTTTCCCCCTTCGGGGCGCCGATGAGCAGGGGTTACAGGGCGTAGGCGCCCATGTGCAGCGCGCCGTAATCCCAACTGTCATGGAGTGAGTGAATGGCGCGGGCGTCGCCAGCGGCGCCCAGCGCCACAAACAGCGGCGCCAGATGCTCCGGGGTGGGGTGGGCAATGGCGTAGTTTGGCAGCGCAGGCGTTTGGCGAGCCAGGGCGTCCCAATCGCCAACGGCCAGCCCCTGCTCCAGATGGTTGGCGAACTCCTGCGCCCACAGCGGCGGCGGCGCGCCTGGCGCCTGCAACAGGCTGAGGTTGTGGGTGACGGCGCCGGATCCCACCAGCAGAATCCCCTGCTGGCGCAGGGGGGCCAAAATGCGCCCCAACGCCAGCGCATCGCTGAAATCGCCGCTGCTCAGGGAGAGTTGCGCGATGGGGATATTGGCTTCGGGCAGGCACATCATCAGCGGGATCCAGGCGCCGTGATCCAAGCCGCGTTTGGTATTCACCTCCAGATGTGCGCCTGCGTTTGCAAACGCGTGCTCCACCGCCGCAACCAGGGCGGGGGAGCCCTGGGCGGGGTAGCGTTGGCGATAGAGTTCCGGGTCGAAGCCGCCGAAATCATGATGCGTCTTGAGTGGGCCGTTGGCGGTGAGGGTGGGTCTGGGCGCCTGCCAGTGCGCCGAGACCATCACGATGCCGCGCAGGGGCGGTAGCCGCTGACCCAACGCGCGCAGGAAACCACTGGCGGGCGTATCGCGCAGCAGGATATCCGGCGCGCCGTGGGAGAGAAACAGCACGCGGGCCGAATCCAGCGGCCCGGTCAGCGGCTCCTGAGTCATTGACGGATGCCCTCGATGAACAGGTCCAGACGCATCGTCTCCGCCGCCGGGCCCAGGTTGTAACTCACGCCGAAGTCGGCGCGCTTGATGGTCAAACTCCCCTTGTAGCCGCGTCGATAGCCGCCCCACGGATCCTTGCCCGCGCCGATCAACTCCGCTTCAAACCGCACCGGACGGGTCACCCCGTGCAGGGTCAGATCGCCGCGTACAGTCGCCTTGCCGTTGGCTTCGTGGATGGCGCTGGAGACGAAGCGCGCCTTGGGGTAGTTCTCCACGTCAAGGAAGTCGGCCCCGCGCAGATGCTTGTCGCGCTCGGCGTGGTTGCTGTCGATGCTGGCGGTCTCCACCTCCACGGCGATGCGCGCGGCGTTGGGCTGTTTGGGGTCATAGGAGAACGAACCGCTGAGGGTGTTGAAGCGCCCCTGCAGCAGACTATAGCCCAGGTGGGCAATGCTGAACTGCACAAAGCTGTGGGTGGGGTCGAGGGTGTATTGCGCGGCGTGGGCGCGGTTGATGTTGGCGGTCCCCAGCAGCAGCGCGGCGCTGGCGGCGAAGGCGATGAAGGTGTGTTTGATCTGCATGATTTTCAATCCTTGTGGTTGTGTCCCATATGCTCAGGCGTAGGTTTACCAGAACATGCGCCTGAGGGTGTTATCGCGGTCGATGAGGTGGTGTTTGAGCGCGCCTGAGGCGTGCAATGCGATCAATCCGGCCAGCAGCCAGGCGGCGCCGTTGTGCAGTTTGCCCATCTGGTCGGCCTGCCCCGGCCACTGGATCAGCGCCGGGATCATGGGCTCGCCCAACAGCTCCAGCGGGCGGCCATCGGCGGTGGCGATGAGATAACCGCTGAGAGGCATGAGCAGAAACGCGGCATAGAACAGCCCATGGGTCAGACGCGCCAAGCGCCGCTCCCACGGCGCATGGTTGGGGTGGATGGGCGGCTGTGGCGTGACCCTGCGCGCCGCGATGCGCGCCAGAGCCAGTACAAACAGCAGCGCGCCCAGGCTCTTGTGCAGCGTCACCGTCCAGCGGTAGTCGGGGTCGTAATAGGTGAGGCCGGTCATATACCAGCCCAGGGCCAACAGGGAGATGATCAGCGCCGCCATGGTTCCATGCAGCGCGCGGAAACTGGCAGCGTAGCGATGCGGCGTGTGGGGCATGTGTTTGCTCCTTGAACAGAGGAAACCGTTGCAAGGAGCTTACAGTGTTGCTGAAAATTCTTTAATATACAGAATGAGACAATCATCTATTCCAGATTGGAAATAATCATGGACCAACTCGCCGCCATGCAGGCGTTTATTCAGGTGGCCGACGCCCACGGTTTCAGCGCCGCCGCCCAGGAGATGGGGGTGACCCCCGGCGCCCTCTCCAAGCAGGTGGGCGCGCTGGAGGAGCGTCTGGGCGCGCGCCTGTTCCATCGCACCACCCGGCGCTTGAGTTTGACCCAGGAGGGGGCGCTCTATCTGGACCACTGCCGCCGCATCGTCGATGACGTGCAGGAGGCGGATCGCTCGGTGGGGCGTCTGCACGGACGTGTGAGCGGGGTGGTTCGCCTCACTGCATCGCTGGCGTTTGCGCGGCGTCACCTGATGGCGGCGGTGGCGGACTATCTGAAACAGCACCCCGATGTGACGCTGGAGTTCTCATTGGACGAGGGCTATGTGGATCTGGTGGAATCGGGCTTCGATCTGGCCATCCGCATCGGCAAATTGCCCGACTCCAATTTGAAAAGCCGCCGCCTGGGGCCGTTGAAAATCGGCCTGTTCGCAGCGCCGGAGTATCTGGCTCGACGCGGCGCGCCGACCCATCCACGGGATCTGGCGTCCCATGATGTGCTGATCTACACCGCCGTGGCCTCCTCTCCCGTCGGCGTGTTCACCCTGGCCGATGAGACCGGACGCGCGCATCGGGTCAAGGTGAGTGGGCCGCTGCGCGCCAACAACGGCGACGTGTTGCGGCAGGCGGCCATGGATGGACTGGGCATCGTGGAGATGCCGCTGTTCATGCTGGGCGACGCGGTGGCGCGCGGGGCGCTGGCGCCAGTTCTGCCCGCCTGTTGGCGCGAGGAGGGCGGGGTCTACGCGGTGTCGCCGCCGGGGCGCTATGTGACCACCCGGGTGCGTTCGTTGATCGACTTTCTGGCCGCGCGTTGGCGCGATGGTGGCGAGTGGGCGCCGCCCATCGCGTAGATGCGCATTCGACGACTATTGTTGTGCCTGTGGTGCCTATAAAGAAACCTGTGAATATGCGATGTTGAATGTTTGCAGAGACAATGTTGAACAGCGGCGCAAACGCGTGCGCCCCGGCGCGCGGCGGGACAAAGGGAGTGGTGTGATGAAGCGGAAGACGCGGTTGTTGACCCCGGTGTGGGGCGGTGTGGCGCTGCTGGGCGCGCTGGCGGCGACTCTGGCCGGGTGCGGCGTCCCTGCGGGCGGCGGCGTGTCGCCCATGCCCCAACAGCGCATGATGGCCGCCGGCGCGCCGCCCGCTCTGGCGCAGGCGTTGCCGCCGCCGTCGCGCATGCGCCAGGAGGAGCGCGAGAACTATAAAGAGGTGGAGGACAACCCCATCAAGCAGGTAAGCGCGGAGCCGGTCTCCACCTTCAGCATCGACGTGGACACCGCCAGCTACGCCAATATGCGCCGACTGCTCAAGCAGGGCGGTCGCCTGCCCGCCGACGCCATTCGCATCGAAGAGCTGATCAACTACTTCAGCTACGACTACCCCAAGCCCGACAGCGCCGCAAAGCCCCTGGCAGTGAGCGCCAAGAGCTACCCGTCGCCATGGAATCCCAAGACCCGCCTGCTGCATATCGGCGTGCAGGGCTACGCCATCGACGCCGCGCAGCGCCCGGCGGCCAATCTGGTGTTCCTGCTCGACGTCTCCGGCTCCATGGGCGATGTGGATAAGCTGGATCTGGCGAAAAAGTCGTTTGAGTTCCTGGTTAAAGCGCTGCGCGCGGAGGATCGGGTCGCCATCATCGCCTACTCCGACGAGACCACAACCATTCTTGAACCCACCCCTGGGGATCAGGGCCAGAAGATCCTCAACGCCCTGGCCCCGCTGCGCGCTGAAGGCTCCACCAACGGCAGCGCCGGGTTGCAGATGGCCTACGCCCTGGCGCGGCAAAACTTCGATCCGGCCAAGGTCAATCGGGTGCTCATCGCCACCGATGGCGATTTCAACTTCGGCGTCACCCGGGGCAAGACCCTGGAGGAGCAGGTGGCCGACGAGCGCAAAAGCGGTGTCTACCTCTCGGTGCTGGGGTTCGGCGGCGGCAACTACAACGATGAGCTGATGCAGCGTCTGGCGCAGAAGGGCAACGGCGTGGCGCTGTATGTGGACTCCCTCATCGAAGCCCACAAAATCTACGGCGCCGACCTGTTCGCCAACCTCTTCCCCATCGCCAATGACGTCAAGATTCAGGTGGAGTTCAATCCGGCCCAAGTGGCGGAGTACCGGCTGATCGGCTTTGAGACCCGGCAGTTGCGGCGTGAAGATTTCCAAAATGATCAGGTGGATGCGGGCGAAGTGGGCAGCGGCCATCGGGTCACGGCGCTGTATGAGTATGTGCCCGTGACAAGCGATTTCCGCTATATGCAGCCGCTGCGCTATGCGCCCAAAGCCAAAGCCGCCGCGTCCTCGGACGTAAGCCGCGAGATCGCCCATGTGCGCCTGCGCTACAAACTGCCCGGCCAGCCCAGCAGTCAGCTGCTCACCCGCCCGGTGGGGCCGGCGGACGCCTTGGAGAAATTTGAGCAGGCTCCTGCGGATATGCGCTTTGCCGCCGCCGTGGCCGGGTTTGGCCAACTGCTGCGGCGCAGCCCGCATCTGCACGGCTTCGACTTTGCCGCCGTCCGCGCCATCGCCAGCGCCGCCAAGGGGGACGACCCGTTTGGCTACCGCGCCGAGTTCATCAACCTGATCCCCCTGGCCGAGCGGTTGCGCTGAGTTCCGCTTGCGGGCGCCTGCCTGTTTGCCGGCGTTGATAGAGTGTGCGATTCCCTTTTTATTCAAGTCTGTTATGGAGAATTGCACGAAATACGCATAGAGTGAGTTAATGACCTGTTGTGTTGATGCGCCACGTCCCCCTGTGGAGCCGTCAGCACGAACCTGCGTGAGGCGGCGTAATGCGAATGCGCGTGACCGTTCTGGCGGCGATCTCATTGACCATACCCGCGTTGCTGGCGTGCGGGTTGGCGTGGAACGTGTTCAACCTGTCGCGTTTGAATCAGCAGCTGCACCAATTCCAGCGGGCGGCCCACCGCTCGCTGGAGTTGGCCGATCACCTGCGCCAAAGCTCCGATGATCTGACCCGTATGGTGCGCACCTATGTGGTCACCGGCGATGACCACTATCTGCGCTATTTTGATCAAATCCTGGCCATCCGCAACGGCGAGTTGGCGCGGCCGGAGAGCTATATTGGGGTATTCTGGGACTACATCATCCCCGGGGAGCAGGAGCCGCGCTTTGACGGCCAGACCGTCTCATTGCAGACGTTGGTGCAACAAGCGGGGTTTGTCGATGGCGAACTGGCCCTGCTGCGCGAGGCGCACCGGCGCTCGGATGATCTGGTGACCCTGGAGCGGCAGGCCATGGCGCTGGTCAAACAGGCGCAGGCGGCCGGGGAGAGCCCGGCCGATGGCGCGCGCTACGCGCAGGCGCGGCAATTGGTCCACGGTGTGGCCTACCATCGCGCCAAAGCCGCCATCATGCAGCCCATTGACCAGTTCATCAGCAACGCCCAGCAGCGGCTGGAGCAAACCTACGCCCAAATCGTGCGGCAACAGGCGCGGGCCATTCAATTCAGTTGGTTGCTGCTTGGCGCGGTAATTCTGAGTCTATTGTTCGCCTGGCTGCTGCTCTCGCGCGGGATGGTCAAACCCATCACAGTACTCACCCAAGGGGCCAACCGCATTGCCGAGCAGGATTACGCCGTACGTATAGAGCCACCGTCCGCTGAGGAGTTGAGCCGGCTCACCCTCACCTTCAACGCCATGGCCGAATCCATCGGCGATCACATCGCCGCCTCCGCCAGACGCGAAGAGCAGTTGCGTCAGGCCAAGCAGGAAGCCGAGGCGGCCAGTCTGGCCAAAAGCGAATTCCTCGCCACCATGAGTCATGAGATCCGCACCCCCATGAACGCCATTCTGGGCATGGCGGAGTTGCTGTCGGATTCGCATTTGACCACCGAACAGCGCAAGTATGTGGAGGTGTTCCAGCGCGCGGGCAATGCGCTGCTGGATCTGATCAACGATATTCTGGATCTCTCCAAAGTGGAGGCTGGGCAGTTCGAGCTGGACGCCACGCCGTTCGATCTGCAGGCTCTGGTCAATGGGGTGGTGGATATCCTCAGACCCCACGCCGAGTCCAAAGGGCTCTCTTTAAGCCTCGTTCGGGAGGCGGATACCCCGCAATATCTCACCGGCGATCCCAAGCGTTTGCGGCAGGTTTTGGTGAACTTGATCGGCAACGCCATCAAGTTCACCCTGGAGGGGGCGATCGAAGTGCGGGTCGGCGCTGTGCGCGTCGATGAGCAGAGCGTCACTCTGGCGTTTGTGGTGCGCGATAGCGGCTGCGGCATTGAGCGGGAGAAGCTCAGCGAGATTTTTGAACCGTTTATTCAGGCTGACTCCTCCGTCAGTCGTCGCTATGGCGGCGCCGGACTGGGGCTCTCCATCTGTCGCAAGTTAGTGGAGATGATGGGGGGGCGCATTGGCGTGGAGAGCGCGGCCGGACAGGGCAGCGCATTCCATTTTACCGCTCGCCTGCTGCGCGCCAGCGTGGTTTACGACGATTCGGCCAGCACGCTTAAGGCGCAGGAGTCGCTACGGGGATTGCGTGTGCTGTTGGTGGATGATGACGCCAATAACCAGATGATCTTTTCGGAGTTGTTGCGCAAGGCCGGTTGTTCCGTGCAGAGCGTGGGCGGGGCGAAGAATGGCTTGTTGGCGCTGGAGCAGGAGAAACAGGCCCCCGTTCAGGTGATTTTGCTCGATTACCACATGCCGGGAGTTGACGGCTTGCAGTTGGTGGAAGCGCTCCGCACGCGCTGGCGGGAGGCGGGGCCGCCCATCATTCTGCTGACCTCCGATGATCGTCGCGATGTGTTGAATCGGGCGCATTCGCTGGGGGTGACGACGCTGATCAAACCGGTCAGTCGAGAGGAGCTGCTGGGGAGCATCGTGCGGGCGTTGCAGGCGCCGTCACAGCGGCCAACGGCGGCGGAGCCACAGAATTTGCGCATCCTGTTGGTGGAGGACTCGCCAGACAATGTTCTGCTGATTGAACGCTATCTGCGTCCCACCGGGCACGCCTTGACGGTGGCGGTGGATGGCGCTTCAGCGCTGGAGCGGTTTGCCGCCCAGCGCTTCGATCTGGTGCTGATGGATATTCAGATGCCCGATATGGATGGTTACGCCGTGACTGGCCGCATGCGCGCTTTGGAGGCGCGCGAACAGCGCGAGCGCACGCCGATTCTCGCGCTCTCAGCCCATGCGCTGGCGAGCGATGAAGAGAAGAGTTTGCAGGCTGGTTGCGACGGTCATCTGGTCAAACCCATCAGCAAAGGTCGTCTGCTCGACGCCATCGCCGCCATCGTGCGCGAACCCGCAATGTCTTAACGGCTCGTCTGCTGTGGTGATGCGTTCCTCGCAGGGGCGTCGCTCCGCGCGGCGATGTCTGCCAGAAACGCCATCAAATCCCGTTTCTTGATCGGCTTGGTCAGGTGCCCGTCGCAACCAGCGCGCAGGCTCTGGTTGCGCGCTTCATCATAGGCGTGGGCCGAGAGCGCCCAGATCGGCGTGGGCGCGCGCTGGCGCATCCGCTCCCAATTACGGATCTCCTGGGTGGCGGCGTAGCCGTCCATCAGGGGCATCTGCACGTCCATCAACACCAGATCAAACGTATTTTCACAGAACGCATCCACCGCTTGGCGGCCATTGTTGACCACCGTGAGGCGGTGAGGGCTTTTGTGGGTGTAGGCCCGCAGCAGCGCCACGTTATCCTCTGAATCCTCCGCCACCAGGATGCTGAGTCCCATGGGCGCAATCGGCGTTTCAGACGCAATCCCATGGGCCGGGTTCTCTTCCACCGGCGCAGGACAGGCGGGTAGGGGAAGCTCAAAGGCGATGGTGCTGCCTGCGCCCTCCTGGCTCTCAATGGCCATTTTGCCGCCCATCTTCTGTACGATGTCGCGACAGATGGCCAGTCCCAACCCTGAGCCGCCAAAGCGTCGGGTGATGGTGGCGTCGGCCTGGGAGAAGGGCTGAAACACATGCTCGAGCTTGTCGGCGGGGATGCCGATGCCGGTGTCGGTCACGGCGAAGCGATAGCAGATGTCGCCGCTGCGGCGCACGGAGATGGCGACCTGCCCGGCGGGGGTGAATTTCAGGGCGTTGCCCACCAGATTGATCAACACTTGGCGCAAACGGTGGGCGTCGCCCATCACCCATTCTGGCAAGCCGTCGTCCAGTTGGGTGATCAGCTCCAATCGCTTGTCGCTGGCCTCCTGCTGAAAAATGCGGGCAATGGCGTGGACCAGCGTTGGAATCTGCAGCGGGGTCGGGTGCATCTCCAACTCTCCCGCTTCGATTTTGGCGATGTCCAGAATGTCATTGATCAGGCTCAGCAGCCCTTCGCCAGCGCTGTGCGCGGTCTCCAAATAGGATTTGCGGCGCGGGTCTGTCTCCTCGGCGAGCAGCAGTTCGCTCATGCCCAGAATAACGTTCATAGGGGTGCGAATTTCATGGCTCATATTGGCCAGGAATTCGTTCTTGGAGCGGTCGGCGGCCTGGATGCGCTCCATGTAGCGGTGGCGGACCAGCAGGTGCCAGCGGATCCACAAGCCCATGATCAGCGACAGGATCAGACTGCCAAACAGCATGAGGGTGCGGTGGGGCGAGGGTTGGCTCCAGCCCGCCAGCGGCGCGCCCGCCAGCACCCAAGAGCCGTCTGGCAGATGCACCGTTTGCCGCACCGCATTGCCGGAAAACAGCGCGGCGTCGCCAAAAAAGACGTCGCCCTGCTCGCCATTGCCATCGCGTCCGCGCAGCGCCACGCGCACGCCGCCCACCACTTCGCGTAAACCGGCCTGCTGATAGAGGCGCTGCTGGTCGATGACGATGCTGGCCAATCCCCAATAGCGCTCCGGTTCGCCCCCTTGCGGCGGAATGTAGACCGGCGTGCGGCTGATGAAGGCCACCCCGCCCTGTACCAGATTCACCGGTCCGGCCACCACCGTACGGCGTTGGCCGATGGCGCGGCTGATGGCGGGCCACTGGGCGTTATTGGCGCGATAGTCCAGGCCAATGGACTTCTCGTTGCCTTGGATGGGATGGACGTATTTCAGGATATCGCCAGGCGCTAGACCGATATTGCGGATATAGGCGTTGTGGCGCAGCAGGCCCGCGGCGATGCCGTGAAAGTCGGCCTGATCGATATCGGGGTGAACCTGCACGTAAGCGATCAACCCACGGGTGAGATGAAAGTGGCGGTTGATCTCCCTCTCCAGCTGCGCGCGCAGGGTGCTGAGCTGGTCGATCACATCCACCCGCAGCGCATCCTGGTAGCGCCGCTCCTCCTGCCACACGCCGAACAGGCACAGCGCCAGCGTCAATACGAAAGCCAGCGCGCCGAATTGGTTGGGGCGCCACATGGTGTCTCGGCCTGCTGGCATGAGAGTCCCTTTTTTTGCGCTAGCGCTGCTGGAGCGCCGGTCAATTAAAATTCTGCCAAATTACGCCCTTGAGGTCCATCTTGTCTCACGCGCGTCATGGATTTTTCACTGCGTCATATCACGCACAGAGGCGTGGCAAATAACACATTGAAAATAATGTAGTTTATCTCTACCATCCGCAGCTGTTCAGACAACTTTACTCTGCAGCTCAGGATCGCTTCATGTCGTCACACACTGGTATTGCCCGCACCCTGCGTCGCTCCGCCCTGTTAGGGTTGAGCGGCCTGACCTTCGCCATCTCTGTTGCGCCGCGCGCCGCACTCGCCGCCGAGGCGGTGGACGCCGCTGAGCGGCTGGATGAGGTCAGCGTCACCGCCACGCGAATGGCCCGCGCCACCCAGGAGATCCCGGCGGCCATCAGCGTGGTGGGGAGTCAGCGCATTGAGTCCGAGCGCATGGTCAACATCAAGGACGCCATCCAAGGCGCGCCGGGGGTGTTGATCGACAGTGAGAGCGGCGGCTACAGCGCGCGTCTGATCATTCGCGGCGCCGGGCAGAAGGCCAACTACGGCATTCGCGAGATCATGGTGATGCGCGATGGCGTGCCCATCACCGACCCCGACAGCTTCACTCGCCTGGACTTCATCGACAGCCAGGACATTGAGCGCATCGAGATCACCAAGGGGCCGGGCTCCATCCACGGCTCCGGTTCGGCGGGGGGGTGATTCAGATCATCTCCAAATCGGTATTCGACAGCGCCGACCGCCTGCGCGCCGGTTATGGCGAGCAGGGCGCGCGCAACGCCCATGCGCGCCTGGGCAAGGTGTGGGACAAGCACGCCGCCTCGGTGACATTCTCCCATCGCGCCAGCAATAACCAGTGGCGGCGCAACAATGAATACGCCTCCAGCCAGCTGAGCTTCAAACACGGCTATCTGTTCGATGGCGGCGGCGCCCTGGAGAGCGAATTGAGCTTCAGTCGGGTGGATCTGCAACTGCCCGGCTCCATGGGCGATGCGGAGTTCGCCGACTATCTGGCTACTGGGCGGCAAACCGACACCAAGGACGCCTGGAAGAACTCCGCGCGCGACTCCAAGATCATCTTCTTCAACACCCGTTGGGAGGGCGAGGTGGGCGAGTGGCGCTTCAAACCGCGTCTGTTCGCCACCCACTGGAGCCACTTCCACCCGGTCACCGGGGTGATCAACGTCAGCGAGAACAACCTGCTCTACGGGGTGGATCTGGAGGGCGACCGCAGCCACCAACTGTTTGGCCCGGCATCGTTGGTGATGGGGGTGACGGCGCGGCGCGACAGTTCGCTGGACGCCGAGAAGTATGAGTACGCCGACGTCGTCACCGGCTGGGGCGGACGCATCTCCAGCACCCTGAGCGACCGCCAGGGGGCGCTGCTGGAGGAGCAGGACACCATCAACACCCTGTTTGGCGTGTATGCGCTGGAGAGTTTGAAGCCCGTTGAGAACCTGACGCTGGACCTGTCGGTCCGCTACGACCGCTCCATGTTCGATATCGACACCATGGAGTATGGCTCCTACAGCTATTCAACCGGAACCTACATCGCCGGGAGCGGCGCCAGCAGCGTGAATCAGGACTATAATCTCTGGTCGCTGTCGGCGGGGGCGGCCTATGCGCTGAATCCCACCTGGACGCTATTCGCCAATGTGGCCCAGAGCGATCAGGTCCCCTCCAGCCAGGAGATCGAGAGCAACACCGGTCTGCAGGCCTCCACCGCGCGCAATGTGGAGCTGGGAGTCAAAGCGCGGCTCCGTGGCTGGCAACTGGACGCTTCGGCCTACTGGACCAAGGTGAGCGATGAGATCGTGTCGGTGTTGGACAACGGCCAGACGGTGTTCCAGAACGCCGGCGGCACGCGCAAGCTGGGGGTGGAGCTGGCCGGCGAGTGGCGTCCGCTGGAGGGGCTGAGCCTGGGCGGCAGCTGGACCTACAGCGACATCACCTTCGACTCCTTCAATGAGGTGATCTCCAGCGTCAACTATGACCGCAGCGGCAACCGTCTGCCCTACGTGCCGTTGCAGCAGTACGGCCTGTGGGCCGCCTATGAGCACGCCAGCGGCTGGTCTGGCCGGGTGCGCGCACAGTCGTGGGGCAAGTACTGGATGGACAACGCCAACTCCGAGCAGTATGGCGGCTACGACTTTGTCACTCATGTGGACGTGGGCTACAAAACCGGCATCCACCGCTTCAATCTCAATGTGGAGAATCTGTTCGACAAGCGCTACGCCATTGAAGCCACCAAGGACTCTCGCGGCACGCGCGCCTATAGCGGCGCCGCGCCGCGCTCGGTGATGGCCTACTGGACGGTGGATCTGGAGGGCTGAGGCGATGCGCGTTTCTGTCACCGCATGTCTGGCTCTTGGGGTTGTGGCGGGGCTTGCGCTCGCGTTGAGCGTCCCGGCTTTGGCGCAGCACGCCCATGGCGCGGCGGGCGGGTATGGCGGCGCGGGCAAGCGTGACCAGCGCCCCGCGCCGAGTTGGACCGATGCGCCGCTGCTGGAGAGCGGCCATTCGCGGCGTCAAGCGCTGTTGCGGGCGGAAAATCTGCGCGCAACGGAGTACTGGGTGTCGCGGCCGGATCGCCCCGAGCCGGAGTTGCTCGCCACCGGCGCGCGCGGCGTAGCGTTTGCGCCCGACAAAACCGATCCCGGCGGCTACCATCGGCTGATTGCGCGCCAGCAGGGGCCCCATGGCGCGCGCACCGCCACCACCTTGCGCTATTTCTCCAAACCGGGACCGGCGCCCTATGCGCTATTGGCGCAGGCGCTGCCCGGGTTGGAGGTGGTTCCCGCGACCCTGCCGCGGGAGCACGGCCACTTCCGCGCAGGCGAAACCTGGGAGTTTGTGGCGCGCTATAACGGTCAGCCGTTGGCGGGACAGATCCTCACCCTGACCTCGGAGTTGGGGCAGAGCGTACGCGCCGCCACCGATGCCCAGGGGCGCGCGCGGATCACCCTGCCGGAGCGTTTCAAACGGGCGGAAGGGGGGCATCGGCGCGCCACCACCCGATTTGTGGTCGCCACCACTCTTCTTCAGGGCGGACGCCAGGAGCAGGCGGCGTTCAACGACCACTTCATCGCCCCCCAGAGCGAAGGTAAAAGCGCGCCGTTGGGGTGGGGGTTCCTGGCTCTGGGCATGCTCCTGGGCGCGCCGCTGTTGCGCCAGAAATCGTCGAGTCAAAACCAGGAGACGCGCCCATGACCGCCGCTCTGAATCTCAGCCGCATCCGTTTGGCGGTGCAACTGGTGATGCTGGTGATCACCGTCTATGGCGGGGTGGTGCTGGGTCACTATCTGTCCGACAAACTCTCCAACGCGCTGCCCGCGCTCTCCTGCGCCTTCGACCAGCAGAACGGGGCCTACTGCACGCTGATTCCGTTTCAGCATCAGATGCACCACCGGGTGGGGGAGGTGATTGCGCGCAGCGGCCAGTTCGCCATGGCCACGCTGGTTCCGCTGGGCTTTACGTTTCTGTCGTTCTACATCCTGTTCTTCTTCCTGAATAAGGCGTTCTGCGGCTGGATCTGCCCGTTGGGAACGTTGCAGGAGCTGCTCTATCGCCTGGGGCGCGTGTTGCGGCGTCCGTTCCACCGTTTGCACGGGCGCGGGTTGTCGCGAGTGCGGCCCATCAAGTGGATCGTGCTGCTGGGATTGGTGTTTCTGCTGCCGCTGCTGGCGGGATTGGGGCATCTGCCCCATGCGGCGGGGGACGCCTTCTGTCAGGTGTGCCCGGCGCGCATCGCCACCACCCTGCTCACCGGCGACCTCAATCAAGTGACCGTCGCCACCACCGGCACGGCGGAGTTCCTCTTCAGCGCCCTGCGCGCCACCCTGTTCGGCTTTATTGTCATCGCCGCCCTCAGCGTGCGCCAACCCTTCTGCCGCGTCTGCCCGATGCTGGCGCTGCATGCGCTGCTGCGTCGTTTCTCGCCGCTGCGCCTGCGCAAGCAGGAGGAGAGCGAGGCGTGCGGTCGCTGCGATCTGTGCGCCCGCGCCTGCCCCATGGATATCCCCGAGGTGGCCGAGCAGAGCGGGGCCAAGGCGTTCCATGACGACTGCACCCTGTGTGGCCGCTGCGTGGAGTTCTGTCCCCATGATGATCGCCTGCAACTGAAATTCGGCCCCTGGATGCTGTTCCGCTCCAGCCGCGACTACTTCCGCCGCCGCAGCCGCTTGGAGCGGCCTGAAGGCGGCGCGCGATCGGAGTCCCCCTGATGCCGCCGCTGGCGTTTGACGGCGCGTTGAGCCTTGCCTCGGCGTGGATTCTGGGCCTCTCCACCGGCTTGACCCTGTGCGCGCTCTCCTGTGTGCCCGCCATGGGCAGTTGGGCGCTGGCGCGGGCGGGCGGCGGATTGCAAGCGCTGGGCGACACCGTGCTGTTCCTGGCCGGGCGGGTGACCGGCTACACCCTGTTGGCGGGGGGCGCGGCGTGGTTGGGACAGACCCTGTTGCTGTGGCGCGAAGCGTGGCCGGTGGAGGCGATATTGGGTGTTGCACTGATCGCCTCCGGGATGCTGCTGGCGTGGCCGCGTCGCAGCGGCCAGTGCGCGGGTAGTCATGGTCGGCGCGGGGAGTCCTGGCCGCCGTTTTTCCTCGGTTTGAGTTTGAGTCTGATTCCGTGTCCGCCGCTGGCGGCGCTGCTGTCGGCCAGCGCCAACGCCGCCGACTGGCTGCACGGGGCGCTGCTGGGCGGCGCTTTTGGGGTGGGCGCGGCGCTCTCGCCGGTGCTGCTGATTGCGCCGCTGTTCGGTCTGTTTGGCAAGTCGCTGACCACAGCGCAGCCGTGGCTGGCGCGCTGGACCCGGCTGGCGGGGGCGGCGGCCCTGGTGGCGCTCGGCGTGGCGCGTCTGCTGGGCGGAGGCGCGGCGTGACGGTTGCGGCCAGCATCGCGATGCGGCATCCGCTGGAGCCGGTGGAGGCGCGCCGTGACGCCCTGTGGGCCGTCGGTGCGGCGCTGGCGCTGCATCTGGCGCTGGCCACAGCGCTGCTGCTGGGCGTACGCGCGCCGACGCCGCCAGTCACATTACAGAGTTTTCAGGTGGTGATTCTGCCCGAGGCGGAGGCGCCGCCCGAGGTTGCACAAACGGAGCCCGCGCCGCCGGAGCCAGTTGCCGAGCCGGAGCCCGCGCCGGAGGAGCCCGTTGCTGAAGCGGAGCCTGCGCGGGAGGAGCTCGTTGCTGAAGCGGAGCCCGCGCCGCCGCAACCCATTGTCGCGCCGGAGCCGCCGCCGGAACCCGCTTTGGAGCCGGAGTCGGCTCCTGTGGTGAATACAACCCGCGCCGCGCCTGCGCCACAGCGCCGCAAACTTGCGCCGCCCCGCAAACAAGTCAAGTTGGTCGCTGCGCCGCCAAAACAGCCCGCGCCGACCCCGCCCAGCCAGTCAGTGGCGACGCCCCCTCGCGCCGCCTCGGCGTCGACCACTGAGGCCGTCGCTGCGCCGCCGCGTTTTACGCCGCCGGTGGGCCATGCGGGCTATCTGGACAATCCGCCGCCGCAATACCCGGTGCTGGCGCGCCGCCGGGGGTTGCAGGGGCGGGTGCTGCTGCGCGTGGATGTGGGACGCACGGGAGAGGTGCGCAGCGTGCGCGTCAAACAGGGCTCCGGCCATGCGGTGCTGGATCGGGCCGCCCGCGCCACCGTGCTGGGGTGGCGCTTTCGTCCCGCCACCCGCAATGGCGCGGCGGTGGTGGCGCAGGTGGATGTGCCGATTCGATTCGTTCTGCAATAAGGGGAAGAGGCGATGATGTGGTTGAATTGGTGGCAGGACGCCGATTGGATTGTGCGCGGCGTATTCCTGTTGTTGATTACGCTGTCGGCGGTGAGCTGGAGCGTGCTGACGGCGCGGGCGCTGCGTTTCGCCCGTGTGTTGGAGCGCGAACGGGGCCTGCTCGACGCGCTGCGCGATGTGGTCGCCTCCACCTCCATCAACACCCCCTCCACCCGGCTGCTCACCCAACGCGATCTCTATCATGCGCTCTCCGCCGAGGGGCGTGAGGCGCTGCGCGGGCAGACGTTGCGCGAGATCCGTCTGGAACTGGAGAACGGCCTGACCATTCTGGCCACCATCGGCAACGCCGCCCCCTTCATCGGCCTGTTCGGCACCGTGTGGGGCATCATGAACGCGCTGCACGGTCTGGGCGGCGCGGCGCTGAATATGGAGATGGTCACCGGCCCGGTGGCCGAGGCGCTGGTGGCCACCGCCGCCGGTCTGTTCGTCGCCGTGCCCGCGGTGGCGGGGTACAACTATCTGGTGCGCAAGCTGCGCCATGTGATGGGGGCGGTCGAACGCAACGCGCTGTGGATGACCGAACCGGAACTGGGAGAGTTGTAACCATGGCGGGCTCCTCTTCATCCGGCGGCGGCGACTTCGATGCGCCGCTGGCGGAAATCAATGTCACCCCGTTGGTGGATGTGATGCTGGTGCTGTTGGTGATCTTCATCGTCGCCGCGCCGCTCATGGCGCAGGCGCTCAAGGTTGATCTGCCCCGCGCCGCCGCTCCCAGCGACGCCGAACCCCATGTGATTGCGCTGGTGGCCAAGGCCGATGGCGTCACCCTGCTCGATGACGTCGTGATCGAGTCCGAGGCATTGGAAGCGGCCCTGAAGGCGCGCTTTGCCGACAACCCGCAGGCGGTGCTGCGCCTGGGCGCCGATGCCGCCATCGCCTATGAAGAGGTCGCGCGTCTGCTCTCCATAGCGCAGCGCGCGGGTATTCGCCGTATCGCCTTCGCCACCCGCGCCGCGCCGTAAATCTTTCCCCGCCCTCTCTGTTTCCCGTTTGTTCAGCCCACGCCCAGCGCGCCGTGAAGCGTTGTGACATCTGCTGTTGCCGTGCGCTTGAGCACGACTGAGCGCGGTTTCGCCATTTCAGGCGAAATCGTTGTGGATTCACTCGCTTCATGTTTGCTTAAAGCGATTTGAATTTACGCGCCCGGGGAGTATGCTGGTGACATCGTTGCGCCGACTGGATCCGCGGAAGCTCTCCCCATGGGAGCGCATGGGAGAGGAATGGCGCAGCCCTCTCTGTCGCCTGGAAGGTACCGTTCGGGAATGAAAAATTCGCGCAACGTCTGGGAGATTCTGCTGCTGGCCGCCGTCTATTTCGTCACCGCGCGATTGGGACAGCAGTTGGCGATTCCCCCAGGCAACGTGACGCCAGTGTGGTTGCCGTCGGGCATCTGCCTGGCGTGGTTGCTGGTGCGCGGCGTCCAGCTCTGGCCTGGCGTGTTTCTGGGCGCCTTTCTGGGCAATGCGTGGGCCTATTTTGACGCCAGCTCCGCCTCTTTGATGCTGCGCGCGCTGCTGGCCGGCGGCGCCAATGGCGTGGGCGACGTCATCGCCATCGCTGGCGCGGCGTGGGCGTTGAGCCATCTGACCGACGCCTCCCGCCTGTTTGACGACGCCAAGAACACCACGGCGTTTCTCCTCATCGGCGGCGTGGTCGGCTCCTTTTTTAGCGCGTTGTTGGGGATCTCCGGTCTCACCATCAGTGGCTTTTTGGCGCCGGAGCATCTGATCTTCCCCTTCTTGACCTGGTGGACCGGCGACGCCATGGGGGTGGTGTTTTTCACCCCCATCATCTTGGAGTTGGCGCAGTGCAAAAGCGTGCGCGCTCTGCGGCCGACCGTCGAGGCCTTCCTGCAGACGGGACTGTTTGTCCTGTTGGGCGGGATCGCCTTCTTCCACCCGGAGGTTGCGCCGCCTGCGTCGCTGCTGCTGGCGTTGGCGCCATTGCTGATTTGGAGCGTGTTTCGCTTCTCCCAAGCGGTGCTGTTTGGTCAGTTGTTGCTGCTGGCGTCAATCGCAATCATAGCCACCGCCATGGGGCGCGGTCCGCTGTTGATCGCCGATGACCTGACCGCGTCGTTGATCCACCTGCAGGCGTTTCTCGGCGCCATGGCGCTGTCGGTCTTCTATCTGAACAGCCTGAATCGCGAACTCCAGGCGGCAAACAGCGGGTTGGAACGCAAAATTGTTGAGCGCACCCAGGAGCTGCAGGAGGCGAATCGACGGTTGCGCCATGAGGTGGCTGAGCGTCAGCAGGCTGAAGCCTCTCTGAATGAGAGTCGCCAAGAGTTGCTGGAGGCGCAGGAGATCGCCCATGTGGGCAACTGGATCTGGCGCATCGAAGATGGCTCATTGAGCTGGACAGATGAAATTTATCGCATCTTTGGCTTTGCGCCGCAGGCCATAGAGCCAACCTACGCGGCGTTTTTGCAAGCAGTGCACCCCGATGATCGCGAGCGGGTGGAGGCGGCGGTTAAGGCTGCTCTGGATGATCCGGACGTCGCCTATGGGGTGGAGCATCGCATCGTGCGTCCAGATGGCGAAGTGCGCGTGGTCAACGAGTTGGGGCGCATCGAGCGCGATGCCGCCGGGCGCGCGGTGCTGATGATCGGCGCGGTGCAGGACATCACCGAGCGCACGGCCCTGGAGGACGCCCTGCGACAGTCGGCGGTGGAGTGGAGCGCCGCCATGGACGCCTATCCAGACGCCATTTATCTGCTGGATGAGACCCGTCATCTGCGGCGCGCCAACCAGGCGTTTTTTCAGATGCTGCGCATGACGCCAGAGCAGGCGGTTGGCGAACATATCGCTACGCTGATGCACCCGCAGGGAGAAGAGCGCCCATGTCCGGTGTGCCAGGCGCAGTTGGATCTGCGCGACGCCGTCATCACCATGGAGTCCGAGCATCCCAACAATCCGACTGGTCGCCCGATAGAGATCACCGTTACGGTGGTGCGGGACGCCGCTGGCGCAGTCAGCGGCATACTGATGAATCTGCACGATCTGACCGAGTCGCGCCGGGCGCAGCAGAGCCTCATAGAGAGTGAAGAGCGTTTTCGCACCGTGTTTGAGCAGGCCGCCGTGGGCATCGGCCACGTGGCGCCGGACGGTCGCTGGCTGCGGGTGAACAATAAATTGTGTCAGATTGTCGGTTACGCCCGAGAGGAGTTGCTGCAACTGAGTTTTCAGGAGATCACCCACCCCGACGATCTGAATACGGATATTGAGCTGGTGCAGCAGATGCTGCAGCGCAAGATCGAGCACTACACGCTGGAGAAACGCTATATCGCCAAAGATGGACGCACCATTTGGGTCAATTTGACGGTGGCGTTGGTGTTCAAGAAGGGTGGCGAGCCAGACTACTTCATCTCGGTGGTGGAGGACATCAGCCAACGCAAACGCGCCGAGGCGCAGCTGTTGGAGAGCGAAACGCGCTTCCGCTCGCTGTTCCGCTCCATGAACGAGGGCGGCGCTTTGCACGAGTTGGTGTTGGACGCCTCCGGTCAAGCGGTGGACTATCGGATTTTGGAGGTCAACGCCGCCTACAGCGAGATTCTGGGCATTGCGAAAGAGCAGGTGGAAGGGCGTTTGGCCACACAGGTGTACGGCGTCCCAGAAGCGCCCTATCTGGCGGTCTATCAAGAGGTGGTGGAGAGTGGCCAGAGCCAGCGTTTTGATGCGGAATTTGCGCCGTTGCAGCGCAGCTTTGAGATTTCAGCCTTCTCGCCAGGGGAGAACCAGTTCGCCACGGTGTTTACCGATATCACCGAACGTAAAGAAGCCGAGCGCAAGCTCAACGCAGCGTTGGGTGATCTGGAGCGCGAACGCACCTTCTTGAAATCGTTGATTCAGAGCCTGCCGGACCTGGTGTGGATGAAGGATCCCGACGGGGTCTATCTGATGTGCAACCCCTCGTTTGAACGCCTGTACGGCGCCAAAGAGGCGCAGATTGTCGGCAAAACCGACTATGACTTCGTGGAGGCGGAGTTGGCGGACTTCTTCCGCCGACACGATCTGCGCGCCATTGAGAACGATGCCCCCTCCCGCAATGAGGAGTGGCTGACCTTTGCCGTGGGTGGCGCGCGGGCGCTGATGGAGACCACCAAAACCCCGGTGCGCGACCGCCATGGCGCGGTGATCGGCGTGCTGGGCATTGGTCACGATATTACCGAGAAAAAGCAGGCGGAGGTCGATCTGATTGAAGCCAAGGAGCGCGCCGAAGCCGCCAATCTGGCCAAAAGCGAATTCCTCGCCACCATGAGCCATGAGATTCGCACTCCCATGAACGTCATTGTGGGGCTATCCGACGTGCTTCTGGAGACGGTCACGGATGCGGAGCAGCGCAAGCATCTGGGGCGCTTGCAAAAGGCCAATAAAAGCTTGCTGGATCTGGTGGATGCGATTCTGGATCTGAGCCGCATCGAGGCCGGGCGCATCACCCTGAAGTCGGCGCCCGCCAACCTGGCCCACATGATCGAAGAGACCGTGAGCATGATGAGCGTGGTGGCCGAGCAGAAGGGGCTGCGGCTGGAGGCGGAGATCGCCGCGGGTGCGGACCGGTGGGGGTTGCACGATGAAAAACGTCTGCGTCAGATTCTGATCAATCTGATCGGCAATGCGGTCAAATTCACCGAATCCGGGCGGGTGAGCGTGAGTCTGGTCATGGAGCAGGAAGCAGGCGCGCCCGCGCTGCGCTTGTGTGTGCGCGATACCGGAATCGGCATCGGGCCGCAGAATTGCGAATCGATTTTTGAGAAATTCACCCAAGTAGACTCCAGTTACGCGCGGCGCTACAGCGGCGTTGGACTGGGGTTGGCCATCACCCACAAGATCATCGACGCCATGGGTGGGCGCATCTGGGTGGAGAGCGCATTGAATGAGGGCAGCGCATTCTTTGTGGCGCTGCCGTTTGAGCCTGCGAAGCCGCCGCAAGAGGATGCCCCTGCGTCGGCTTCGGATGCCGCCGCAAACGCTGCTCCACGCGCGTTGCGGATTCTGCTGGCGGAGGACTCCGAAGACAACCAGCTGCTGATTCGCACCTATCTGAAGCCAACGTCGCATCAGTTGACAGTGGTGATGAATGGCGCCCAGGCGGTGGCGACGGCGTGCGCGGAAACCTTCGACATCATCTTGATGGATATTCAGATGCCGATTATGGACGGCTACGAAGCGACGCGCAGAATCCGCGCCGATCAGCAAGAGCATGGCAAACCGCACACGCCCATCGTGGCGCTGACCGCCCACGCGTTGGAAGAGGATGCGGTGAAGAGTTTGGCCGCCGGGTGTGACGGGCATCTGACCAAACCTATTCGCAAAGCCAAGCTTCTGGGCGCGGTGGAAAGTATTGTGGCGGGCGCGATGTAGAGAAAAAAACACGCCACGCGCACAGCCGCGTGACGACGGTGTGGCGAAATCTGCGATGAATCTTTCGCCAAGTCGTCCAGGGGATGCCCTTTTTTATTGTCGCCAGCTTGACTTGCTATGGAATGTGTGGAATTTTTTGAGGGTGCATTAGTGTACGCTTAATTTTCTTCAAGTCTCCGCCCAATCGAGAGAGCCCGCTTTCAGAGCGCTGGTGTGAGCACGGGGATTCCCGGTGTTGCGTCAGGCGTTGTTGAGCACGCACGGGGTGGCGGTCGAAAGGCAAAGTCAGATGGGCAATTCCACCGCATCGGCTGCTCCCGGCCATCTGGTCGGTCCCATGCGCTCCTGGTTGCGCCGCAGCCAAGGCGCGCTGGCTGGGGTGAAGGCTAGCCTGCGCTCGGTGTCGCGGGAGGAGGAGACGCGTTCCGTATTGGTGGCCAGCAGCGTCTCCAAAGAGGGCGCTTCCACCACCGCCGTGAGTATGGCCTACGCCCTCGCCGCATTGGGTCGTTCACGCGTGCTGCTGGTGGATGGCAATTACGACGCCCCGCAACTGCACCAACTCTTCAATCTTCCCATCGGCCCCGGCTTCTCCGATGTGGTGACCCGGGACGTCGACCCCCAGAGCGTGATTCACGCCAGCGAATTCAAAGGCCTGGATGTGATGACCAGCGGCTCGGCGCCGGATCGCTCGCTGGATGTGTTCGAATCCGATCAGTTTGATCCCGTCATCGACGCCCTCGAGCAATCCTATGACTACCTGATCATGGATTGCGCGCCGTTTCTCAAAGCCTCGGATACGCTGCTGGCGGCGCAGAGCTTTGACGGCGTGATCCTCACCATTCGTTGTGAGTCCACCAAACGCGAAGTGGTCAATCTGGTGCAGAGCAAGATCGCCAAAGTGGGCGGAGACGTGCTGGGCGTGGTGCTCAACCGGCGCCGTTTCTACCTGCCGCGCTTCCTCTATGGATGGCTGTAACGTGGGCGCTTCCATCTCATTGCTGTGGCCTGAGGCGCTGTTGACGCGCAAAGGATCGAACGTGTGTCTGTGATGAAACTTCCTCTCTCCCTGTTCCGCCTCATTGGGCTCGGCGTCGCGTTGGTGTTGCTTGGCGGCTGCTTGGCGCGCGGTGAAGACAGCACGCTGTTCCAGACTTCGGCTGCGCGCGAAGCCAATGAGGAGACGCCCCACGAAATCACCTCGTTTAGCGTCGGCAATCACGATTTTCAGATCTTCTCGGACTATCAGATCGCTCCGGGCGACCAGTTGGACGTGCTCTTCTCCATCCGCACCTGGGAGTTGGAGTCCGATTTCAAACTACACATCGGCGATCAGATCCACATCAAGTTTCCCAATGATCCGCATCTGAACGAAACGCAACGCATCCGCCCCGATGGCAACGTCACGCTGCCCTATATCGGCGACCATCTGGTGGCCCGAAAGTCGCCGGACGAGATTCGCGTGGAGCTGGAGAAGCGCTACAAGACCATTTTGCGCA
This sequence comes from Magnetofaba australis IT-1, assembly GCF_002109495.1. Lineage (NCBI taxonomy): Bacteria > Pseudomonadati > Pseudomonadota > Magnetococcia > Magnetococcales > Magnetococcaceae > Magnetofaba > Magnetofaba australis. Next base: position 474,037 of record NZ_LVJN01000015.1, read on the forward strand.
ACCCCGACGTCTATGTGGTGGTGGAGGAGTATCTGTCGCAGATCCGCGAGTTGAAAGTGGACCTGAAGACCTCGGCGCGGGGCCTGAGCCGCCTGGTGACGGTGCGGCCGGACGGCTACACCACCTTTCCCATGCTGGGCGATATGCGCGTGGCGGGCCGCACCGTGCCGGAGGTGGCCGAAGAGATGAACAAGAAGTACAACAAGATCAGCCCCAGCCTCTATGTGGACCTGTTCCTGGAGAGCCACGCCGGAGCGCAGATCTACGTCATGGGCGAGGTCAACAACGCCGGCGCCCATGTGATCCGCAAGCCGGTGACGGTGATTGAGGCGCTGGCGCTGGCCGGCGGCGGCTCCACCAATGCGGTGCTCGACAATGTGATGGTGGCGCGCAAGCATCAAGGCCGCATGATCACCACCAGCGTCAATGTGCTCAAAGCGCTGCGTATGGATAAGGACAGCAAGTTCTTCTACTTGCAGCCCGACGACATCGTCTTTGTGCCCAAAACCGACATTTCGGTGTTTGCCCAGTTCATGACGCAGTTGCGCCAGACCTTCTGGTTCAACGGCTGGGCGCTTGGGTTGGGTCAGAACCTCTCCAACGAAGGTCTGATCCGCACCAAATATCCTCAGCTTCAGCGTCAGTAATCTGAATGCGGGATCGTAGCTAAGACTCCAATCGCCCCACCGGCGGCCTGAACATGGCCGCCGTGTGCGGGCGCGGCAAGCGTGTTAAGGAGAGCCGGATCATGGCCATGAACCAGACGGCGGGTGAGAACTTTCTCAAGGAGCTGGTGTTTACCATGTTCGCGCAAAAGCGCGTGCTGGTCAGCGTGGCCTCGCTCCTGTTTGTGGTGTTTGTGGCCTACGCCTTCCTCTCCCAACCGGTCTACCGCGCCGAGGGCTCCTTCCTGGTCAAATCCAAACGCGCCCAGCACAGCCCGGACTCGTTGGAAGAGGCGCAGTTGCGCGTGCAGCCAGTGCAGAAGGAGGATCTCTTCTCCGAAGCGCAAATCCTCACCTCTGACGATGTCGCCTTGAAGACGGTCAAGAAGCTGGTGGCGGAGAAGAAGCTGGTGATCCCCGAGCTGCCCGGCGCCGAACCGGGCGCCGATTTGGAGAGCGTCTTCGCCGAGGCGGTGCGCGCCAGCCTCTCCACTGAGGTGGCGGAAACCTCCAACGTGTTGATGATCTCCATGACCTGGGGCGACGCCAAGCAGGCGCAGTTGATCCTCGATACGCTGATGTGGACCTATCTGGCGCACCGGCATGAGATTCTCAATCCCGCCGGGCAGAAGTCCTTCTTCGATAATCAGGTGGATAACTACCTGACCAATCTGAAAGACAAGCAACAGGAGTTGCTGGGGTTGGTGACCGAGAAAGTGGCCCCGGACCCCCAGCGCGAGATTGAACAGAATCTGTTGTTGCGCCAGCAGTTGCAGAGCTCTCTGGTGGCCGCCGAACGGCAGCTGATCGAGACCGAACGCAGCATCGAGCTGTTGGATAAGGCGTTGGCGTCGGATCGGGTGCAGCTCTTCTCCTTCATCGACAACCCGGTGATTCAGGGTTACGGCAACAAGCTGCAGGATCTGCTGATCCAGCAGACCGCCGTGCGCAAGACCTTTGTGGATGGCAGTAAGCCGACCATCTCCATCGCGCGACAGATCGACGACGCCTATCAGGCCCTCAAGCATGAGGTCTCCGCCTATCGCGGCAGCGTGGAGGCGCGCGCGGACACGTTGACCCAGGAGATCGACGTGCTCACGCAGAAGATCCGCGAAACCGATGCGCGCAATGTGGACCTGCGCCGCACCCAGGTGGCCATGGAGCAGGTCAATCGCGAAGCCAAACTGCTGGAGTACACCTTCGAGACTTTCTATCAACGCCGTGAGCAGTCGGACATTCAGGGCGCCGAGGGGGCCAAGGGGCTCTACTCCCAGGTGGTGATTCTGGGCCGCGCCCAGGCGTTGGACAAGCCGGTCAAACCGAAGAAGAAGCTGATCGTCGTCGGGGGCTTTCTGCTGGCCTGCATGACCGGCTTCTTCTTCGCCGTGATCAAGGAGAACTTCGACCACTCCTTCAAGCGGCCCGAGGATGTGGACGCCTATGTGGGCGCGCCCATGATCTTCTCCTTGAACGACTTCGGCGCGGCGACGGAGGAGGGCGGCAAGAAGGGCGCGCCTTCAGCTACGCCGCCGCCCTCGGCCACCCCCGCCAAGAGCGCGGCGGCGTTGGCGCTGACCCTTTCATTGGGCGTGGGGCTTGGCGCAGGTGGGCTGCAGGCATACCAAGTGGGGCGCCAAGGTTTGATTACCCCGATCCAGGAGCGCTGGGATGAGACGCTGCAGCTGGCCCACCGCTTGCGCACTCAGACAACTGACGCCATGTCGCAAATGGGTTGGATCGGGCGAAAGGAAACGTTTTCGTCAGCGCCTGCCTTGCAGGGTGTGGGCTCACCCGTGCTGGTCCAATTGATTCAGCAACGGCAGGCTGCGCGTTCTGTCCTGTTAGCCAAAGCGAACCCGGCGCCGCGCAAGGCCAATGCTCTTCGCACCAGAACGCCGCTATTTTTCCCTCTGCAGGGACAACCGGTCTACGTGACCGAGCGCACGACCCCGGCTCAAAACCAGCGCAAAGACTCCAGTGCGGGCTGATGCGCGCTCTTGCGCCGTCACACGCCACTTCCGCCTTTACTGAGGATATCGACTCCATGAGACGAACCCTCCTCCTGCTGTTTGTTGCGCTTTGGGTTTGCCATGTCGCCGCCCCGGCGCGCGCCGCCGAGGCGCTGCGCGTGACGGCGGAGTCGGTGCGGCCCGGCGACGGCATGACGGCGCAGGCGGGGGATGCGGCCTGCCCCATCCGCATTCGCGGCCAGCAGAGCGACGGCAAGGAGCTGGCCACGCTGTGGCGCGCGGTCGAGTTGCAGCCGGGGGCCCACTATCGGTTGCAGGGGTGGGTCAAGCTCAACGCCTATGATGATCGGCGCTTTCCCCCCCGCTTGGCGCTCTCTGCGCGCAACGCTGCGGGCAAATCTCTGAAGAACTACGACACCGAGACCTACGACATGGCCGATTGGCCGGGTTGGAGTCGCTTGCTTGTGGATTTCCAGGCCGACCCGGCGGCGCAGTCGGGCAAGCTGCTGCTCAAGCACAAGAAGAAGCTCCCCATCGCCGCCGACATCTGCCTCAAGGAGATCACCCTGCAGCGCTTTGACGCGCCGCCGCCGCCGTTGCGTCTGTCTCTGGATGTGAGCGAGGCGGTCAAGCAGCGTTTGGGCGGGCCGCGTCCGCGTCTGTTCGTCACCGCCCAGAGGGTGCAGGCGTTGCGAAAGAGTCTGGATACGGTCCCGTTCGACCGCTTCTGGCGCACGGTGCAGGCGCGCGCCCACAAAGAGGGCTCCGCCGCGCCGCCCGCCAGCGCCACCCGCTATGACAGCGACGCCATTCGCGGTTTGGGCGAAGGGCTGCCCTATCTGGCGCTGGCCTATCTGATGCGCGGCCAGGACAACGATCTGGCCATGGCGCGGCGCTGGATGGACGCCCTGGCCAGCTATCCGGATTGGGCCGATAACAGCGATATCGGCGCGGCCTTGCTGTTGATGGATATGTCTATCGCCTACGACTGGCTGCATGACCAGTGGAGCCCCGCCGAGCGCGAACGCTATCGGGCGAAGATCGCGCTGCAGGCCGAGCGTCTGTATAAAGTTCTGATCAACCATGAGATGTGGTGGAGCAACGACTACCTGCAAAACCACAACTACACCAGCGTCATGGGCTTGGGGCTGGCGGGATACGCGCTGTATGGCGAGGATCCCAACGCCGCCTCCTGGCTGGCGGCGGCGGAGCGCAATTTCACCCGCGTGCTGCGCGTGCTCTCCCCCGACGGCGCCTCCCATGAGGGGATCAACTACTGGGGCTTCGGCATCGAATCGCTGTTGCGCTACCATCTGGGGGTGGCCCCGGCCATGGGGCTGGAGCGGGTGAAGAGTAACCCCTACATGCAGCACGCCGCCAAATATCGCCTGCATGCCGCCCTGCCGGGGTATCGCGACAATGTGGACTATGCCGACGCGCCGCGATTTGAGTGGCATGGCCCCGGCTATATTCTGCGCGCGCTGGCGAGGATCTATCAGGACGGCGTGGCGCAGTGGTTGGCCGACAGCATTGAGGCGGCGCGGGCGCGTGATCCGGCGCCCGGCTCCGACGGCGCGGGCCTCTCCTGGGAGGATTTGCTCTGGTACGACCCCGCCGTGGGCGCGGTTGAGCCGGATGGTCTGCCCACCAATGCGCTGTTTGACAATCTGGGGCTGATGATGGCCCGCGATGGCTGGGGCGATGACGCCGCCTGGGTCTTCTTCAAAGGCGGATCGCCCGGCGGCGATCACGCGCGCAAACACGGCATGTACCCCGGCTCCCACATCCATCCCGACGCCGGGCAGGTGATGCTGTGGGCCGATGGCCGCTGGCTGCTCAACGATGATGGCTATGTGCTGCTCAAGCGCGCCGCCAACCACAACGTCATCACCATCAACGGCGTGGGGCAGCTTGGTGAAGGCGAGAAGTGGTTCGACTGGAAGGCGGCGCGTAACGGCGACGCCCATGCGCGGATCATCCGCGCGGAGTCGTTGGGGCAGGGCTATTTGACCGAAGCGGAGTTGGCCGGCGCCTACCCGGCCCGCGCCGGGCTCGCCTCTTGGCGGCGCACGGTGCGCTTTGAGCCCGAACAGCACAGCATGCAGGTGGAGGACGCCATCACCCTGAGCCGCGCCGGGACGATTCGCTATCTGATGCACATGGACCGCGCCGCCGCCCAGGCGGGCGAGATGACCTACTGCTTGAGCTCCAATGCGCGCGCCACGCTGGAGGCGAAGCCCGCACTGGCGCGGACCCATTTTGACGGCTACGCCATCGCCCCCAAGGAGCGCAAGCGCGAGGATAATGGCAATTATCGCGGCATGCGTCTGAGCGCCGAGAGCGAGCGGGTGGAGAAGCAGCATTTTGTGTGGCGGGTGACCTGGGGCGAACCGTGTCAGGCCGCAGCGGCGGAGTCGCCGCCCGAGCCCGAGGACGCCTCGCCCGCGCTGCGTCGCGTCGGCGGGGCTTCCACCGACGGCTCAGGCGACCTGCGCGATGTGAGCGCCGAGAGCGGCGCGGCGATTCGCTCCCGGGTGCGATCACGGATGGAGGGCGTGCGCGCGGAGCGCGAACATAAGCGCGCCCCACGCGCACGGCGCACGCGCCAGGGCTACAGCCTTTTCCCCTCGGTCAACCCGTAACCTCATGGGCGCCAACGCAAGCGCCGCCCCAGCGCCGACAGCGGGGCCCAGCCGCACCAAGAAAGCCGGTCTGACCATGCTCACGCGGTTGCTGACGCAACTGGTGGGCATCATCATCTCGTTCGCCATCACCCCGGCGCTGGTGGCGGGATTGGGCGCGGAGCTGTACGGCGCCTGGCAGGTGATTCAGCGCATCATGTCGCACCTGGCCGTGGGCCACTTCAAACCCATGAGCGTGCTCAAACTCACCCTGGCGCATCGCCAGAGCGACCCCGACGTCGCCGCCAAACGGCGTCAGGTGGGGGCCTCGCTGATGGTGTGGCTGGCGGCGTTGCCGCTGGTGCTGGGGTTGGGGGCGCTGGCGCTGTGGTTCCTTGAGCGCCTGATTCCCGTTGCGCCGGAACTGCGTGACGGCGTCTTCATCGCCATGTCCATCGCCGTGTTCATCGTCGCCCTCACGCCGTTGGCGGGAGCGCCCATGGGGGTGCTCAAGGGGCAGAATCTGGAGTACCGCGCCATGGGCGCGCAGCCCACGGTGAAGCTGCTGGCCTATGGCGTGATCTACGCTCTGGTGGTGATGGGCTTCGGCCTGCCGTGGGTGGTGGCCGCCTATGGCGGACAGATCTTCGTGGTGGGCGCGCTGTGCTACTGGATCGCCCGCCGCCACGTCTCCTGGCTGGGGGTGGCGCGCCCCTCGCGGGAGGAGTTTCGCGGCTTCTTCCGGCTCAATCTGTGGTCGCTGCTGTCGGCGTTCATCCAGCAGGTGTTTCGCGGCGGCGATCTGATTCTGATCAGCATGACCCTGGGGCCGGCGCTGGTGACGGTCTACACCCTCACGCGGGCGGCCATGCATCGCACCATCGAGCCGATCATTGCGCTGTTCAACGCCGGTCTGCCGGGCATGGGCGAGCTGGTGGGCGCGGGGGATCTGCAGCGGGCCGCGCAGGTGCGGCTGGAGATGGTGCGGGCGCTGCTCTTCTCCGCCGGGGTGGTGGGCTGCGTGGTGCTGCTGCTCAACGAGGCGTTCCTGGCGGTGTGGGTGGGGGCCAAATTCTACGGCGGCGATCTGCTCACCCTGCTGCTGGTGCTGACGGTGACCATCGGCGCGCTGACGCGGGTGGAGGAGATCCTCATCGACTCGGCGCTGCAACTGAAGCACAAGTCGCTGTTCCAGGCGGGCGCGGGGGCGGCGTTCATCGGCGGCTTCCTGCTGCTGCAGCCGCATCTGGGATTGATGGCCGCGCCCCTCTGTCTGCTTTGCGCCCATGGCGCAGTGCTGCTGCTCTACATGTGGTTGAATGCGCGCACGCTGGGGGAGCCGTTTGGGGCCTTTGTGCGGCCGCAGATCGCGCCGCTTGCCATGGCGCTGACGCTGCTGCTGCTGTGCCGTTGGGCGCTGCCGGAACCGGCCATCGCCGGGTGGGGCGGACTATTCGCTTACGGCGTCCTGCTCACCCCCGCCTTCGCCGTCGCCGCGTGGTTTCTGGTGCTGCGGGCTGAGGATCGCAAACGGCTGAAAAAACGCTTGGGGAGGCTCCGCAAATGAGCGCAAATTCGCGCACTTTCACGCCGCCTGTGCTGGAGTCGCCGCCGTCGCGCCTGCTGTTTGCGTTGCTGCTGCTGGGGGTGATGATGCAGTTCATTCCCTTTCCCAAACTGCCGGTGATCCACATCGCCCCCATCAATGTGACCTTGGGGTTAGGGCTGATGGTGTTCGCGTTCAACATCCACCGCATCTTCAGCATCCAGAACCACGTCATCATGTTGCTGTTTTACATGGTGATGTTCTTTCTGGTTTACACCTTTGTGACCAAGTTCAAGGATCCAACCGAGGGGCTGGAGCTGGAGTATGTGCGCACGGTGACGTTGTGGCTGCTGTTTGCGGTGGCGTGTCGCAACCTCGACGATGTGCATACGCTGATCAAGGCGATCTGCATCGGCGTGTTTATCTCGGCGCTGTTTGGTCTGTTGATCCACTTTCTGGGCGACCCGTGGCAGGGCATTCGCAACTGGCTGCTGCAGGACACCAGCGCGGTGGAGGAGGGCATCAGCGGCAAGGGCATGTGGATCTCCGGTCTGGCCGGGCGCCACTTCTCGTTCGGTTATCTGATGGCCGCGGCGCCGATTCTGGCCCTCACCTGCTATCAGGCGCGGCGTAAGTGGATCTGGTTCGGGGTGATGGCGGTGATGCTGCCGGCGCTGTTTCTCAACGCCGAACGCTCCTCGTTCCTGACTGCGGGCATCGGCATGATCTACCTGCTGTTCCGCTGGAAGCGCGCGGGGGTGTTGGCCTTCCTGGTGATGGCGCTGGTGGCCGGGGTGGTGCTGGAGGGCTCGCGCGACGTGGAGAACCGGCGCCATCAGTCGCTGGTGGGACGCTTCCAGGACAAGGGGTTGTCCGACACCGTGGATCGCCTGTTGTGGCAGCTCAACGGTGTGGAGACGGTGTTCAAGAACCCGTTTAGCGGGGCCACCAACCGCCGCTATGAGGAGACCGTGTTGGGGCGGCACATTCTGGTGCGCGATCCGAGCATCAAGATCCCTTACGCGCACAACCACTACATTGTGGTGGGTATGCTGGTGGGGCTGGTGGGGTGGCTGTTTCTGGCGGGGGTGCTCTACAGTCTGCGGCGCACGATTCGACAGTATGTGGAGAACGCTGCGGGCGAGACGCGCCATGCGCAACTGGCGTTGGGCGCGGTGGTGTCGCTGATCGCGGTGATGTGCAACGGGTTGTTCCACAACGCTGGGGTGTTCACCAGCGAGCCGCTCACCATCTGCCTGGTGGGGGTGGTGATCGCTGGCGCGCAGATGCGCGGGTCGGCGCATCCCGATCCCGAGACACAGCCTGCGCCGGAGCCTGAAACGGCGCCCGCGCCCAGACGTCGGCGGCGGCGCAGGAGGAGGGCATGAGCAAACGCATGGGCTACTTCATCGCCAACGGCAACGGCGTGCATACTTGGCGGCGGGTGGGCTCGTTGGCGCGGGAGCTGGCGATTCACCAGCAGTTGGGCGCGCGCGGCTGGGCGGAGACCCTGTTTACCTACGATAGCGAGCGCGATCCCGGTCCGCTGCCGCTGCCGCCCTCAGCCCGCATCATCACCAAATGGCCGCTGGGGTGGATGCGCTGGAAACTGCGCAAACTCTATTACGCGCTGATTCCTTTTCTCTATTTCTTCCACGGGCGGCGCCTGCAGGTGTTGATGACCGACCAGGCGGGATTGGGCTGGCCCGCGCTGTGGGCGTCGAAAGTGTGGGACGCGCGGCTGTTGGCGCGTTGCGGCTATGTGTATGGCGCTCAGGCCGAACAGGCGGGCTGGAGCGGTCCGGCCCACGATAAGCGCATTACGGCGGAGCGGAAGGTGTTCACCCAGTGCGATGCGGCGGTGACGCCGACGCCGGAACTCAAAGCGTGGGTGGTGGCCCACTACGGTCTGCCCGCCGCGCGGGTGCATGTGATCCCCAACTATGTGGAGACCGAGCGTTTCGCCCCCGACCCTGCCGTCGAACGCACGCCAAACAGCGTATTGATGGTGGGGCGGCTGCACCCCAACAAGCGCATCGAGGTGGTGATTCGCGCCCTGGCGGGGTCGGATTACACGCTGACGCTGATCGGCTCCGGGGCGTTGAAACGGGAGCTACAAGCGCTGGCGGCGGAGTTGGGGGTGACGCTGAACCTCATCGACCGCGTGCCCAACGAAGAGCTGCCGCGCTACTTCCAGAGCCATGCGGTCTACGTGTTGATGGGGCTCACCGAGGGGCACCCCAAGGCGTTGATCGAGGCCATGGCCAGCGGCGCGGCGTGCATCGGCGCGCCCACCCCGGGGGTGGGCAACATCCTGGCCGACGGCGACAACGCCCTGGTGTGTGAGGCCGAGCCCGAGGCTGTGCGCAGCGGATTGGATCGACTGTTTGGCGATGCGGCGCTGCGCGCGCGCCTGGGCGAGAACGGGCGTCGCACGGTGTGTGAGCGCTACGCCCTGGAGCGCGTTGCGGCGCACTATGATCGGGTGTTGACCGCCTTGGCCGAGCGCTCGCCGCTGGAGGCCGAATGAGCGTCCCGGCCCTCTCGGTGCTGATGCCCGCCTATAACGCCGCCGCCACCCTGGAGGCGGCGGTGGCGTCGATTCTGACGCAGAGCTTCGGCGACTTTGAGCTGCTCGTGGTCAACGACGGCTCCAGCGACGACACCGGAGCGTTGCTGGATGAACTGGCGCGACGCGATGGGCGCATTCGCGTCATCCATCAGCACAATCAGGGGGTGGTGCGCTCCCTCAACACCCTGTTGGAGCAGGCGCGCGCGCCGCTGCTGGCGCGCATGGACGCCGACGACCAGTGCGACTCTGAACGCTTCGCCAAGCAGATCGCCTATCTGCAGGCTCATCCTCAGACCGGCATGGTGGCCACCGGGGTGCTGGAGATCGCCCCCAATGGCCTGCCGTTCCGCTCGGTGTGCCATCCGGACGACCCGGCGCTTCTGGCCAGCATGCTGGCGGCGGGGCGCAATCCGGTGGCCCACGGTTCGGTGATGCTGCGTCGCAGCGTGTTGGCGCAACTGGAGGAGCCGCGCTATCGGCTGGCGGCGGCTTCGGAGGATCGCGATCTGTGGGCGCGGCTGGCCGCCATCAGCGCCGTGGGCATGCTCTGTGAGCCGCTCTATCTGTTGCGTCGCGGCGGCGGGTCGGTCTCCTTCCGCGCCGCCCAGGTGCGCGAACGCTATCTGGGCGAAGTGGGCGAGACGGAGGAGCAGATTCAACGCATCGAGGCGGATCTGAGCGCCGCCATCACCGACGCCGACCCCACCGCTGGCGCGCAGGGGTATGATCTCTATCTCAATGGCAAAGCATTCTACGCCCATGGCCGCTATGGCGAGGCGCGCGCCTGCTTCTCCGCCCTGCTGGGCGACCCTCGCTGGCGCAAACGCGGCGCGGCGTTTCTGGCGCTGGCGTGGCTGGGGCCGCTGGGGCGCGGCGCGTTGCGCGGCTATCAGCGGCTCTTCTCCGCCAAGGCGCGGCTGGGCTGCCCCGGCCTGGGCTATTAGGAGGCGGGCGTGAGTGAAGATCATTCCACCGCCAAGCCGTCGGTGCTGTTTCTGCTCAACACCCTGACCATGGGCGGCTCCGAGCGCAAACACGTGCTGCTGGCCAACTGGCTGCACGCGCGCGGTTGGCGGGTGGAGATCGCCTATCTGAAGGCGCCGCATACGCTCAAGGAGCTGCTGGATCCGGCCATTCCGCTGCACTTTCTGGATCGGCGCGGCAAGTGGGATCCGCGCGTGGTGCGGGCGTTGAGCAAGCGTCTGCGCGAAGGGGCGATCGAGACCCTGTGGGCGGTGCAGCACTACCCCATCGTCTACGCCTTTCCCGCCGCGCGTCTGACCGGGCGGCGGCTCTACTGCTCGCTCAACAAAACCTTCTTCCGTCGCCGCCGAGATGAGCTGAAGATGGCGCTGTATGCGCCGCTGTTCCGCCGCGCCGACCGTCTGCTGTTCGGCTGTGAAGCGCAGATGCGCTTCTGGATGCAGCGTTATGCGCTGCCCAGCGAGCGCTGCGGCTTCATTCACAACGGCGTCGATGCGGCGCGCTTTGATCGCGCGCCGCTGCTGGCCGAACGCGAGCGGCTGCGCGCCCAGTGGGGCGTGGGCGATGATGAGGTGCTGTTGGGCGCGGCGGCGACGTTTCGCCCGGTCAAGCGGTTGGAGGAGTTCCTGGAGGCGGGGCGGCGTTTGATGGAGCGCGGCGCGCCGCTCAAACTGGCGCTGGTGGGCGACGGGCCGGAGGCGGACAAATACCACGCCTTTGTGCGCGATAACGGTCTTGCCGAACGGGTGATTCTGCCTGGACGCATGATGGACGTGCGGCCCGCCTTGGCGGCGTTTGACGGCTTCGTGCTCAGCTCCATCGCCGAGACCTTCTCCAACGCCGCGTTGGAGGCGATGGCCATGGGGCTGCCGGTGGTGATCAGCGATGCGGGCGGCGCGCCGGAGATGGTGTTTGACGGCGACAACGGCTACCGCTACCCCCCCGGCGACGCGGCGGCCTTGAGCGACGCCATGGCGCGGCTGCTGGACGCCGAACACCGGCATAAGCTGGGGCAAAACGCCCGCGCCACTGTGTTGCAACGCTTCACCTTTGAGCGCATGGCGCGGCAGGTCGCCAGCGTATTGGAGAGCGGCCATGAGTAAGCCACGATTGCGGGTGCTGATTCTGGCCCCGGCGGGGGGCAACCCCCATGTGCTGGTGGGCAAGCCCGGCGGAGTGGGGCTGTATACGCGCAACCTGCTGCGGCGCATGGAGCCGGGGGTGGAGATGGTCCACTTCGTCACTGGCAAGCGCCCGGGCGACCCCGGCTGGCTGTGGCCGCTGCGCCTGCTGGGCGACGCCATTCGCCTGAAGTGGACGCTGTTCTTTCAGCGTTTTGATATCATCCATCTGAACCCCTCGCTGAACCCCAAATCGACCCTGCGCGATGCGCTGTTTCTGGCGACCATCATCGGCATGCGCTGGTGGCGGCGGCCCCGGGTGCTGGTGTTCTTTCGCGGCTGGGAGTGGTCCACCGCCGACGCGATTCAACGCAGCGGTTGGAAGCGTCGCGGATTCCGCTTTCTGTTCGGCGCAGCGGATCACATTCTGGTGCTGGCCAGCACATTCCGTCAGCGGCTGGAGCAGTTGGGCTTCGATGGCGCGCGCATCGAGCTGGCCGCCACCATGTTCGACGGCGACTTGATCCCCACCGAGCCCGCGCCGCCCCACGACGAGATTGGCGTGCTGTTCCTCTCCAGCATGAACCGCAACAAGGGGGTGACGGAGCTGCTGGAGGGGTTCGCCCAGGTTGCCGCCGAATTGCCGCAACTGCGCCTGACTCTGGCGGGAGAGGGGAGCGCCCGCGCTGGCGCGCAGACGTGGGTGGCGGCTCAGGGCTTGGGCGATGTGGTGAGTCTGCCCGGCTATGTGAGCGGCGCGGCCAAAGGGGCGTTGCTGCAACAGGCGGACATCTTCGCCCTGCCCAGCCGCCATGGCGAGGGCTGCCCCAACGCGCTGCTGGAGGCCATGGGCGCGGGCTGCGCGGTGATCGCCTCGCGCGCCGGCGGCATACCCGATGTCATCACTTCCGACGAGCATGGCGAACTGCTGCCCGAGGTCAGCGCCGCAGCGGTGGCCGACGCGCTGCGCAAGCTGGCGGGGGATAGCGAGCGGCTGGCGCGCTGTCAGGCGCACAATCGCGAGACGGCATGGGCGCGCTATGAGTCGCGTCAGGCGGCGCGGGAGATGGCGCAGCGTTACCGCCGCATGCTGATTGCGCCTGCATCGGCGACGGGCGGCGGCAAGCTGCGTTGGTATGCGGCGCGGCTGCGCGCCATGAGCCTGGGCGAGATAGCCTATCGCGCGCAGCGCGCAGTGCAAAAACGTCTGGAGCGGCGCGGCTGGCTGACCCTGCCGCAGCCGCCTGCGCCCACTATCGTTCCTGCCACGACATGGTTGAAGATCCCGGAAAACGAGGATCCCACCGTCTACACAGCCGCCGCCGACGCCATCCTGGCTGGGACCATTCCGCTGTTCGATGAGCCGACGCCAGGGTTGGGCCAGCCGCCCAACTTCAACGCCGACCCCGCCACCGGCGACGAGCCGTTCGCTGCGGGCGGGGCCGACCGCAAGCACAGCCACAGCAACCCGGAGAAGAGCCGCGCCAAACGCCGCATCTGGGAACTCAACCGGCATCTGCACTGGGTCACTCTGGCGCAAGCGTGGCGGGTGAGCGGCGACAAACGCTATCGCGACGCGCTGCTGGAGCAGATGCGCGCCTGGCTCGACCAGTGCCCTTATCGAACCGGCCCCAACTGGACCAGTCCGCTGGAGATGGGGGTGCGGCTGATCAACTGGGCGCTGGTGTGGCAGATCCTCGGCGGTCCCCACGCCGATTGCTTCCAGGGCGGATTGGGGCAGGAGTTGCGCGATCGTCTGTTGGCGGCGGTGATGCAGCAGGCGCACTATATCCAGCGCCACCTGTCGCGCCACACCTCGGCCAACAACCACCTCATCGGCGAGTTGGCCGGACTCTACGTGGCCAGCCGCGCCTGGCCCTACTGGCCCGCCCTGGCGCGTTGGGGCGAAGACGCTAAATGGGAGCTCAACGAACAGATCCACCTCCAGGTTCACGTCGATGGGGTGGGCTGCGAACAGACTCTGGATTATCAGGGCTTCATCGCCGAATTCTTCCTCATTGCCGCGCTCGTCGGCGCGCGCACCGACGACGCTTTCAATGCCGCCTACAGCAGCCGCATGGAGCGTATGCTGGCGTTTCTGCACGCCATGCTGGATGCGGGCGGCCACCTGCCGCAGATCGGCGATGCCGACAATGGCCGCGCCTTCTGTCTCAATCCGGCGCGCGACCCAGCGCCGCAAGCGTTGCTGCGGCTGGGCGCGGTCTGCTTTGCGCGCGCTGATTTTCAGGCCCAGGCCGGGGCGCTGGACGTGCAGAGCCGCTGGCTCATGGGCGCGCACGGGCGCGATCGCTGGGCGGCGCTGGCGCGCACCCCCAAAGCGCCCCGCAAACAGGCCTTCCCACAGGGCGGTTACTATATTTTAGGACAGGAGTTCGAGACCGCCGATGAGGTCCACGCGTGTGTGGATTGCGGCCCGTTGGGCTATCTGGCCATCGCCGCCCACGGCCACGCCGACGCCCTGGCGCTGACCCTCTCCCTGGGCGGCGTTCCCATCCTGGTGGATCCCGGAACCTACGACTACCACGCGGGCAAACAGTGGCGCAGCCACTTCCGCTCCACCGCAGCGCACAATACGGTGAGCATCGACGGCGCCGATCAATCCACCCAGAGCGGTCCGTTCCTCTGGCTCAACCATGCGCAGAGCGCATGCGAGGCGTGGGAGCCGGAGGCGGCGGATGACCTGTTCGTGGGCGTCTGTCACGGCTACGAGCGTTTGCCCGATCCGCTGACCCACCGCCGCGAGGCGCGTCTGTTCAAGGCCGAGAGCCGTCTGACCACCCAGGATGAACTGATCTGCCGCGCCCCTCATGAGGCGACCCGCACCTGGCAGTTCGCCGCGGGCGCCGCAGTGACTCAGAGCGGCCCGCAGGAGGTTGAGGCGGTGGTGGGACCGTGGCGGGTAACCCTGCGCGCTGATGAAGCTGACGCCCGATTGGAGATCATCACCGGTCGGGAGGAGCCGCCTGCGGGCTGGGTCTCCGACCGTTATGGACGCAAGCAGGCGGCGCCGTGTGTGCGCTTTATCAACACTGTCGCCGCCGCCACTACATTAAAGTGTGAAATCCGTTGGCGCCGCGACGCCGACACAGAGGAATACCAGGGGAGCAAATCCCATGCGTGAACCCATTACCTTTCTGGGCGTCCCCATGCACCCATGGAGCATGGCCGAGACCGTCACCGAGATCGAGCGCCGCCTGCGCAACGGGCGCTTCATTCAACACGGCGTGGTCAATGTGGCCAAAGTGGTGGCGATGCAGGATAACCGCGACCTGTTCGACGCCATCGCCTCGTGCGACATCATCAATATCGACGGCATGGGGGTGGTGTGGGGGGCGCGCTTCATGGGTCATATGATCCCTGAGCGGGTGGGCGGCATCGACCTGTTCCACAAGCTGCTGGAGATGGCCGAACGCACCGGGGATTCGGTCTATTTCCTCGGCGCCAAGGAGGGGGTGATTGATACGGCGGTGGCCAAACTGCAAGCGCGCTACCCGCGACTGAATGTGGCGGGATACCACCACGGCTACTTTTGGGAGGATGAAGAGGCTATGGTGCGGGAAATCGGCGCCTCCGGGGCCAGCCTGCTGTTCGTGGCCATCTCGCCGCCGAAAAAGGAGATCTTCATCGCCAAATGGGGCGATCGGCTGAATGTGAAGTTCGCCATGGGGGTGGGCGGCACGTTGGATGTGGTGGCG
Organism: Magnetofaba australis IT-1; assembly: GCF_002109495.1. Classification (NCBI taxonomy): domain Bacteria; kingdom Pseudomonadati; phylum Pseudomonadota; class Magnetococcia; order Magnetococcales; family Magnetococcaceae; genus Magnetofaba; species Magnetofaba australis. Next base: position 489,232 of record NZ_LVJN01000015.1, read on the forward strand.
GGCAAGACCAAACGCGCGCCGCTATGGATGCAGCGTTGGGGATTGGAGTGGTTCTTCCGCTTCCTGCAGGAGCCCCGGCGCATGTTCTGGCGCTACTTCTCCAGCAACAGCCGCTTCGCCCTATTGCTGCTCAAAGCGCGCCTCGCCAAGCTCTTCTCGCGCCGGGCGACGGCGGCGGCGGATCAGTAGGCCGTATCCTGCCCTTTGATCACCACGTAGATGGTGCGCAGAATAATCCAGAAGTCGAACGACAGCGACCAGCAGCGCAGGTAGTCCAGGTCGTAGTCGGTGCGCCGCTCCATATCCGACAGGTGCTTGATCTCTCCGCGCAGACCATTCACCTGGGCCCAGCCGGTGATGCCCGGACGCACCTTGTGGCGCAGCATGTAGCCCTTGATGATCTTGCGGTACTCCTCGTTGTGCGCCACCGCGTGGGGGCGCGGCCCCACCACGCTCATTCTTCCCTGTAACACATTGAAAAATTGAGGTAGTTCATCCAGCGAGGTGCGGCGGATAAACGCGCCGATGCGGGTGATGCGCGGGTCGTTCAGTTTGGCCTGGGTCAGCTCCTTGCCATCCTCCTGCACCGTCATGGAGCGGAATTTGTACACCGTGATCTCTTCGCCCTTCATGCCGTAGCGGCGTTGGCGGAAGATCGCCGGGCCGGGCGAGTCTAGCTTGATGGCGATGGTCAGCGCCAGCATCACCGGGCTGAGCAGAATCAACGCCGAGGTGGCGGCCACAATATCGAACAGGCGCTTTTTGAGCGCGTTCATACCATAAAACGGCGTCTCCACCACCGCCACGATGGGGATGCCATTGATGGTGTCAAAGCGCGCCTGGATCAGGTCGAACAGGAAGATATCGGGCAGAAAGTAGATGGAGGCGGTGGAGTCCTGCACCGCCTGAATCAGATTCATGATGCGCTCTTGCGAGGTCATGGGCAGGGAGATGTAGACCGTATCGACCTTGCTCTTTTTCACATAGTCGATCACATCGCCGGACTTGCCCTTGAGCTGCTCCTCGCCCAACCCTTGCAGGCGGGAGATATCGCGATCATCAAAAAACCCCAAAAACTCCTTGCCCAACATGGGGTTCTGCTCGATCTCATTGGCAAAGCGCGTGCCCACGTAGGTGGCGCCCACCACCAGCACCCGTTCGCGATTGGCGGTGTCGCCGGAGTACAGATGGTTCAGCGCGGTGTGCAGCGTCACATGGCCCAGAAAGATGATCGCCGGAGTGATGAACAGCCAGGTGAGCAGCACGTAGCGGGGGAAATCATCCGGGGTGGGATGGACCATGCGCCACAGCAACACCATGCCCACCACCAGTCCCCACGACTGGAACAGTTGCCGCCCTTTGTTGCCGATCAGGTCGAATACGTTTTGGCACACCGCCACGCCGGCAAAGGCGATGTAGGTCATGGCGCCCACGGCGATAATCTGCAACTGCTGATAGGCGTTGAGTTCGTGGCCAAAACTCAGATGCACATACAGCAACGAGATGGCGGCAAGAATCGGCGCTACGGAGCGCTGGGAGAGTTCAATCAGTAAAGGGGTATGTCGAGCCATGGGGAATAGGGCACCGTTATTCTAAAAAACTTGCGAAAGTGCTGAGGAGAATTAACGTCGAAACAGCCCCAGCATATACCGGAGGTACCAAGAAATCCCCAAGAAAAATGAATCTTTGGTGACGGCAGGGTCGAGCAGATCGGAAACCACGTCGCCGACGCGATGGCGGTGACGCAGGGCGGTGGCCAGATCCGAGGCGACGAACTGCACCCGACGCCCGGCGTCATAGGGGGTGGCGGGAATCGGTTGACCCAGCGCCGCGCGCACATAGTTGAGCGGGAAATTGACCCCGCAACTCACCGACAGCAGCATGGAGCCCCAGAATTTGGGATTGATCTCGATCAGGCAGAACTCATCCTCGGCGGGCATGTATTTGAACTCGCACATGCACACGCCGCTGTAGCGGGATCCCTGCACCAGCTTGCGCCCGGCGGCGATGAGCTTGGGGTGGGCGTAGCTTTCGCAACTGGCGCTGACGCCGCCGCTGGGCGGGTTTTCACGAATGCGCAGATGGCAGAACTCGCTGAGGATCTCGCCGTCGCGGGCCAGCGCGAAGTAGCCGCAGCCCTGACCGTCGATATACTCCTGGGCGATCACTCCGCGCGCCACCGCCATGGGGTTGCGCTGGGCGAATTCGGCGATGATGTCGTGGGCCTGCTCGGCGCTGTGGGCGTAGCGCACGAACTTGGCCCCGCCCTCCTGTATGGTCTTCACCACCACCGGATAGCTGAGTCCAGCCTCGGCGATGCGCGCTCCGGCGTCGGCCTGCCGCACCGCCACGGTGCGCGGCGTGCGCACCCCCACGGAGTCGGCGAAATCGGCGGATTGCTGCTTGTCGTGCAGCATGGCCCAGGTCTCATGGGGCGGCAGCAGCAGGCCGACTCCGGCGTCGAGAAACGCCTGTGCGTGGCGGCTGAAGTAGCGGCTGGCGGCGATGCTCACCGGCACAATGGCGTCGACGCCGTGGGCGGCGAGGCGTTGCAGCCAGAGTTGGGGATCGGGATCGTCGTCATAATCCAGCGCCGCCGGAATGCGCGCATCCAGGTGGTGGAAGAAGCTGTCCGAAGCGCGCGCGCTGGCGCCGACCACACGGTAACCGTGGGCGCGATACTGGTGAATCATCACCTGCGCATGACGTGGGGCGTGGTCGGAGATGAACAGGGTGGCGGCGGGGGTTGTCATGGGCGGACGGACTCCTGGGCGGCGGGGCGCGCGGCGGCTTTGAGGGCGGCGGCGCGCTGCGTGATGCTCACCGCCTGGTGGCTCTGGCTGTGCGCGATATCATCCAGAAAGCGGTCCAGCCGCGCCACCGAGTCGGGAGTGAGCGCCTTGGGATGGCTGACCACGGTGAAGTGGTCGATGCCCGGGTCGCGGCGCGCGCGCTTCTCTTGAATGCGCAGCGCGCGGTTGAGCAGGCGCGCTTTGAAGCCGTCCGCCGACACCGGCAGGGAGGTGATGGTGAAGAGTTTGGCGAGCGCCTCGCCGCGCCCCATGGCGGTGGGCGCGCCGTCGCCGAACTTCTGATGTTTCGCGCCGCCCAGTTTGCGCGTCAGCGCCAAGCGCCAGTAAAAATCGGGGGTGACCGGCGCGGCGGTGATGGCCAACTCTACAAACGGGCCGCCGGTGGGGCGCAGGGGGTCGTCGTCAAAGCGCCACAGCGACTGCTCGGGGGCGGCGCGGAAGTCATACGGTTGGTGTGGGTGGTCGCGATAGCCGTGGGCGAACACGGTGGAGTCGAGCCACAACCCCTGCGCCAGCAGCGCATCGCGCACGCTGTGGAAGGGTTGCAATGACCAGCCGCCGCCGCGATGGGCCAGCAGAGGCGCGGAGACATAGGCGCGCAGGTGGTCACAGGCCTCGGCGATGATCCGCGTCCGCTCGTCGGCGGGTAAGTTAGGCAGGGCGAAGCGTTGGTAGTCGAAGCGCCAGGCGCCGTCCGCATAGGCCGCGCCATCCCAGTGGGGGTGGATGTGGGGCTGGATATCGTGCCCGGCGGCTTGCAGACGCTCCAGTTGCGCCGCCACCAGATCGTGCTGACGCTGGAATTCGGCGAAGCGCGCGCGATCCTGATGCAGACGGACCAGAAAACAGGCGTCCACAAAGAAGGTCATGCGCGCCTGATGCCGTTTGCCCAGCGCCATCAGCGCCTCGGTGGGCTCCAGCAGACACCTCTCCACGCTGCCGACGCGGGCGCCGAAAAAAACCTCGTAGTCAAATGTGAGGAAGATATCCATGGCCTGGGCGCTGCGACCTCAGGGCGTCCACACCAGTCGGAAACCGACGTCGTCCAAGCGGTGTTTGGGGCTCCAGTCGTTGCGTTTGCTGGCGCGCGCATCCAGAGCTTTGCTGCGCCAACTGCCGCCGCGCACCACCCGGCTGGGACTGCTCTGCGGGCCGACCGGGTTGTCGCGTGGACTGTAGAGATAGTAGTGCGGGGCGAAGCGATCCCGGGTCCACTCCCAGACATTGCCCAAGGTATCGTAAAGGCCCCAATCGTTGGGAGTGAAGCGGCCCGTCGGCGCGCTCACCAGATAGCCGTCATTACAGGCGTAATCGGCGCCGGGACCGCGTTTGAGCGCAGTGGGGGCGGGCGGGTCGCTGATGTTGGCGTAGCGGCACATCAACTCTTTGGTCTCGCCCCAGTGGCGCACACTCTTGCCGCCAGCGCGCGCGGCGTACTCCCACTGCGCCTCGGTAGGCAGGTCGAAGCGCCCCGGATGCAGGGTGTTGAGCCACTTGGCGTAGTTCACCGCGTCCAGCCAGGAGAGCATCACCGCCGGGTGTTGATCGCGGTCCAGGGAGAAGCCTTTGGCGCTGCCGCTGTCATGCTCGGGGCGCCACAGGCGAAACTGCGCGTTGCTCACCTCCAGGGTGGCGACCCAGAACGGGTCCAGACACACCTCGTGGGCGGGGCGTTCGTTATTGGGTTCGCCCAGATCATAGCCCATGGTGAAGCAGCCGGCGGGGGCTTTGACGAAGGTGAGGCCGGTGGTGGGCTCGGTCCAGCGGTCGGGCGGGTTTTGCCACGCCAGCACCCGCTCTTCAGCGGCCTTTTGCTCGACTTGCTGTGTTGGCGAAGGCTCGCCGGTGAGCAGATCGATCTTTGGGTCGCTCAAAGCGCATCCGGCCAGCAGGACGAGCCCGGCGACGGTGGTGATGAGGCGAAGCGACGCGCGGCGCGCGGCGTGGGAGGTTGTCCGAGGCAAAGTGCGTTGACGCATGGTCTATCCAGAAGCAGTCGCGGTGAAGATGGCGCAGCGCCGAAACAGACGCGCAATTCTCTATACTAATGCAATATGGACGGATTCCAAATGGTTGCCGTGCGTTTACAGCTTCAGGCGGGCGAATCAGCCGCCGCTAGCCTCGACTTCAACGGGCTCCGGGCGGGCGTGGGCCCAGGTCAGGATGCCCAGCGCCAGCGCGCCCAGCAGGGCGAAGCCGCCGATGAGCGGGGTGGCGGCGCCGTCGTAGGATTGCCCAATCAGCGTTCCCAGGGTGACGGAGACAAAGGTGGAGAACGCCCCCACCACGGCGGCGGCGACCCCGGCCATGTGGCCGAAGGGGGCCATGGCCATGGCGTTGGCGTTGCCAAACACAAAGCCCATACAGAAAAACGACACCCCGCCCCACAGCATCAGCCCGGTCAGCGAGAGCGGCGCATGGCCCAGATAGAGGGCGCACCACGTCACTGTGGAGAGGGTGGTGAACACGCCGATGGCCGAGCGGGTGAGCTTCTGCACCTCAAACCGCCGCAACAGGCGGGAGTTGGTGATGGAGCCCGCGCCGATGCACAGCGCCAAGGCGCCGAAGTAGAGTGGGAACTTCTCGCCCAGGCCGAACTGCTCCTGCAACAGCTGCTGCGCCGAGGTCAGGTAGCCGACGAAGGCGCCGAAGGAGAGCCCGGCCACCACCATGTAGGCCAGGGAGCGGCGGTGGGCGAACACCGAGCGCGCCTCGCGTAGGGTCTGCCGCAGGGAGAAGGGGACGCGACGCGCGGCGGGCAGGGTCTCCGGCTGGCGCAGGGCGAACCAAGTGAGAGTCAACAGTCCCATCAGCAGCAGCATGGCGAAGATGGCGCGCCACGGCGCCACCAGCAGAATCACTTGTCCCAACGCCGGCGCCAGGGCCGGGGTGAGGATGAACACCGCCATGATCAGCGACATGATGCGCGCCATCTCCGGCCCCAGGTATTGATCGCGCACCAGCGCCAGGGTGATGGTGCGCGGACTGGCCACGCCCAAGCCCTGTAGGAAGCGCCCGGCCAGCATGGCCGGAAAGCTCTGCGCGCTCATGCAGGCGATGCTGCCCAGCAGGAACAGCCCCAGGCCGGTGTAGATGGCCGGTTTGCGCCCCAACGCGTCGGCCATGGGGCCGTAGAGCAGTTGGCCGAAACCAAAGCCCAGAAACAGCGCCGAGATCACCAGTTGATTGCTGTTGGCGTCGGGCGAGCCGAGAGTGTGGCCGATCTGCGCCAGGGCGGGCAGCATGGCGTCGATGGAGAGCGCCACCATGGACATCAGCGCCGCCATCAGCAGGATGAATTCAGCGGAAGCGCGGGGCGGAGCGGGGCGCGAAGGGGCGGCGGGTGCGTTCATTGGTCAAACGGGTCCAGCGGAGAGTGGCGCGGCCGACCTTGGCTGCGCAGGAGCCGTCCATCATACACCTTTATAAATGCATTGGCTCCCGCTGTTTGGGATTCGTCCGCGTTGAGGAAGTTTCCCGCAGTGATCTGCGTAGAGGTCTCCCTGCCGGGCGCGAAGCGGGCAGCCCTCTTGCCGATATCGAGAGATGTTGTTACAAAGACTAAGGGAAAATGCGGCGGTTGGCGTGATCCAACCGGGGTAACGCCCCGCCGGAACGGGGCTCTACGGTAAGGTGGCGGTATGGCGCAGAATCGGGATGTGGTGGAGCAGGCGGTGTATGCGGCGCTGGGCGCGGTCAATGATGAGTTGCCGCCGCAGCAGGCGTTGCCCCTGGAGGCGGAGACCGTGTTGCTGGGCGAAACCTCGCCGCTGGGGTCGCTGCAGTTGGTGAATCTGATCCTGGCCGCCGAGTCCGACCTGGAGCAGAAGCTGGGGGTGACCCTGGCGCTCACCGACCATGAAGAGATCTTTGACGATCCCGGTCCCCTCAATACGGTCTCTACGCTGATTGACTGGATCCTGCAGGTGATGAATGACTGAATCGGCCCCGCACGCGGCGGCGCCCTTTTCGCTGCTGCTGGTCTCCGACTTCAATGTCGGTTCGCTGGTGGGGCTGCTCAATAACGCCCCCTCCAGTCGTCCCCTGCAAGCCCGCGCCGCTCCTTTCGGGCAGGCGATTCCCACTCTCTTACAACTGGCCCAGAGCGCCCAGCCGCAGCACGACGCGCTGCTGGCGTGGAGCCGCGCCGAGGCGATCAGCCCCGCTTACGCCGCGCTGCTGGCTGGCGATCCCGGCGCGCTGGCGGACCTGGACGCCGACGTGGAGGCCTTCGCCGCGCGCCTGCTGGCCGCGCGCGCTGGCGCCAGCGCGATTCTGGTCCCCACTTGGACCCGCCCCTGGAGCGAGCGCGGCCTGGGCCTGATGGATATGAGCGCGCCCGATGGCGCAGGGGCGGCGCTGCTGCGCATGAATGCGCGTCTGCTGGAGCGACTGAGTGGAGAGCGCGGCGTCTACCTGCTGGATGCGGCGCGCTGGCAGGCGGCGGTGGGGCCCGACGCCATCAATCCCCGCCAGTGGTACCTGACCAAATCCCCCTTCGCAAATCCACTGTTCAAACTGGCCGCCCAGGAGATCGCCAACGCTCTGCAGGCGCTCATGGAGACCCCGCGCAAGCTGGTGGTGGTGGATCTGGACAATACCCTGTGGGGCGGCATCGTCGGTGAAGTGGGGCCGCTCAACGTCACCCTGGGCGGACACAGCCCGGTGGGTGAGGCGTTTGTGGATTTTCAGCGCGGCCTGCTGGCGTTGCGGCGACGCGGCGCGCTGCTGGCCATCTGTAGCAAGAATCAGGAGTCGGTGGCGCTGGAGGCCATCGCCAACCACCCGGAGATGGCGCTGAGGCCGGACGACTTCTCCGCCTGGCGCATCAATTGGGAGGATAAGGCCGCCAATATCGCCGATATCGCCGCCGAGTTGAATCTGGGGCTGCAGTCGGTGGTGTTTCTGGATGACTCGCGCGGTGAGCGCGAGCGGGTGCGCGCGGCGCTGCCGGAGGTCCTGGTCCCGGATCTGCCGGAGAGCCCCATGCTCTACCGCCGCCTGCTTGATGGCCTGCACTGCTTTGACAGCGCGCAGATGACTGCTGAGGATCGCCAACGCAGCCAGATGTATGAGACCGAGCGTCAGCGCCAAGCGGGACGGGCGCAAGTGGGCGATCTGTCGGCGTGGCTGGCGTCGCTGGAGATGGTGGTGGAGGTGGCGCCGCTGAACCCGGACAATCTGCCGCGCGCCGCGCAACTCCTCAACAAGACCAATCAGATGAACCTGCGCACCCGGCGCATGAGCGAAGCGGAGTTGAGCGCCTGGGCGGCGCAACCGCAGTGCGCGATGTGGGTGTTCCGCGTGGCCGACAAGTTCGGCGATCTGGGCGTCGTGGCGCTGCTGGGGGTGGAGATTGAGGGCGATACCGCCCAGGTGAGCGATTTTGTGGTCAGTTGCCGGGCGTTCCAGCGCGGATTGGAGGAGACCATGCTCGCCTATGCCCTGGAGCAGCTGCGCGGCCGCTCGGGCGCAACCTCCGCCGTGGCGCAGTGCCGCGCCGAGTTTCTGCCCACCGCCAAAAACGCGCCCTGCCTGGAGTTTTGGACCAAACGCTCGAGTTTTGCTCAGGAAACCGAGCGTTGTTTTACCTATTCTCTCTCGGCCAGTTTGCCAATTCCCGCCCATGTTCGTTGTCGCGAAAGCGGCTGAAATAAAATGCGTGCGGGGTCAGGCGGCGCAGATGTTGCAGACGATATTTCTCATTATCATCTGTCGGAACGAGAGGCGTTCGGGTGCTGAGATTTCTGAAATTTTCGCTGATTTGGCTGATCATATTGGCTGTTTTTCTGGAACTGGCCAACGCTCTGTTCCTGCATGTTCTGTTGCCTGGGCAAAGAGGCTATTTCCGCAGTTCGTCGCAAGCCCTGCCCCACCATTGGCTGGTGGAGGAGTTCCCGGGAACGGAAATCACCATCCGCCAAGGACGTCGGGTCACGCCGCAACCGCAGGGGCGCAGCCAGCGGATCGCCTTTCTGGGCGACTCCATCACCTTCGGCAACGGCCTGCCCAATGGGTTGACCCTGCCCAGTCTCACCGCTGGGGAGCAGTCGCGCTTTCACGCCGATAACTATGGCGTGACCGGATACAGTTTGGTGGATTACGTCCAGGTCGCCAAGCGACTGCCCCAGGATCGTTATCGCTATGCGGTCGTTACTTTAACGCCCAATGACGCCTATCCCGCCAGCCCGTTTTTCTATGCCCTTCTGGTGAAGCCGGACGAGCGGATCACGCTGTATGAATCCTATCAGCCTGGGCTGGCGGGTTGGGTGAAAAGCGCCTTGACCCAGTATCTGCCCATCGGCTACGCCGCCATGGTGATTGGCCGCAGCGTCTATCAGAGGTTGACCTCGAGCGGTCAGGGCGCGGTGGCGGAGAGCGGCGGCGGCGCTGGCGAGATCGCGCCGCAATACTGTTACGATGAGATGGCGGCTCTCGCGCAATCCCACTTGCGCGAGCATGTCGCGCAGCAACAGATCTACGCCAATCCCGGCGTGCGCCAGCGTTATGTCCAGTGGTTGATGCGGCTGCGCGATGCGCTGCGCGCACGCGGCGCCGAACCGGTGGTGATTCTCAACTATTCGTTCCACCAGTTGGAGCGCGGCGCCGAACCCTATCGAAAGTTTGTGCAAGATCTGCTCGGGCAAGCGGGCGTCGCCTATCTGGACTTGTATGAACAGCATCGTCAGAATCGTCGCCAATGCGGCTATTTCGTCGATCCCGGGCACCCTGGCGAAGCGCAAAATCGATTTGTGGCAAAAGAGTTGAGCGCTTGGTTGTTGCAGCGGGAAAGCGCGCGCGCGGCAGGGCGTTAGAGATGCCTGTGCGCGCCAATGGGGGACGGGCATGAACGACGCGCTGCGACTGCCGCTGATCGAAACCTACGCGCAGTGGTCGGCGCGGCCATTTTCGCTGGGGCGCATGACGCGTCAGGCGGCGCGCGCCGCGGCGTTGTGGGGGCTGTCGCTCACGGCGTCGCCGCGTCGGGGCGATGGCTGGATCCGCTTTCCCTACTACCACCATGTGTTCGACGACGAGCGCGCAGGCTTTGAGCGTCATCTGCGCTGGATGCGCGACTGGGGCGAGTTCATCTCGTTGGATCGCGCGGTAGAGCTGCTCAGTTCTGCGGAGCCATTTGGCGGGCGCTACTTCTGCGTCACCTTCGACGACGGCATCGCCAACTGTCTGCACAACGCTCTGCCAATTCTGCAGCGCCACGCCTGCTCGGCGGCGATCTTCGTCGTCACCGACTGCACCGGCCTGAGTCTGGAGCGCGACGCCGCCGCGCTGAGCGCTTTTTTCTCCCACGCCAACTACCCTGGGGCCACGCCGTTGCTGGATTGGACGCAGTGTCGCCAACTCACCGACGCCGGCGTGACCATCGGCTCCCACACCGCCAACCATGTGCGTTTGACGGATCTGGACGCCGCCGCCGCGCGCGCTGAACTCCAGCGCTCCAAACAGGCCATCGAAACGCATCTGGGCGTTCCCTGCGACCACTTCGCCTGCCCTTGGGGCGGCCCGGGGCGGGATTTTGATCCGCAACGCCATCCGGACATGGCCAAACAGCTGGGCTATCGCTCCTTTCTCACCACTGTGCGGGGGCTCAATCGCCATGGCGATTCGCCTCTGGCCATGCGTCGCGACCACCTGTTGGCCAACTGGCCGCGGCATCAACTGCGCTACTTCCTGCGAGGCGCGTAGGTTATGACCACGTCCAAGCCCCGCGTGAGCATCCGTCCCATTGTCGCCGATGACTACCCCGCGCTGCGCGCTCTGTGCCAGCGGCTGAATATGCGCGTCATCCCCGAGGCGGAATGGCGCGCTTTGCTGTTTGGCGCCATGGCGCAACTACCCGGCGTGGCGACGCCGGTGAGCGGTTGGGCGGGGTTCCGCGCCGATGGTTCGGCGGCGGGCTTCCTCGGCAGCATCCCCATGCGTTATCGCTGGCGCGGTCAGGATATCCGCGCGGCGGCGGCGCACTGCTGGGCGGTGGATGAGGATTCCCGCCACATCGCGCTGGGTCTTCTCAGCCGCTTCTTTCGCCAACCGGAGATCGACCTGTTTCTCAACACCACCGCCAATCTGGAGAGCGCCAAGGCGTTCGAAGCGTTTGGCGGTCATGCGTTGCCCACCGGCGAGGCCGCGCGGGGGGTGCTGTTCTGGATTACCGGCGCCGCCGGATTCGCCCGCGCCATGGCGCGGGCCAGGGGCTGGTCCGGAGCGGCGGCGTTTGGCGCGGGGGTGGCGGGCGTGCTGGCGGGTCCGGCGCTGAAACTGGCGGGCGTTGTGCGCAGCCAGCGTGCTGGGGAGGGGAGCCGCGGCGACTCTGTGGCGGCGCAGGAGATTCTGATTTCGCAACACCGCACGCCCGATGCACGTTGGGATCGTTTATGGATGCAGGTGGAGGCCAACAGCGGCGCGCATCTGCTGCGGGTGCGCGATGCCGCCAATCTGCGCTGGCAGGCGCAGTTTGCGTTGCATGACGATACTGCGCAGCTGCTGTTGGCCGAGCGTGCGGGCGCGCCGGTCGCCTCGGCGTTATTGTTGCTACGGGATGACGCGCAGACGGGCTTGCGGCGCATGATTTTGGCCGACTGGCTGCAGGCCGACTCGGACGCGGTGGTGACGCAGCGTCTGCTGCGCGCGGCGTTGGCGGTCAGTGGGGAGCGCGGCGCGCATCTGCTGGAGGCGCCGGGATTGTCGCCCCAACGCGCACAGCGGTTTCGCCAATTGGCGCCGTTTGAGCGCGCCTACGCGCGCACGCCGTTCTATTGGAAGGCGCGCGACGCGGCGCTGGACGAAGCGTTGCGGCAGACGCAGGCGTGGGACCCCACGCCGCTGGATGGCGACGCCATTTTTTAGCATGCACTCTTGATCAGGGGCCGACGTGGAGATCGATAAACCCAACGGTTTTACCGAACAGGAGCAGCGGGCGTTCGCCCGGCTGTCGGGGGACGTCAACCCCATCCATCTGGATGCGGCTACCGCGCGGCGCACCCCGTTTGGCCGCCCCATCGCCCATGGGGTGCATGTGGTTCTGTGGGCGTTGGAGCAGGCCATGGCCCAGTGGGATGAGGCGTCTGGCGCGCGCTGGCGGCTACAGCGGTTGCGCACCCAGTTCACCCTGCCGTTGCGGGTGGGCGAGCCGCTGCGTCTGCGCCTCAACGCCAATCAGCCGCAAACCTGTGAGCTGGAGGTGTTGGATCGCTTTGGTCAAAGCGCCATGAGCATTCACGCCGTTTTCGAGCCAGCGCAGAGCGCGCTGACGCCGCCCAGGGATGATGATCCCCCTGTTGAACAGCCCCAGGACGCCGAACTGGCGACGTTGGTGGGGCAAACAGTGCGGCCGCCCCTGCATCTGTCGCCCAGTGGCGCGGCGGCGCTGTTGCCGACTCTCAGCCGCATGCTGGAGCCGGCTCAGTTGGCGTTTTTGGCCGCCTGTAGCGCTGTTGTGGGGATGCGCGCGCCGGGGTTGCGTTCGCTGTTTCTCAAACTGGCGCTGGAGTGGGACGCCGCGGTCGATCTATCTGACGCCCAGGGCGCGCAATACGAATATGGCGTGACGGGATTGAAGATGCGCGGCTCTCTGGCCGCCATTGGCGTGGCGGGCGCCGGATTGCGCGGCGAGTTGCTGGCGCAGCGGCGTCCAGAGGGGGTGGAGCAGCCCGCGGCGGCGGAATTGGCGGCGCTGCTGGAGGGGAATAAGCCTTTCACTAATTGTCGCGCGTTGGTGGTGGGCGGCTCCCGCGGTCTGGGCGAGGTGGCGGCCAAGCTGCTGGCGCTGGGCGGCGCTGAGGCGCTGCTCACCTCCCGCTCCAGCGGCGGCTCGGCGCAGAAGGTGGTGGAGGAGATTCAAGCCTTGGGCGGCCGCGCCCGCGCCATTGCGCTGGATATCGCCGATCCCGCCGGACTGCCGGAGCAACTGGATGGTCGTGCGCCGGATCTGCTGGCCTACTTCGCCACCCCGCCCATCTTCGTGGCCGCGCCGGGCCACTTCTCGGCGCAGATGTTCCGCTACTATACCGACTACTACGTGGATGGTTTTCTCAATCTGCTCGATACCCTGGCCCCGTTGGGGCTGCGCGGCATGCGCATTCTCTACCCCTCCACCGCCGCGCTGGACGCCTCGCGCAGCCCGGAGTTGGGGCCTTATGCGGCGGCCAAGGCGGCGGGGGAGCAGTTGGGATTGCATGCCCAGCGCTGTTGGGGCGTGCGCGCGCACATGCCGCGTTGGCCGCGTCTGGAGACCGATCAGACCCTCTCGCTGACCTGGGGGCCTGCGCAAGAGAATCCCAGCGGCGCGATTCTGCTGCAGGCGCTGATGCACACTTGGGGCGCTAGGGCGGATTCGCCAGAATAATAGTCACCGCAATTCAGAATTGCACAGGCTCCTCAATGTTTGTGTGACACAGGTAAAGCTTGCGCTGACTATTGGCCTCCGGCTGGCCGGAGGCGGGATTCTTAAGGGTCTGTGACCCTTAAGCGGGTGTAATGGAATGGTCCGCTCCGCTACCCAAACGGCCTCGCAATGGGCCAAGATGGTGGTGTGTTTTTCCATCTAAACGGAGTCGGAGCGGACCATGAGCAATCATATCGAAAACGGACAGGTACGGGTACTGGGGATTGATCTGGGCAAGAGCGTGTTTCAGTTGCATGGCGTCGATGCGAGCGGCAAAAGCGTTCTCAAGAAGCGACTGAAACGAGACGAGCTCCTGGAGTACATGGCGCAACTGCCGCCGTGCCTGGTGGGGATGGAAGCCAGTAGCGGCGCCCACCATTGGGCGCGGAAATTTCAGGGATATGGGCATGCTGTGCGTTTGATGGCGCCGCAATATGTGAAGCCCTACGTGAAGCGGCACAAGAACGACAGCGTGGACGCAGAGGCGATTTGCGAAGCGGTACAGCGTCCGAATATGCGTTTTGTGGGGATCAAAAGCGTTGCCCAGCAAGAAATTCTAGCGTTGCATCGGGTGCGCAGTCTGGCGGTGAAGAACCGCACGGCGTTGGTGAACCAGATTCGCGGACTGCTTGCCGAGTATGGGATTGTCTTTCCCAAGAGCATCAAACAGGCGCGGCGGGCGATTGTGCTGATTTTGAGTGATGAGAGCTCGGAAATGAGCGCCAATTTTCGCGTAATTCTGGAGGATGAGCGCGATGAGCTGGCGCATTTGGATGAGCGCATCGGCAAATATGAGTGTGAGATTGAGGCGCTGGCCAAGGCGGATCCACAGTGTCGGCTATTGATGACGATCCCGGGAGTGGGACCGATCACGGCGACGGCGCTGTTGGCGTCGGTGGGGGATGTGCGGGCGTTTAAGAATGGCCGGGAGCTGTCGGCATGGATAGGGTTGGTTCCGAATCAGCACTCCACAGGGGGCAAGGCGTGGCTGACGGGGATCAGCAAGCGGGGAAACGGTTATCTTCGCACCCTGTTGATTCATGGGGCGCGGGCGGCGTTGCGCGTGTGTGAAAACAAGCCGGATCGCCGCAGCCAGTGGGCAGTGTCGGTGTCGGAACGTCGCGGCGCGAATAAAGCGGTGGTGGCGCTGGCCAACCGCATGGCGCGCAGCGCGTGGGCGATGCTGGTGAAGCAGGAGGCCTATGGGGCCAGCGCCGCTGTGTAGAGAGAGCGCAATACAACTCTAAAAGAAAAACAGGCCGATAAGGAAAGAGAAAGAGATCCCACCAGCCAGGTTGCGAGAGAGAGTCGAGATTGATGGCGTGAAACGGCATAGCCCTGCGTGGTCAAGAACCTGTTTCGCCCAAGGGCCCATAGAGGCCGAGGGTGTGTTGAGGAGGGCCACGCGCAAATTCCATCAGGGCCAGAGGGCGACAAGCCCCTCATCAACAGGCCGGATACATGGGCGCGACTAAGCCTCACACATCAGTGGACATTTTCTCTTGCCGTGGCGGAGCGGACCATACATGGGCGGAGCCCACGATTTGGCAGGAATGCCAAATCGGACTCGCGCAGCGAGCCCGAAGGGTGAGGACCAGGGATGGTCCGAATCACGGTATAGTTGTTGATCTTGGGAGCTCGAGGGCGGAGCCCTCGATATCTTCTCGCTTCAAATGTCTAATTCTCTTCTGCGGCGACTATAACGTCATGCCGCCTGCTGGTTATGCAGGGGCTGCGGTCATAGTCACCCCTTGCGGGCGTTTTGATGGCGCAGGGTGAACTCCTGGCTTTTTTTTGGCGCAAACGGGAGAAAAACGCCTCTTTTGCAGGGAGAGGGCGCGTCGGCGCTATGAAAAATTCCCTTTAGGGCGCCATAATGGAATTCACGCAATGTCTCAATCAAACACCGGAGTGAGGAGCCCCATGTTTCTGCGCGCACAGGCCGATGGCAACGCGACATGGCGCAGCGTATTGCTGTGCTGTGTGGCGGCGTTGATGGCGCTGGTTGGGGCAACGCGCGCGCTGGCGGTGCCGGAGTCAGGGCGGCAGTACCGTCTGCTGATAGTGGATAGCCAGCTGGGCATGCCGTATGACGAAATCCGCGCCGCCTTGCTCACCACATTGGGGGATGCGGGTTATCGTCTGGGCATCAATCTGAATATCGATCTCCACGCCATCGGCAATGATGCGCAACAGGGCGAGGCGCTGCTGCGCAAGAGCCTGGATCGACCCTACGATGTGGTCTATGTCGGCGGCACCGCAGCGGCCATCGCCGCCCAGCGCGCGTTGGCTGGCGCGGCTCGACCGGTGGTGTTCGGCGCGCCGACGGATCCGGTGGGCTTGGGGTTGATCAAGACGTTTGACGCTCCCCCCACAGGTAACTTCACCGGCGTTAGTTACCCGGTGCCGCCGCGAGCGCGCCTGCGCTTTGTGCGTCAGTTGTTGCCGAAGGCGCGCACGTTTGGTTTGGTCTACGCCGATATGCCGCAGTCCCATAGCTATAACCGCTGGATCCGCAAGCTGCTGGCCACCGACCCCGAGTTCCGCGACATCCGCGTCATCTTCCGCTCCGTGCCGCTGATCACCGGCGAGCATGGCGATGAAGAGATGGCCCGGTTGGCCGCCCCCATCATTGAAGAGCTCACTGAACAGGTCGATCTGTTTCTCAAGCCCAACGATCAAATGGGCGTGCGGCGCCATCTGGCCGAAACTCTGGCCAAACTCTCCACCAAACCGGTGATCGGCATCGTCAAGAACGATGTGATGGACCGTTGGGGCGCCACGGCGGTGATCTATCCCTCCCATGAGAGCATTGGTCAGCAGGCTGCGCAGATGATCCAGCGTCTGTTTGAGGGCGCGTCCGTTGCCGACATCACGCCACAATGGCCCAAGCGCTATGGTTACGCGGTGGACCTCAATGGCATCCGGCGGCACCATTTGACCGCGCCGGTGGGGTTGTTGCAGTTGGCGGGCGCCAACATCATCAAATAGAGTTGACGCAGGCGTATGAGGCTCTCGCGCAAAATCCCCCTGATCACCGTCGTCACTCTGACGATCTTCCTGCTGGCCAGCTCCATCGCCAATATCTGGCACTTTCGCAACGCTTATACCGAGGCTTTGATCAGCGGCAGTTTTGGTCTGGCGCACAGCATCAACAGCATTCTTAATGAGATGCTGGCGCTGGGGTTGCCGCTGGAGTCCCTGGATGGGATGGACGCCAAATTGCGAGAGATCATCCGCAACAATCCGCGCTACGTCTACGCCGGGGTCGCCGATATCCAGGGCCGGGCGATGTTCCACAGCGATCCGACCTTGGTGGGCAAGCAGTTTGGCGACGTCTATCAGCGTCGCGCGCAGGCATCTGAGGAGCCGATTTGGCAGCTCTACCACCGTTTTGATGGTCGCGTTTACTTCGATGTGAGCGTGCCGGTGCGCGATCCCAAAGGGGAGCGGCTGGGCTCTGTGCGCATCGGTTTTCCCACCTCGGTTGTCTCGGACAAGGTGTGGCTGGAAGCCGGGCGACTGGCGCTGAACACCTTGGCGGTGTTCGTGGCGTTGGCGTTGGCGTTATCCCTATTTCTGAATCGAGTGGTGAGCCAGCCGTTGCGGCTGCTGGCGCGTCGCGCCGAAGAGATCAGTCAGGGCAATTTCGCCGCCCATAGCGAGGGCCCGATGTTGCGCGCCGATGAGATCGGCGAGCTGTCGCAAGCGGTCGAACGCATGGCCAAAACCCTCGACACCCAGTTCCACACGCTGGAGCAGACAGTGGCCGAGCGCACCGCCGAACTGCAGGAGAAGACGCGGCTTCTGGGCGCCGAGCTGCAAGTGCGCGAGAGCGCGCAGGTGGCGCTGCATCACGCCAAGGAGGAGGCGGAGGCGGCCAACCAGGCCAAGAGCGCCTTCCTGGCCACCATGAGCCATGAGATTCGCACCCCCATGAACGTCATCGTGGGCATGAGCGAGCTGCTGCTGGAGTCCGAGCAGAACGCCGAGCGGCTGCGCTATCTCCAGGTGGCGCAGAACGCCGGCGAGGGGCTGCTCGGACTGATCAACGATATTCTGGATCTGTCCAAAATCGAAGCCGGCCAGTGGAGCTTGCAGAGCGCGCCCTTTGCGCTGCGGCCGTTGGCCCAGGGCGCGGCGCAGATCTTTGAGGAGTTGGCGCGGGAAAAGGGGCTGGATTTCGCTGTAGAGATTGCGGCGGATCTGCCGGAGTGGATCGAGGCCGATAAAGAGCGCTTGCGGCAGGTGTTGATCAACCTGTTGGGCAACGCCTTGAAATTCACCCACCAGGGGGCGGTTCGGCTGGAGGCGAGTCGGCGGGAGGGCGATATCTTGCGGCTGACGGTGCGCGATACCGGCATCGGCGTGCCGGAGGCGATGCAGGCGCAAATCTTCACCCCGTTTACTCAGGTGGAGTCCGGCGCCACGCGGCGCTACGGCGGCACCGGTCTGGGGCTCACCATCTGCCAACGCATTGTCGCGAAGATGGGCGGCGCGATGAGTTTGGAGAGCGCCGAAGGCGTCGGCAGCGCGTTCCATGTGGAGTTGCCGTTGGTTGCGGCGCAACCGCAAGCGCACATGGATGGGACGCTGGGTGAGGTCGGCGCGCAGATGGGCGTGGCGGCCAGGGGCTTGCGGATTCTCATTGCCGAGGATTCCGAGGATAATACGCTGCTGCTCAAAGCCTATTTGAAAAAGACGCCGCATTTGACCAACTTCGTCTCCGACGGCGAAGAGGCTGTCCAGCGCGTGCAGGAGGGGGGCGACTACGACTTGGCGCTGATGGATGTGCAGATGCCGCGTATGGATGGCTATACCGCCACGCGGCGGATTCGCGCCTGGGAGGAGCAGAACGGCGCGCGGCGGATTTTGATCTATGCGCTCTCAGCGCACGCCTTTGTGGAGGCCGCGCAGCACAGTGAAGCGGCGGGGTGTGACGGCCATTTGACCAAGCCGATTCGCAAACGCGAGCTGCTGCAGTTCCTCGCCGAGATTGCGCAAGGGGGCGCCGTTATGGCGGGAAAAGCGCAGAAGTAGGGGCTATGCTCTGACTGTCGATGTCGCCGCCGCCAAAAACACCGGCATCGCTTCGCCGCTGACCCGCACCGGCAGGCGGTCGCCAATGGCGTGGTCGTGGTGACTCTCCACCAGGCTGAGCACATGGTCCGAGGCGTCAGCGGGAATGCCGCCGCTCAGGGCGTTATCGGGCAGCGCCAGGGTGTAGAGCGACTCGGCGCCCAGAAACGACTTGTCCAGAATCTCCAAACTTAAATCGCTGCTCTCATCGTGCAGCAGGTCATCGGGGCGGAACAGCACCCGCACCGCGCGGCGGCCTTCGGCGTCGGCCTGGGGCGTGACGGGAACCTGTCGCGCCTTGATCCGCCCCAACGGCGTTTCGATGCACCCATCGGGCAGAATGAAGCCGGGCAGCATCGTCCCTTTGCCGATGAACCCCGCCACCATCTCATCGGCGGGGTGGTGATAGAGATTATACGCGCTATCCCACTGCCGCAGCCGTCCATCCCCCATCACGCCAATCACATCGGCCATGGCGAACGCCTCATGCTGGTCATGGGTCACCAGCAGGCCGGTGACGCCATCCTGCTGCAGCGCGTGGCGCACGTCCCGCGCCAACTGCTGGCGCAGCTCCGCATCCATGCTGGAGAAGGGTTCGTCCAGCAGCAGCAACTCCGGGCGCGGGGCTATGGCGCGGGCCAGCGCCACCCGCTGCTGCTGGCCGCCGGACATCTGATGCGGATAGCTTTTGGCCATCTGCGGCAGCCCCACCAGCTCCAATAGCGCCGTCACCCGCTGCTTGCGCGCCGCGCGCGGCAGATGGCGCAGGCCAAAGGCGATGTTGTCGGCCACGTTCAGGTGGGGGAACAGGGCGAAGTCCTGAAACACCATGCCCACTCGGCGCTGCTCCGGCGGCGTCATTTGCGTTGTGTTGACTACGCACTGGCCGCGCAAGCGGATCTCGCCAGCGGCCAAAGGCTCAAACCCGGCGATGGCGCGCAGCAGCGAGGTCTTGCCACAACCGCTGGGACCGAGAAGGCAGCCGATTTGGCCCGGCGGCAGATGAAACGACACCTCTTGCAGAACCGTCACCGCGCCATAGGCGACGGCGGCGTGGCGCACGCTCAGTTGCGCGTTGGCGGCCAGATCGATTTTGGACATGAGACTCTATTCCTGTGTCTGACGACTGGCGGTGATGGCGCGGCTGAGCAGGATAACCGGCAATACCCCCACCGCCACAATGGCCAGCGAGGCGGGCGCGGCGTCGGCCAGACGCTCATCGGAGGCCAGCTCATAGGCGCGCACCGCCAGGGTGTTGAAATTGAACGGGCGCAGAATCAGGGTGGCGGGCAGCTCCTTGAGCACATCCACGAACACCAGTAGCAGAGCGGTGAGCAGCGCTCCGCGCAGCATCGGCAGATGGATGCGTCCGAGAATGCGCCAGCCGCCTGCGCCGAGGGATTTGGCGGCCTCATCCATGCTCGGTTTGATGCGTCCCAGGCCCGACTCCACGGTCTGTAGCGACACCGCCAGAAAGCGCGCCAAGTAGGCGAACGTCACCGCCGCCAGGGTGCCGCTGAGAATCAGCCCGGTGGAGAACCCCAGATGGGCGCGCGCCCAGGCGTCCACTGTGTTATCCAGCGCGGCGAAGGGCATCGCCACCCCCACGGCGATCACCGTGCCGGGCACCGCGTAGCCCAGTCCGGCCACCCGCGTGGCGGCGGTGGTGACGCGGGAGGGGGCGATGCGCGCGCCATAGCCCAGAAACAGCGCCAGCAGCAGCGCCAGCGCCGAGGCCAGCGCCGCCAGCATCAGCGTATTGCCCGCCAGTTGCGCAAAGGCGCCGCCAAACCCCTCTTCGGCGATGGTGACCGCCCACAGCGCCAACTGCCCGGCGGGCAGCAGGAAACCCAGTAGCAGCATCAGCGCGCACAGCAGCGTGGCCCCGTGGCGGCGCCAGCCGCTTAGCACAAAGCGGCGGATCGCCTGATGGCGTTGGCTGGTGTGGTGGTACTTGGCTTGGCGACGACCATAGCGCTCCAGCAGAATCAGGCTGAACACAAACAGCAGCAGAACTCCCGCCAGTTGCGCCGCCGCCGGGGCGTTATCCAGGCCGTACCAGGTGCGGAAGATGCCGGTGGTGAAGGTGGAGACGCCGAAATATTGCACCGTGCCGTAGTCGGCCAGGGTCTCCATCAGCGCCAGCGACAGACCGGCGATAATGGCCGGACGCGCCAATGGCAGGGCCACGCGGCGGAACGCGCCCCAGGGCGATTCGCCCAGGGTGCGGCTCACATCCAGCACGCACAGCGATTGGTTGAGGAACGCCGCCCGCGTCAGCAGATAGACGTAAGGGTAGAGCACCAGGGTGAGCATCAAGCCAGCCCCGCCCAGGGAGCGGATCTCCGGGAACCAGTAGTCGCCGTAGCCCCAGCCGGTGAGATCGCGAATCGCCGTTTGCAGCGGGCCGGAGAACTCCAGCATGCCGGTGTAGGTGTAGGCGATGATGTAGGCGGGCATGGCCAGCGGCAGCAGCAGCGCCCATTCGAACACTCCGCGCCCGGGGAAGGCGCACATGGCCGTCAGCCACGCCGCGCTCACCCCCAGCAGCAGCGTCCCCGCCGCCACCAACAGCATGAGAATCAGCGAATTGGATACATAGTCGGCCAACACGGTGTCTGCCAGGTGCGCCCACACCGCGCCTGACGGCAGCAGCAGGTGGCCCGCCACCACCAGGGTGGGCAGGCTCATCAGCAGCGCTGCGGCGACCACGCCCATGCGCCACCAGCGCTGGGCGCGCCGCGTCGTGGCGGGCGCCTGCGCAGCGCTCACGGCGGGAGGATTGGCGGTCATGATCTTGGCGTTGCTCTGGGCCGTCACTTCCACCCGGCGCGGTCCATGAGCATCACCGCGTCGGGATTGCGCAGTCCCAGCTGGCTCAGATTCAGCGTATCGGCCTTGAAGTCGCCCCACGATTTGAGCAGCGCGCTCACTGGCGCATCGGAGCGCACCGGATACTCGCCATTGGTCTGCGAGTACCACGCCTGGGCCTCCGGCGTGGTGAGGAAGCGGATCAGTTTGACCGCCTCATCCACGTGCTTGGCCGAGCGGGTCACCGCCGCCCCGGAGACGTTCACATGGGTTCCGCGATCCTCCTGGTTGGGCCAGAACACGACCATTCGTTGCGCCGCAGAGCGCTCGTTGGGGTCTTTGGAGAGCAGCATGCCCGCCAGGTAATAGGTGTTGGCGATGGCGATGTCGCACTGGCCGGAGGCCGCCCCCTTGATCTGGTCGCGATCGCCGCCGCGCGGCGGCCGGGCGAAGTTCTTGACGAACTGTTTGGCCCACTGCTCGGTGGCCTGCACGCCGTTGACAGCGATCATCGACGCCACCAGCGACTGATTATAGATGTTGCCCGAGGAGCGAATGCAGATGCGCCCGCGCCACATGGGATCGGCCAACTGCTCGTAGCTGCTCAACTTGGTCGCATCCACCTGGCCTTTGACGTAGAGGATGGGGCGTGCGCGCAGGCTCAAGCCGAACCAGTGCCCCTCCGGGTCGCGATAGGCCGACGGAATCGCCGCTTTGAGCTCCGGGTCATTCACAGCTTGCGTCACCCCAACCTGTTTGGCGCGGTGCAGGCGCCCGGCGTCGGTGGTGAGCAGCACGTCGGCAGGGGAGTTGATCCCTTCGCTCTTGAGCCGTTTGAGCAGCGCATCAGCCTTGCCGGTGACCAGATTCACGCGGATGCCGGTCTCAGCGGTGAAGCGATCCAGCAGCGGTTTGATCAACTGCTCTTTGCGCGCTGAATAGAGATTGACCTCGGCGGCCAGCGCGGCGCTGGCGCCGAGACTGATGAGGCTGATCAGGCTGAAGGCGACAAGGCGAATGGTCCAAGGCATATCGGATTTCCCCGTTTTCTCTTGTTGGCTGCGGTGACTGGCAAACAAATGCGTCAATCAAATTTCAAACTCGGATGCAATTAAGAATCATTCCTCTTTCTGTGTCAAGCAGCTCTCTCCCTGGAAGATAATATTGAGAAGTATTCACAATAAACTTGACATGCAAATAGCAATCGTTATCATTGCCGACGTTGAAGCCAGTTGGCTCCGCGCAGTTCACCTTATCAATATAGGGATTCAGCATGCTCAAATCCAAACAAACCAACCCTGCCGTCGCCAAGCCGCGCGCGGTGACCAGTCGGGAGCTGTTGGGCGCGGAGGGGCGGTTGACCATTTTGCATGAGGGCAGCGCCTACCATCTGCGCATCACCAGCAACAAGCGATTGATCCTGACAAAATAGCGGCTTGCCGCGATTTTTCCTTCCGTTCCACCCAGCCAGTCGCTCGGTTTGCGATGCGGTCAGCCAGGCAGGAGCCCGTGCGCCAGATGTGCGCATGAACTTCCTAACAAACCTGGAGAGAGCTGTGTTGAACAAACCGAACCGATCCGCATATCACGCCGCGCTCATGGCCGTGGCCCTGGGCGTGGCGGGGCTGCCCGCCGTGGCGGGGGCGGAGTCCATGCCGTCGCCGGAACAGTTGTGGCAAATGATCCAGCGTCAGCAGCGGCAGATTGAGCAACTCAAGCAGAAGCTGGGCGAAACCGACCACGCTGTGCGGCAGGTGGCGGAAACTCAGGCCGAACCGGCCAAAGGCTCGGCGAGCCTGCCCGATTGGGTCAATCGCATCAGCCTGAGCGGTAAAATTGAGGTGGACGCCACCCACAGCGACGACCTCAATGGGGACTGGAACGCCACCAGCAACGATTCCGCCAGCGACATTGTGGTCTCTACCGCTGAGGTGGACATCGCCGCGCAGATCAACCCGTGGGCCAACGCCCATGTGACCCTCAAGTATGAGGAGGACGCCGATCAAACGCGCATTCAGTTTGATGCGGGCTCCATCACCCTGGGCAACACGGAGAAATATCCCTTGTGGCTGACGGTGGGCAAGGAGGTGGTTCCGTTCGGCAACCACAGCAGCGCCGCCTTCAGCGATCCGCTGACCCTGGAGTTGGGCGAGACCGATGAGACCGCCGCCATCGTCGGCTGGAGCCTCAACGGCTTCACCGCCCAGGGCTACCTGTTCAATGGCGACTCGCGCAAATCCGGCGACTCGGACAACAAGATCGAGAGCTTCGGCGGCATGTTGGGTTATGCCGGTCAACTCGGCTCGGTGAGTCTGGACGCCGGGGTGGGCTACATCAACAGCATCGAAGACGGCAAGATCGGCGACACCCTGGGGAGCGGCGGCGCAGCGGGCAATGTGGACGCCATCAGCGACCACATCGGCGCATGGAATGTCCATGCGGTGCTGGGCATGGCGGGTTTTTCGTTGATTGGCGAGTACTTCACCGCCGCTGAGGCGTTCCAACCGGCGGAATTGACCTGGATGGGGCGTGGGGCCAAGCCCCGTGCGTGGAATCTGGAGCTGGACTACGAAACCGAAATCGGCGGCTACGGGACCACCTTCGGCCTCGCTTACGGCGGCACGGCGGAGGCGCTGGATCTGGGGCAGCCGGAGGCGCGCTGGATCGCCCTGGTCAATGTGGGGATTCTCGACGGCGTGTCGCTGGGTCTGGAGTGGGCCCACTCGGAGGATTACGGGACGGCGGACACCGGCGCGCGGGTGGCGGCTGGGACGGGCGGCGATCGTGACGTGGCCACGCTGCGTCTGGCGGCGGAATTCTAAGGAGAGAGAGCATGCATTATCACAAACCTCTGCGTGGCGCGCTGCTGGCCGCCGCCATTGTGCTGGGCGGGGCGCTGTCTCCGTCGCTACAGGCCGCTGAATCGGCGAACCCGGCGGCGGTGGTGAAAACCTACGCCGACATCGCCGAGGCCAAGTACGCCGACGCCTTGAGCACCGCACAGAAGTTGTCCAAAACCATCGGCGCGTTCCTTGATTCCCCCAGCCCTGAGGGGATGGCGCGGGCCAAACAGGCGTGGCTGGCGGCGCGCGCTCCCTATCAGCAGTCCGAGGCGTATCGCTTTGGCAACAAGCTGGTGGACGACTGGGAGGGCAAGGTCAATGCCTGGCCGCTGGATGAGGGGCTGATCGACTACGTGGATGGCGCCAGCTATGGCGCCGAGAACGAAGAGAACCCCTACTACGCCGCCAATGTGGTGGCCAATGCCCGCGTCAAAGTGGGCGGCCAGACGGTGGACGCCACGGTGATCAACAAGGCGTTGATCAAGCAGTTGCACGAGATTGGCGAGGTGGAGGCCAATGTGGCCACCGGCTACCACGCCATCGAGTTTCTGCTGTGGGGTCAGGATCTCAACGGCAACGGCCCCGGCGCGGGCAACCGCTCCTGGAGCGACTTCGCCGTGGGCGAGGGGTGTGTGATCGGCCATTGCGCCCGGCGTCGCGCCTATCTGCGCGCGGTGACCGATCTACTGGTGGACGATCTGGCGGAGATGGCCGCCGCCTGGACGCAGGGTGGGGCGGCGCGTCTGGCGGTGACCGATAACCCGCAGCAGGGGCTTACCGCCATGATCACCGGCATGGGCAGCCTCTCCTATGGCGAATTGGCTGGCGAGCGCATGAAGCTGGGGTTGATGCTGCACGACCCCGAGGAGGAGCATGATTGCTTCTCGGACAACACCCACAATTCGCACTTCTACGACGCCCTGGGCATTCGCAACGTCTACCTGGGCCGCTATGTGGGGGTGGATGGCCGCGTGGTGAGCGGGCCGAGCCTTTCGGACCTGACCGCAGCGGCCAATCCGGCGCTGGACCGGGAGATGCGCGCCAAGCTGGACGCTACTCTGGAGGCGTTTACCCGGATGAAGGCGGTGGCTGAGGGCGGCATGGCCTATGACCAGATGATCGGCGCGGGCAACAAGCACGGCAACGCCGTGGTGCTGGCGGCCATCAATGGCCTGGTGGATCAGACCCGCAGCATTGAGAAACTGCCGCAGGCGCTGAATCTGAGCGGCGTTGCGTTTGAGGGCTCCGACAGCCTCGACAATCCCAGTTCGGTGCATTGAATCAAGTCAGTGTTTTTGTAGAACCTGAGTGACGCAATAGGCTATGGATCAGATAAGGCTTTCCATGGGCGCACAAAGCCAACTTACGAGGGTCCAGGGAAATCATTTCCCTGGCGGGTCAAGGGCAGAGCCCTTGCGGGTCGAGGGCGGCGCCCTCGTGGGGTCTGGGGCAAAGCCCCAGTATCTTTACGCTCCTCAATCACTTGTTAGACGTTTGGTCCAGGGCCCCAGCGTTGGAATATGCATCAGCATATTGCTCGGAATGCTGGCGGCGGCATGGCTTGGGACGGCCCATGCCGCCGCCGTTCCCGCCCTGGAGGCGGGGGAGCGGCTGGCGGGAGGCGCGGCGACCAATCTCCGGGTGACGGGGCGTCGCGTCTTCTCCCAGCCCTCGGCGACGCTGGGCGCCGATGGACGCATGGATTTTGTCATCGGCAATGGCTTCTTCAAGCGGCTGTGGGTCTCCGCGCCCAGCTCCACCAAGGCCGCCGATGGTTTGGGGCCGCTCTACAACGCCCGCGCCTGCCAACGCTGCCATCTGCTCGATGGACGCTCCTCGGCGCCCCACTCCGGGCCTGAGGATTGGGGGCGGGCGCTGGCCATCGATGGCGAGTCGCTGCTGCTGCGCCTCTCCATTGCGCCGCGCGATGACGCCGAGCGCGCGCTGCTGGCCAGCGGCAAGCAGGCGGTGATTCCCCATCCGATCTACGGCGGGCAGTTGCAGACCGCCGCCATTGTTGGCCATCAAGCCGAGGCGATGGCGCGGGTGACTTATACCGCACAGACGGTGGATTTGGCCGGGGGCGAATCGGTGACGCTGCGCGCGCCGGTTTATTCCATTGAGGCGCCCGCCTATGGCCCGTTGGACCAGACCGCCATGATCAGCCCGCGTTCAGCCCCGCCCATGATCGGACTGGGGCTGCTGGAGGCCATTGATGAGGCCGACTGGCTGGGGCTGGCCGATCCCGACGACGCTGATGGCGATGGGATCTCCGGGCGCGCCAATCGGGTCTGGAGCGCGGCGCATCAGCGCATGATGCCCGGGCGCTTCGGCTGGAAGGCGGGGCAGGCCACGGTAGAGGATCAGGCCCACGCCGCCATGGCCGACGATATCGGCGTCTCCAACGCCCTTAAACCCAACCCGTGGGGCGAGTGCACCGACTTGCAGAAGGATTGCGTCACCGCGCGCCATGGCGACGACCCCCAGTACGATCATCTGGAAGCGCCGCCCGCAGTGATGCGGACGTTGGTGCACTACAGCCGCCATTTGGCGGTTCCGGCGCGGCGCAATGTGGTGAATCCACACGTTCTGGCGGGCAAACAGGCGTTCCATGACGCCGGTTGCGCCGCCTGTCATGCGCCAACCTTCGTCACCCGCAGCGATTGGCCGGAGAAGGCGCTGCGAGGGCAGCGCATCCGCCCCTATAGCGACCTGCTGCTGCACGATATGGGCGAAGGACTGGCCGACAACCGCCCCGAAGGCGTCGCCAATGGCCGCGAGTGGCGCACCGCGCCGCTGTGGGGCGTCGGTCTGACGCAACAGGTCAACCCTCGCGCCGGATTCCTCCACGATGGCCGCGCCCGCTCCCTCACCGAGGCGATTCTCTGGCATGGCGGCGAGGCGCAGGCGGCGCGGGAGCGGTTCCGGTTGGCGACGAAAGAGGAGCGAGGCGCTCTGTTGGCGTTTTTGCAGAGTTTGTGAGGTTGAAGATGAAAGAGGCTGGGCCTCCGGCCCAGACCCGGCCAGGGCTTTGCCCTGGACCCACGAGGGCGCTGCCCTCGACCCGGCAGGGCTCTGCCCTGCACCCGGCAGGGAAATGATTTCCCTGCACCCTCGTGAGTTTTCGTTTCGTGCGGGCTCTGACTTTTGTCAGTCATTCGCACTTTGTGAGTAGGTCCTATGGCTTCGTCTTTGAAAATTTTATCGCGTGGTCCCTGTTTGGTGGTTTCACAAGGCTTGGCCATTGTGTTGCTGCTGTGGTCACACCACGCCTTGGCCGCTTCTCTCAGCGCCGCGGACTACCAGCGCGCCGCCGCCGCATCGGGCCGCGTCCTGGCCGCGCCCGCCTACGCCGCCCTGGCTGATCAAACCCAGGCCCTGGCCACAACCCTGACCCAGTGGCGCGCGGGCAAAGTCGACCTCGTCGCCGCCCGTAGCGCCTTTCACGCCGCCATGGACGCCTGGCAGGGGACGCAGCCCATCCGCATCGGCCCGGTGATGGCGCAGACCGGCCCGGCGCGTTGGCAGTATTGGCCCGATAAACACGGCTCCGGCGGACGCCAGATGCGGCGCGCCCTCAAAACCCGCCCCGAGGCGCTGCTCAAACCCGGCGCGCTGGCCACCCAGAGCGTGGCCCTGCGCGACTTCCAGGCGTTGGAACGGCTGCTGTTCCCCACAGGCGGCGCGGCGCCGGACCCCGCCAGCTACGGGGCTGCGCTGGCCGCCGCCATCGCCGCGCATTTGGCCGAGCAGAGCCAGTCATTGCGCATGCAGTGGGACGATCAGTTCCAACCGGCATTGGATGACCCGGCGCACAGCAACGGCGCGTTCTATGACGCCCCGGACGCCGCGCGCGCCTGGCTGAAAAGCATTCATGAGGCGATCTCGCTGCTGATTTTGCAAAAGCTGGAGCGGCCGCTGGATGAGAGTCTGGAAGCGGCCAACCCCAAACGGGCGGAGAACTGGCGCTCGGCGCGCAGTGGCCGCAATGTGGCGATCAATGTCGCCGCGTGGCGTCGGTTGTTTACCGCACCGGACGGACTGGGAGATCTGCTCAGTCGGTCCGGTTCCGACGCCCTGGCCAAAGGCATGGCGCGGGATATGGCGAGCGCGCAAAAAGCCGCCGAGTCCCTCTCCATGCCGCTCTCCCAGGCGGTGGCGGACGCCGAAGCGCGTTCTCAGGTGGAGGCCTTGTTAACTCAACTCAAAGATCTGCGCGATCTCATCGAAGGGCCGTTGGCCGATGAGATCGGCCTGAACTTGGGCTTTAACGCCCTGGATGGAGATTGATCATGCCTCATGTGACCCGACGAGACACCCTGCGCGGCCTGGGCGGGGCTGCTCTGCTGCTGGCGACGCCGCGCCTGGCCCTGGCCGATGCGGACAACGCCGCCAAAGCCCTGAATGTGGCATGTCAGCAGCGCGGGCGCGATCAGTTCGAGCTGGTGGCGTTGGATGGCGCGGGCGCGCCGCTGTGGTCGACGCCGTTGCCGGGGCGGGGCCACGGCGTGGCGCTGCGCCCGCAGGGGGATCTGATCGCCCTGACCGCGCGTCGGCCCGGCTCCTGGCTGTGGGTTGTGGATGTGCACAGCGGTCAGACGCGACATCAGATCGAAGCGCCGTCGGGACGCCACTTCTACGGTCATGGCTGTTTCAACGCCGATGGAACGCGCTATTTCGCCACCGAAAATGAAATCCAGAGCGGCCAGGGTTATGTAGCGATCTATGCGGCGGACGCTGGATTCAAACGCTTGGGAGCGTTTCCGGTGGGGGGCATCGGCCCCCACGAGATTCTGCTGGACGCCCCGCGCCAGGAGTTGGTGGTGGCCATTGGCGGCATCCTCACCCACCCGGACCGGGGCCGCGACAAACTCAATCTGGATAGCATGCGCCCGGCGTTGGCGCGCTTCTCGCTGGATGGGGTGGCGCGCAGTCGGGTGGAGCCGCCTGCGCGCTGGTCGCAGCTCTCCATTCGCCACATCGCGCTGGCCCCCAATGGGACGACGGTGATGGCGATGCAGTATCAGGGGCCCAAGGATCAGGAGCCGCCGCTGTGGGGGGTGGCCGACGCTGAAGGGATGCGTCTGTATCATGGTCCGGCGGGGATCGCGCGCCGTTTGCGCCACTACATGGGCAGCGCGGTGGTGGATGGCTCGGGGGCGTATGCGGCGATTACCGCGCCCAGAGCCAATACGGCCACCTTCTGGCGTCTGGCCGATGGCGCGTTGGTGGGCGAACTCGCTATGGCGGATGTGTGTGGCGCGGCGGCGTTGGAGGGGGCGGGACGGTTTGTGCTGACGGGCGGCGGCGGCTGGGCGGTGGAGACGGACGTGACGGGCCGGGTGAGCCGACGCTGGAGGCCGCATGGAAACGGCGCGTGGGACAACCATCTGGCATAGAGACGCGCGGAGTAAAAGTGTGTGCGTGACGCAGGCCGGTCGAGCGCTGTTTAAGGGGCCTGCGGCTGGCCGCAGGCGGGGTCTGGGGGCCGCTGCCCCCAGCGGGTCCAGGGCGGCGCCCTGGCGGGGTTTGGGGCGGAGCCCCAATATCTTTAATCCGTTAAGCCGTTTCCCCACTGAACAGAGGCGGCGCCAGCACAGAGCAGGGAATAAGCAGGGAAGGTTGAGCCAGCAAGGAAGCTTTCGGGGAAACGGCAGTGAGCGATATGTCGGCGTAGCCGACAGGAGCGAATGCCGTAGAAGCCGCAGCCTGGGAAAGTCAAAAAATGTTTGTGGATAAATAGTTAAGAACAAAAGACCGCAGCCCGGGAAAGCCAAACAGCGTGTGGGGCAAAAAGCCCAAAATACTGATGAATCGAAGCGCATTGCGCCCAGCATTATCAACCAGCCAGAGCAAGCATCATGAAACGACTGCCAGTCCTCCTTGTCCTCGCGCTGTTGAGCGCCGCCAATGTCCACGCCGACGACCGCATGGCGGATCTGGGCCGCCAGCTCTTCTTCGACGTCAATCTGTCGCAGAATCGCACCCAGGCGTGCGCCACCTGCCACGACCCCAATCATGGCTTTGTGGATGGACGCGACAATGGCGTGGAGGGTATGGCGTCATTGGGCGATGATGGGAAATCCCTCGGCGACCGCAATGCGCCCACCGCCTCCTATGCGGCGTTCGTTCCGCCGTTTGTCCACAACGCCAAGGGCAACTATGTGGGCGGTCTGTTCCACGATGGACGCGCGGGGAGCTTGGCGGATCAAGCTGGCGGACCGCCGCTCAACCCCATCGAAATGGGGCTGAAGGACAAGGCCGAAGCAGTGGCGCGGATTCAAGAGAACCCTGACTATGTCGCAGCGTTCAAGACGCTCTATGGCGCAGACGTGTTCTCCCGGCCCGAGCGCGCCTATGCGGCCATGAGCGAAGCGATTCAAGCCTACGAGCGCACGGCGGAGTTTGCGCCGTTCGATTCCAAATACGATCGCTATCTGCGCGGCGAGGCCCAACTGAGCGAGCAGGAGGAGTTGGGGCGCACGCTGTTCTTCTCGCAGCAGTTCACCAACTGCAACCTGTGCCACCAGTTGCGCACATCCCCCATGGGCGCGCAGGAGACCTTCAGCAACTATGAACACCACAATATCGGCGTGCCGGTGAACACGGCGCTGCGGGCGAAAAATGGCGCCCAGCCCGAGCATGTGGATCGCGGTCTGCTGGAGAATCCGGCCATCGACGATCCGGCGCAGGCGGGCAAATTCAAAACGCCCACACTGCGCAATATCGCCGTGACCGGCCCCTATATGCACAATGGGGTGTTCAAGGATCTGCGCACGGTGATCCTGTTCTACAACAGCTACAACACCAAGAGCGCCAAGCGGAAGATCAATCCCGAGACCGGCCAGCCGTTCGCCCCGCCCGAGGTGGCTGAGAATCTCTCCCTCAAAGAGCTGCAAAGCGGCCCGGCGCTGGATGACAAACGCATCGACGCCTTGGTGGCGTTCCTCAAAACCCTCACCGATGCGCGCTACGTGGAGTGACGCGCGCATCGGTGGGGGCTGCGGCGCGCGTTACTCTGAGTCCATGATCTTCTTGCGCCATCTGGCGGCGTTTTTCGCCCATTTCTGCAGCATCTTTCCGCAGCGCTCGGAGTTGGCCTCCGGGGCCATTTGTGTTTGGAAGGTTGTCGTCATATCCTCCAACGTATCGCGCAGGGCCTGCTGCTGATCCGCCGTCGCCCCCTTGCGCGCGGCGCGATCGATAAACATATCCACCAGATCATCTGATGTCTCAGGCGAGCCGTACTGCTGACACACCTTCAAGCCCGCGCGGGCGCTCATCAGCATCTGGATCATCATGTTCTGCCGCATCAGCTTGGGGTCGAACTCCTTCTGCGCCTTCTTGTAGGCGCGCTCCTGCTCCGGGGTCATGCGCTTGGCCACCGCCTTGACGTGACGACGGGTCAACACGCCATTCCACGCGCCATGGGTCCCCGGCGGTTTGTCGCAATAGGACCATTTGCCCTTCAGAGATGCCTCGCTCAGACCGGTAAAGATCACCTGTCCCCAAAAGGCGCTGCCGTGACGCTTTTCACTGCAGCGCAACTCCGAGCGGGGCTGCACCCAGTAGCCCACAAAGCGGTTCTCGTTATCCTCCACCGAACCATAAAGCTTGCCGGTGTAGTCCGGGTATTTGCCCTCGGCGGTTCCGTCATCGTCTATGGTCAGGGCCATGGGGCCGAAGTCGGTTTTCCACTCCAACTCCTGCATCGCCAGGGCGGGGCCGGAGGACAGCAGCAGGGCAAGCGCGCCCAGCAGGGTGAAGACAGAGCGTTGCAGGATATTCATGAAGACTCCCGATGACAGATCAGTGAGCAGACTCAAAGCGCGCGTAGAGAACATTGTATACGTCGCTGTTTTTTAATCAAAGTTGCCTAGTCGCTCCAGTAGCGCCAGCCGGATTGATAGCGCTCCAGAACCGTGGGGCGGTCGATGGTGCTGATCCCAAGGTCGCCCGGGTCGTCGATATCGCCGCCAAAGGTGAGCAATCCAGTCGCCATTTCAGGGCGCAGATAGCGCAATCCCGGCCATGTTAACGAGGTCCACTCCACCTCCGCGCCACCCGCCATCACAAAGCCCCACTCGCCAAACGACGGCACATTCAAGTGATAGGGAATCGCCGAACCGAACACGCTGCGCACCGTGTTGTGGATGGTCCAGAACGCCGCACGGGCGTAGAACGGGCTGGTGGCCTGGGTGACGAACACTCCACCCGGCGCCAGATTGGCTTTGACCAGATGGTGGAACGCATCGGAGTAGAGTCGCGCCACGTCGGTGGAGGAGGGGTCGGGCAGGTCGGCAACGATGAGGTCGTAGAGCTGGCCGCGCGCGTTCAGATAGCTCATGGCGTCGCCCACCTGCACATGGGCGCGTTTGTCGCGCAGGCTGTCGCCGTTGAGGGCGCGGATGTGGGGGTTCTCCCGCGCCAGCTCCAGCACCCGTTCATCCAGATCAATCAGATCGATGCGGGCAATCTGCGTATAGCGCAGCAACTCGCGCACCGCCAGTCCATCGCCGCCGCCCAGCACCAGCACGCGCCAGGGGCCGGGCCGACTGGCCGCCAAGCGCGCCATGGGCAGGTGAATCAGCGCCTCATGATAGCGGTATTCGTCGATGGCGGAGAACTGTAGCGCGCCATTGAGATAGAGGCGCAGGTCGTTGCGGTGGCGGGTCAGCACCACCTCCTGAAAACGGGTGCGCTCGGCGTGGACGATGCGGTCGCTGTAGGCGCTCTGATTCCACAACGCCAGCAGCCAGTGGGCCGATGCCAGTCCAGCGATGATGAGCAGAGTCGCGCCCCAGGCTGCGCGGCGGTAGTGGGGGCGGCGTCCGGCGGGCAGACGCGGGCCGAAGCGCCACGCCAGCAATCCGGCGATGGACATGTTGATGAGGCCAAACAGCAGGCTGGTGCGGAAGGTCCCAAACAGCGGCAGCAGCAGCAGGGGAAACGCCACCGTGGCCGCCAGCGCGCCCAGGTAGTCCAGCGACAGCACATGGGCGATGCCCACCCGCAGGCCGTCGTAGGTCTCCAGAATGCGCGTGAGCAGCGGCGTCTCCAAACCGATCAGCAGACCGATGATCAGGGTCAGCGCAGAATAGACCGGGATGAACGCCGCGTCGTTCAGATAGGCCAGATAGATCAACGGCGCCGAGAGTCCACCCAGCAGGCCGAGCAGGATCTCGGCGGCGATCATGCGTTCGATCAGGTCGCGGCGCAGGAATTTGGACAGGTAGGCCCCGGCGCCCATGGCCGCCATATAGAGGCCGATGGTGAGCGAGAAGTAGAACACCGAGTCGCCGCGGAAGTAGACCACGGCGGTGGCGATGAGCAGCTCATAGATGATGGAGCAGAGCCCGGCGGTGAATATGGCGTAGACCAGGGTAAAGACGTCGCGGTCGCGCTGCTGCGGGTCTGAGGCCGTCATGACGGGGAGGGTGCTCCAGTGTGAAGAGATGCGAAAACGTGCGAGCAAGCACGGAGCAAAACTATTGCAGGTCCAGGAGGATCATCCTCCTGGCGGGTCAAGGGCGGCGCCCTTGTGGGTCCAGGGCAAAGCCCTGGTGGGGTCTGGGGCGAAGCCCCAGTCTCTTTCATCTTCCAAGTTTTTGACAAGCTAGGGGTAACGGCGCTTATTTCCCGCCGCGCAGACCGCCGCCCCGCGAGGAGGGGCCGCCGAGGCTGCCGGAGCGGGCGCTGCCGCCGCCGCCGGTTCCCCAAGAGCGGCTGTTGCCCGGGTGGCCAAAGAAGCCGCCGCCGCCATGGCTGTAGTAGCGTCCGCCATAACCCGAATAGCCGGATCCCGCCTGCGCCGAGGGCAGCATGCTCCACCAGCCGCCCAGACCGGCGGCGGCCAGAATCAACAGAACAATGTGGGTGGGGGTCATGATCTCTCCCAGGGCGAGACGCGCTTGCCCGCCGAGGCGCTGGCGGCGCGTTTGATGTTGCGCCGCCAGATGCGATCCAGCACGAGGCCCAGAATCAATAGCAGAAGCGCGCCCTTGTCATAACTGGCGCTGCTGCCGCGCAGATAGTCCAGACGGATGGAGATGGGGGCGCTCAGGGTGGCGTCGCGTCCGTTGCCCACATCGGTGATGGCGCCCTGACGCACCTTCAGACGCAGATAGTATTCACGCGGTCCGCTCAGGGTCAGGCGCATGGTCGCTTCGGTCTGTTCATCACTCCACGCGCCGTCGCTATCGCGTCCGCTCTCGCGCCACAGATCGCCGGAGAAGCCGGTGATGGCGGAACCGCCGGGTTTGTCGATGAGTTCGCTGTCAATCGCAGTCCAGCTCTGCTGACTCTGATTGACGTGGATGGAGAACTCCACCGGCTGACTCTTGCGCTGGATGGTGAACGGCCCATAGGTATTGGGGTAGAGCGAGAGTTGGTTCAGCTGCACGCTTTTGGAGGAGGTTGACAGCCCCGCGCCGGTCAGCACGTAGAGCAGCGCCAGGGCCAAACACAGCAGTCCGGCCAAACCAAAGTCGATGCCGCGCAAGCCGCCTGACGAACTCATAGCAGCGCCGCCAATAACAGAGCGAAACCGATCACCCCGCAAGCCTCCACCCAACCGGCGGCGAGATTGCGATCCTGGGAGATCTCGGCGTCCAGGTTATGCGTGGGCAGCAGCAGCAGATCCAGCAATTTGCGCATGGCCAGCAGCAGCGCCATGCCCACCAGGGAGACGCCGACGAAGTCCAGCAGGCCAGAAGCCCAGCCGGTGAAGTCACCGCGCACGCCTGCGCCGATGAGAATGCCCAGGGCGGTCAGCGCGCCGCCAAAGGCGACCCCGGCGGCGGTGTTGCCCGATTCGATCTCACGGGAGAGGGCGTAGGGGGTGATCATGTCGTAGGCGCGGGCAAACAGCAGCAGCGACGCCTGACCCAGCAGGAAGAAGAGAAGGGAGCTGTGCGGTCCGCCGCCGACGCCCATCAGACTGCCGCCCACATTCAAGCCGGTGGCCAGCAGCAGTCCCGCGCGGGCGGAGGCCACCGCTAAATTGTGCTTCTCCACCACCGCCTGCAGGGCGTCAAAGCCGGGGAACATCCACTTGTCGAAGCTCCAGCGCGCCCCCAGCAACATGACCAGCCCGAGCGCGGCGTAGCCCGCCACCACCAGCATGTCCGCAGTCAAAGAGCCGGAGCTGGGGCCGGAGAGGGCGCCCAAAAAGATCAGGCTCGTGGCCAGCAGGTAGGCGCCCAGAGTCAGGCCGATGGCCGGATTGTCGTCCTGCCCCAGTTGTGCAGAGAGATTGTACGGGGTGATGCGATCCAGTAGCAGACGCGCGGCGGCCAGCACCACGATATAGAGCCCGGCGTAGGCCAGCAGGGCGACGATCTGATTGAGCGGATCATCGGCGTGGAGAATATTCATGCGGCCTCTCCACCGTTCAGGGAATAGACGGTGTATTGCGAGGGCTTGAGGAGCTGGTACAGATGGCACTGGTACTCATCTTCGCCCCAGCGCTCAATGCTGATGCCCGACTGATGATCCGGGGCCAGAAAGTCCCAGTAGCGCAAGCGTTCACCCAGCGGCGAGGTGGCGTTCTGGCGGTAGAAGGTGGCTTTGCCGGACTCATCGAATTCGTAGGTCACCCCCTCAAAGGAGATTTTGCCCACGCTGTTCTGGCGGATCTGCTTGAGCTGCTCCGGGGTCAGGCCCAAGGCGGTGAGGGACTCCTGACGCAGGGAGACGGAGACCTCCAACTCGTCATCCTCCTCCACTTCGATCCACACTTTGCGGGTTCCGGCGTCGCCCTCCAGTTCAAACCAGCTGAAGCCATCCTCGTCATAGGTGTGGCGGCCGAGAATGGAGACGTCGAAATCCTCCAGGTCGGGGCCGACGCCGCGCAGGGAGACCAGGCCGCCCGCTTCGACATTCTGCAGCACCAGGGGTTTGCTGACTGGGGCGGCGCCTGCGCCCTGTTTGCGGCGATTGGAGAGCATGAAATATCCCGCCACGATAATGGCGATCAGCAGCAGTAACTGAAATCCGTCCATGCCGAGAACTCCCGTGGGGCCAAAGCGTTGTCATTGCGCGTCACAAATAGATCGGGCGCGAGCCATGATGACCCGCGCCCGATCCGTCTGTCAATCCAGCAAGCGCAGAGGGAGCGGCGCTCCGGCTCTGCTCTGGCGGCGACTTACTTCAAGGTTTTCAAGAACTCGATCACGGCGGCGCGATCTTTCTCTTTTTTCAGACCGGCGAAGGTCATTTTGGTCTTTTTCAGCATCTTCTTGGGCTTGGTCAGCCACTTGTCGAGGGTTTCGTCGTCCCAGGTCAGGCCAGCCTCTTTCATGTCTTTCGAATACTTCTTGAAAGAGTCGCTGTGCGCGGAGTGGGAGCCGTAGATGCCGAACAGGTTCGGGCCCACTTTGTGTTTACCGCCATCTTCGGAGGTGTGGCAGGTGCCGCACTTCTTCTTGAACAGCTTGGCGCCATCGGCCGCTTGGGCGGTATTCACGGTGAAAGCCAGGGCCAGGGCCATGCACAGGGCGGCGGTGATGCGTTGAATGGTCATGCTATTTCCTTGTCTCTTCCAGGATGTTGAACGGTTCGCGCAAAGCCCTTATAAGGCGCCATATTGGCCGAAATGTCAACCTTAACAGCCGATTTTCTTGTGTAAGCGCCTTGAATTTATTGGCTTTTCCGTATATTAGCCAATGGTGTGAGTCGGAACGATTTTGCCGTCCTGCTCGACTTTGCCGTGTTTCACGCACGCTTAACGTATTCGTGTCAGGCGGGCGGGAATTGTCGCGCCCAAGGTGCGTTTTTCTGCGTTCCGGCGACGCTGCGGGCAGGGTGAAAACGGCAGCGGGCGCGGATCATCATGACCCGCGCCCGCGTGTGGAGTTTGCCGCAAACTTTCTGGCGTCTGAGGCTAAGGAGGACTCTATTTGGCGGTGCTCAAGTAGGCGATTACGTCTGCGCGGTCGCTGGGTTTGCGCAAGCCGACAAAGGTCATGCGGGTGCGTTTGAACATCGCTTTGGGCTTGGTCAGGAACATGTCCAGACGCTGCGGATTCCACGCGAATCCGGCTTCTTTGAGGTCATTTGAGTAGGGAAAATGCGGGCTCGTCCCCGCTTGGCGACCCACCACGCCATACAGGTTCGGCCCCACTCTCTTTTTGCCCGAGCTATCAAAGAAATGGCAGGAGGCGCACTTCTTCTTGAACAGCTTCTCCCCGGCTGCGGCGTCGCCCTGCGCAAACGCGACGTTGGCGGCAACAGTCAGCGACAGGGTCATGCTCAGGATTGCGGCAATGCGGGAGATGGTCATGACGACTCCTCGTTGTTTGCTCAGATGGTGTGAGCGCATCGTGCGCGCTTGAGATATCCGTGGCGCACAGGCAAGATTTGTCGCACATTTTAAGCCGCATTTTCATCACCGCCAACCCGACCGGAGCACACACGAGCGCCCTATGGAGATCACCCAACTGATTATCGACGCCTATGGCTGTCAGGGACCGCTCAATGACGCCGAGCCGATTCTGGACGCCATGACGCGCGCCGCCGAGCGGGTGGGGGCGCACAGCATCGGCCAGGCGCAGGCGCGCTATGTGCCCCACGGGATCACCGCGATTCTGTTTCTGGCGGAGTCGCACATTCTGGTCTCCACCTGGCCGGAGCATCAGTTGGCCATGGTGGATCTGCTGCTGTGCAACCCGGATATGGATCCCTATGCGGCGTGGGCGGAGTTGGAGGCGTTGCTCAAGCCGGTGAGTGAGGCGCGCATCAATGAGACGTTGCGGCGGGTGGCGCTGGAGCCTGGGACAAGCTGAGAGCGATGACCCGGGGGCTCAGGAGAAGAGGCCAAACAGAAACGCCAGGGCGATGATCTCGGCGCAGATGAGGGTGAGGACATAGCTGGCGTCGGCGGCGCGTTGGCGTTTGAGCAGCGTCAACAGCAGACCCATTGCATAGGCCGACAGGCCGACAAGCGGCGCGCCGACGCCAACCAAAACGGAATCAATCGCCTTGCCGACGCTGCCGATCCCGGCCAAGCGCCACGCTCCGGTCGACGCGCCCGCCACCCCCAGAGTGATGAGAACGCCTGCGCCGACGGTGGCGCTGAGCCCCAACACGCAGTGTTTGATCAGCGGCAGCGCCTGCTCTGGCGTGATGGCGGTGCGGGCGAGCGCCCGATCCAGGCTGCGCAGGCGCCACGCAAAGCCCAGCGGAATCAGCAAGGCGCAGGCGGAGAATGTCCAGAGGGCCCACGCCAGCGCGCTGGGCGGAAGCGTCGGCATGCGGGTCGTTAGCGTCAGCAGGCTGGCCGCCAGCGCCAGCAGAAGCGCCGTGAGCGCCCAGGCGAGGCCCCGCCACAGAGTCAGATTGGGGGGGCGCACTGTTGCGTCAAGCGGCGGCATAGCGCCTCCTAGGGGGGCGGCGGTTGCGCAGCGGGCGGGGACGTGCGCGCCGCCCAGCGCGCCTGGAACGCTTTTTCCTCGTTTTCCATGCGCTCCAGACACGACTCGCCCGGCGCCATGGGGATCTCTTGTTCCACGCCATCGGCTCCGGTGAGCAGCAGCGCCCCTTCACCCGGTTCATGGAACATGGGGCAGACTGCCTGAAAGGCGATTGTCAGCGTCCCATTCACCCAGCGGTGGTGACTCACCCCCTCTTCCGAAGCGCCCATCCGCCAATAGGTTTCCAACAATCCCGTTGCGGGATTGAGGAACACATCGCCCAGCCGCTCCAGCGCGGAACTGCGCACGAACTGATCGGCCTCGGGGTCGAACAGCCAATAGAAATAAGGGGGGTTGGGGCGTCCGGTCTCGCGCTCCAGCAGGGCCAGATCGGTGTAGCCATCGCCGTTGAAATCCGCCGCTTTGAGGCCGCCTACACCATCGGCGGTGCGCCAGATCTGCGCGGGGAAGGGGGCCAGGGTTAGCGTCACACGGGCTTGGCGGTCGGCGTAGTCGGGCTTGGCCAGATGGGACAGACGCAGCCCGTGGGCCTCCAGCGCGTCGTCGTTCAGATCGCCCCACGCCTCCAGGGTGAATGCGCCGCGATCGCGGTCCAGGGGGATGCGACACGCGACGCCGCGACCATGGCCGCTCACCTTGGCGGCGAAGTCGCACGCGGGAGCGAGGGTCGGGGCGGCTGCGGCGGGGCTGGGCGAGCAGCAGGCGGCCAGGGCCGTCAGAATGATCAGGGACCGTAGGGACATGGGGCGCTCTTGAAGCGGGATGGCGGCGCGGTCGCCCGCGCCGCCGACTGCGCTTACTGCATGTTCATGCGCGCTTTGAGCGCAGCCAGGGAGTCGCTGGCGCTGGCGCCCTTGTCGTCGCCCAGGGCGGCGTCGATGGCGTCATCGGTGGAGGTGGTCGCCGCCGCCATGTCGCCATAGGCCTGGGCCAGGGACTCCTGCTCGTTGACCTTGTCGCGCATGCGCTCGAGCATGGCGATGGTGCCTTTGCCATCCACTTGCGCCAGTTCGGCGTTGAGCTTCTTGGTGGCGCTGCTGACCTGGGCGCGCGCTTTGAGGGTGCGCAGCTCATTTTCCCACTTGCCGATCTGGTCGCGGATGTTGCGCACATTGCGCTCCAGTTGCGCGGTCATGGCGTCGAGCTTCTGCAGATCCG
This sequence comes from Magnetofaba australis IT-1, assembly GCF_002109495.1. Taxonomy (NCBI): domain Bacteria; kingdom Pseudomonadati; phylum Pseudomonadota; class Magnetococcia; order Magnetococcales; family Magnetococcaceae; genus Magnetofaba; species Magnetofaba australis. Next base: position 528,770 of record NZ_LVJN01000015.1, read on the forward strand.
TTTGCAGGGCGTTGGCGCGGCTGTTGGCCTCGTCGCGCTTGGCCAGCGCCTCGCCAGCCAGACGGTCGGCTTCGGCGGGGTCCAGTTGACCGCTCTGCGCCTTTTGCAGCAGCAGCATCGCTTTGCGCTCGTAGTTGGCGGCGTTCTCCTTATCGGCGTTGACGTCGCGGCGCAGGCGCACCGTCTGCGCCTTGACCTGGGCCAGACTCTCCATGTTGCGGGTCTGATCCTCTTTCAGTTCGCGAATGCCCTGTTCGGCCATCTTGGCCGGGTCTTCCACTTTGTCCATCACCGCGTGGGCTTCGGATTTGCCCCAGGTGAACAGGCGTTGAAAAAATCCACTCATCGACTCTCTCCTCGTGCTTTTCTCGTTGGATTCGCCTGTTCAGGCGGCGGCGCCTTGGGCGAAGGCGATCAACTCATCGGCGAAGTCCACCAGACCCACCGACAGCGCGTTGATGGAGGCCTCCAGCTCATTGAGATCCAGATTGGCCAGTTGCAGGGTGTCGCGGAAGATCACCCGCTGACCATCCTCATCCAGGCAGAAGGCGCCGTGAACCAACTCGCGGTTCATCTGCAGCAGGCGCTTGTAGACCTCTGCGCCGCCTGCAGACGACTCCATGATCACCTGCTCGATCACCAGCAGATCATCTTCGCAGTCGACGATGAGATTGGTGATGCCGCGGGATTCATCGGAGACGATGAACAGGGTGGCGGCGTCATCCTGACGATCGATGGTGACGCCCAATTCATTGAGAAAATCGCGGACGACGGAGAAATATCCTGACATGGGAGTTCCTTTTGTTGGAATGCCGTTCGGATGGCGATAGCGCGGAATCGCTCGGGCGGACCGCAACCATTACAACGTAGGTGGCGCATGGAAGCCGTCGGTTGCAACTTCACCGGCGCAAACGCCGCCTATGGGATGGAGATTGCGGCAAACGCCGTTTCAACCCGCGTGCGCCCGCCCAGCCTCTCAATCACATATGGGGCGTTGCGCCGGATTGGCAAGAGGGACAATGCGGCGCAACCGCGTTTTTTCCACCGCCAGCGGCGTCGCGCGCGCAGTTGGATTGTTGAAAAGCGCTATCATTGTGGCGCCTTGGCAGGGTCAATTCAACCGCTTTATCCGTTGCAAAAGGCTGAAATCGCGCATAATCCCTTGGGCCGCAGCGCACATCGCGGCATCATGGACGGGTCGCTATCGCATTGAGGAGTCGGATTGATGAATGTTGCCAAACAGTTGATTGTCCGCGTGGGCGCGCCAATGGCGCTGCTGCTTGTGTTGAGCGGTTGCGGACCATCGGTGAAATCCACCGTCATCGCCCCGCCCAGCGGCGTGAGCGAAGGCTCTGCGCCGCGCAGCGTGGCGGTGCTGCCGTTCAGCGGTCAGGGCGGGCGGCGGGTGAGCTCCGCGATTGAGAGCGCCTTGACCAACGCCAAGCTGCGCGGCGCGGCCTACTTCACGGTGGTGGATCGCACGCGCCTGGGGTCGGTGCTCAAGGAGTTGCGCTTGAGCAATGAGAACCCCTACTTCGACGCCTCGTCGGCGGCGCGGGTGGGGCGTCTGGCGGGAGCCCAGGCGATTCACTACGGCGACGTCTCCGCCTATGGCTGGAACACCACAAAGTACGGCCTGGCGCGCGAGGATTGGTGTCGCCGCGCCTATCGCGGCCACTCGCGCAAGAAAGAGGAGCGTGAAGCGTGCATGCAGGGCCAGCATCCGCGTGAGAATATCGGCGACAAGGACCGCAACGGGCAACCGCTCTCCACCATCACCTGTCGCCAGCGCCGCGCCGAGGTGCGCATTGCGCCCAAAGTGGTGGCGGTGGAGACCGGCCGCATCCTCTATTCGCAGACTCTGAGCGCGTCGCGCTCCAGCCAGTACTGCCCGGGCGACAAAACCGGTTTGACGCGCGGCCAGACGCTGTTGGATCAGGCCATGACCGAGGTGATGGATGACTACCGCAAGGCGGTGGCGCCGTATGAGAAGGAGATCTCCATCGACCTGATGGAGGAGCCGCTGGCGCCGCTGGCGGCGCACCCCAAGGCGCTGCTGGATCGCGGTTTGGCCTTCGTGCGCGCCGACCGTCTGGAGCGCGGTTGTGAGCTGTGGCGTCAGGCGCGCCGCGAAGGCGGCGAGAACAGTCCGGTGATTCTGTACAATCTGGGCGTGTGCAGCGAGATGTCCGGTCGTTTGCAGGGGGCGCTGGATCTCTACCTGGACGCCGAGCGCATGTTGTTGGAGCCTTCGCGTCCCATCGCAGAGGGGATCAAACGCACCCGCGCGGCGCTGGACCGGCAGCATCGCGGTCTGTAGGTAGTCGCATTCAAATTCGCCAATGCCCTTGTTCTGAATTTGACTCACAAGAGCGCGCGCCTCGGCTGGAGAAGCGGCTAGATTCGATAGACGCTGCGGAATCTTTCACGCTCCACGCCATACTGTTTGGCGTTCCCCGGGGCCGGTTTGGGCGCCTCCGCCGTTGGCGGTTCGGGCTTCTCTTCAGCCGGGGCGGGCTTCGCCGCCAGGGGCAGAGCGGGCATGCCGCTTTCGGGGGGGAAGTCACACAGCTTGACGACTTTCCGGTGATTGGGCGATATCAACACGCCGACGGCAAAGCTCCCTTGCTGCATGCGCGCCCCCCAGCCGGGCGGGTTGGGCAACGCGGTATAATCCTTGCCGCTCACCAACACGCCATCACGCGGGTGGGTCAGGCGGAATTTTATCCGCCAAATACCGTATTCGCGTGAGATGAGACTGACTTCCGTTACCGTGGCCTGGTGATAGTCGCCTCGTATGTGGAGCGCATGTCGATCCGTTAACCAAGCCCCGGCGCGCAGCATAAACAGCGTGATCCAGAACCCGCTCAACACGCCCCAGACGACGAAAAAATTCCCATTCCAGGGCGCGGGGCTCACGATTGTGCTGAGAAGACCCAGAAAAACACACAACACCAGACGCCGCTTAACCAGCGCGTGCTGATAGATCTGTCGCCACTGGGCGTTGTGGTCGTCGGCGAAGGCGCGGCGCTGCTCGCTGTCCCAGACCGTGGGGGGCGCTGCGGGCGGGGTGTCGGTGTTCATGGTTTGTCCAGTGCGCACAGCGCCAAAGCGGTTGGTTTGTTGTGCACGGTTTGCATGCGCCGCGCGGTCGGTCAGACGGTGTAGACGCTGCGAAAGCGGTCGCGATGGGCGCCGTAACGCTTAAGCTCGCGCTGCTGATTGGAACCTTCAGGCGCGGGGGCGCCCTCCTGCATCGGGTCCAGGGTCCCTTTGGGACCGGCCTCCGCCAGCGCCGCCAGCCCGCTCTCGGCGGGAAAGTCGCTGAGCAGGATATAGGTGTCGCTGTCGGTGGGCAGCAGCACCCCCACCAGCAGATCCTCCTCCTTGAGGCGTTCACGCCATTGCGGCGCGTCGGGGTGGGCGGTGTAGTCGTTATCCTCCACCACCTTGTTCTCTTTTTTCGGATTGCGTACGCGGAATTTGACCTGCCAGATGCCCCGGCTCTCGTCCTCTTCGAGAATCTCGGTGACGAATGCGGTGGCGTAGTCGCCGCGGGCGTGGCTCTTGCGCCGCGACTTGGCGTAATCGCTGGAGATGATCCAGAACAGCGCCGTCCACACCAGGGTGGCGATGCCCCAGGCGAGGATGAAATCCCAATTCCACCACCACGTTCCCAGTCCGGCGCAGATGGCCCCCACAACGCCATACATCCACCACAGGCTGGTGAACAGCGCGCGGCGGTAGAGCGCCCGCCACTGGGCGGCGTGGGCGTCGGCGAAGGCGCGGCGTTGTTCCGGGCTCCAGGTCATGCAGATAGACTCCCTGCGGGTTGATCATCCAAGTGGCGCGCCCGCCCTGGGGCGCGCGGCGTGTGTGTGACGCTGTCGATTCAGGCGCTGTAGACGCTGCGAAACCGCGCCCGCTGCGCCCCGTAGAGCTTGGGCGCGCGCTTGCGCGGCGGCGCCGACGTCATAATGGGGCCCCACATGCCGTCAAAGAAGCCTTTGGGGCCAACCTCGCGCAGGGCCGGCAGGCCGCTCGGCGCAGGGAAATCACTCAACACCACCTGCTCGGAGGGGTTCGACAAGGCGAACACGCCGATGAGCAGATCCTGCGTGAGTCGGCGCTCTGGCCAGCGTTCAACGTCCGCCAGGGTGGTGTAGTCGCTCTCCTGCTTGATCTTGCCGCTTTTGAGTTGGCGATATTTGAATTTGACCAGCCACACGCCATGTTTCTCGTCGCTCAACTCCACATCGGTGACCACCGCCGGGCAGTAGGTCTCGCCGTCGATGTGGCCGCGCTTGCGCTTGGCGGCCAGATCATTGGCGGTGAACCAGAATAGGAGCGCCCAGATCAGCGTCGCCAGCGGCCACGCCAAGCGCCAATCCCAGGAGACGAACATGCCGCCCAGCCAAGTGGCGACGCCCCCCAGTAGGATGAAGACCCACCAGAAGGAGAAGAAGTAGACGCGCCGATAGATGCGTTTCCACTCCTGTGCGTGAGCCTCGGCGAAGGCGCGCCGCTGTTCTGCGTCCCAGGCCATCAGGCGGCGTTCCAGGTCATCAGGCGGCGCCGGAGCCTTGGCCGGAGCGCAGCGGCGTGATGGCGTTATCGGGCAGAAACACCAGCGCGCGGATGCGGGTTTCGCTGTTGGCGAACACCTCGGCGTCGAAGCCATGCAGGCCGGTGTCGTCGCGCAGGGCGTAGCAGTCCACCTCCAGCAGCCCCTCCTCGTAGGTGGGCAGGCGTTTGTGGCGGTAGTCGCCATCCAGCCAGTAGCCCTTCCAGGCGTCCACCGACTGCACGTAACTGGGCGCGGTCCAGCCTTTGAACGCATCCGGCTCGCTGACCCGCTCCATGCGCACCCCCACCGCTTCGCCGAACATCTCCGCCAGTTTGTCCAGCGGCAGCAGTTGGCCCACTTCGCCGCGGCTCAACTCGCGCCCCACCGCCAGCGCCCGGTCGCCCCAATCGGCGGTCACCTCCAGGGTGTACAGGCGGTTGCGATCGTCGCGCAGTTGGAACAGCGTGCGCGTTTCGCCCTGCAGGTCCAAGGTCCAGATGTCGGTGACCTCCATGGCCCGTTCGCTCAACTCGGGGATCTCCGGCAGCACGGAGAATTGCGCCAGATCGCCAATGCGCAGGTTGCGGGGGTGGTTGTCGGGTAGGTTGGATGGGGACACCGGGCTCTCCTGGTTGGACTGGGAACGAGAGGGTATTGAAATTTAATCGGACGTGGGGCGCAACTCCTGCCCCGCCTTTCTCCACAGAAACGCCAGACAGGCGAACGCCAGCGCAATCCATACGGCAATCCAGACAATCTCCGGGATCAGGGTCATTCTGGCCAGGGTATGGCCATCGCCGCCCACGGCGTGGAACAGATTGAGCGGCGAGTGGATGGCGGTGATCAGCACGTAGATGCCGCAGAACTGCAAAAACGGTTTGATGATGGCCGCGTGGCTCCATTTGACCGCGATGACGAACAGGCCGGTGAGCATGCCGCCGATGAGCCAACTGGCCGGATCGCGCATATACAGCACGGTGGTGGCGCCGACGAACAGCGCCAGCAGGCTGGCCATGGTGCGGGCGCTGGTTTTGGAGCTGGAGGAGGCCACCATGTAGATCATGGTTCCCCATAGCGCGGCGCCGAAGTAGCCGCAGAAGGTGACAATGAAGCCGATGCCGCCGCGGTGGTAGGCCATGCCGCTGTCGTTCAGATTCAGCTCGATGCGGGTGATGGAGCCGCCGGTGAGCAGCGTCGCCAAACCGTGGCCCATCTCATGGAAATAGGTCTCCATCAGCGAGAACGGGTAGCTGACGATGGGGATCTGCCGCACGATGAAGGCCAGCAGGGCCAACAGCAGCAGGGTCATGCGCGGGCTGAAACGGGGCATCGGCTTCTCATCATTGTCGTGACGCTTGCTTCCACAGCGTCGCACTGGGTAAGGTGGGCGCCGTGCAACGCCCCCGTAAGAGTCCAACAATTCTCAGGATCGGTCAATATGTCCGCCAATAGCATCGAACAGAAAATGGAGCGGGGAACCGCTATCGCACGGCGCTTCACCATCTGGCTGACGGAAAATGGCAAATGGCGTCTGATCGTCGGCGGCCTGCTGTTGCTGCTGAACCTGCCCGGTTTTGTGGGCGCGAGCCTGATGTTTGTTTCCGGGCCGATCAAATCCGCCTATCTGAGCGCCAACGGTCAGGAGGTCACCGCCACGGTGACGGCGCTGGAGGACGCCTCCAGCATGACTGTCGATGGCAAGCGCCTGAAAGAGGTCTCCTACGTCTACACCCTCGATGGCGAGGAGTGCGCCGGCAGCGCCACGGTGAATGTGCCCGGCAGCGTGCGCGTGGATGGCCCCATCGCCGTGCGCGGCGACTGTTGGGTTTCGGCGCCGGTAAAATACTCGCGCGGCGCGTTTGGCGCGCTGCTGTGGCGCGCGCTGCTGCTGGGCGTGGCGGCGTTCATTCTGCGCCCCGCCGTGCGCACCGTGCTGCGCAAGGCCAAACTGCATCGCGACGGCCTCTATGTGGAGGCGCGGGTGAACTCTGTGCGGCCCATGAAAAACGGCGCCATGCAGGTCGATTATGTGTATGACGCCCCGCGCGGCTCCCGTCAAATCCACGGTGTGGCCGCCCTGGCCAATCTGCCCGACGACCAGCTCAACGCCCTACGCATGGGCGCCACCATCGGCGTGTTTACGCATCCCGACAAGCCGGATATCTCCACTCCCTCCGAGGCGTTCGACTCCCACGAAACGCCGCTGATTCTCAGCGCCGCTTCCGATGAGCGGAAGCCGCGCAAACGGTATGGCGAGGATCGTCCGCGCTTTGTCAGCGCCTACGCCTGACGCCGCTCTCGGCGCTATTGTCAGTTGAAATCAGAATCGGACAGTTTGGGTATTGGTCATGAAAGATATCGAGGGCTATGCCCTCGAGCTCCCAAGGTCAACATCCAAACCGTGGGCTCCGCCCATGTATGGTCCGCTCCGCCACGGCAAGAGAAAATGTCCACTGATGTGTGAGGCTTAGTCGCGCCCATGTATCCGGCCTGTTGATGAGGGGCTTGTCGCCCTCTGGCCCTGATGGAATTTGCGCGTGGCCCTCCTCAACACACCCTCGGCCTCTATGGGCCCTTGGGCGAAACAGGTTCTTGACCACGCAGGGCTATGCCGTTTCACGCCATCAATCTCGACTCTCTCTCGCAACCTGGCTGGTGGGATCTCTTTCTCTTTCCTTATCGGCCTGTTTTTCTTTTAGAGTTGTATTGCGCTCTCTCTACACAGCGGCGCTGGCCCCATAGGCCTCCTGCTTCACCAGCATCGCCCACGCGCTGCGCGCCATGCGGTTGGCCAGCGCCACCACCGCTTTATTCGCGCCGCGACGTTCCGACACCGACACTGCCCACTGGCTGCGGCGATCCGGCTTGTTTTCACACACGCGCAACGCCGCCCGCGCCCCATGAATCAACAGGGTGCGAAGATAACCGTTTCCCCGCTTGCTGATCCCCGTCAGCCACGCCTTGCCCCCTGTGGAGTGCTGATTCGGAACCAACCCTATCCATGCCGACAGCTCCCGGCCATTCTTAAACGCCCGCACATCCCCCACCGACGCCAACAGCGCCGTCGCCGTGATCGGTCCCACTCCCGGGATCGTCATCAGCAATCGACACTGCGGCTCCGCCTTGGCCAGCGCCTCAATCTCACGCTCATATTTGCCGATGCGCTCATCCAAATGCGCCAGCTCATCGCGCTCATCCTCCAGAATTACGCGAAAATTGGCGCTCATTTCCGAGCTCTCATCACTCAAAATCAGCACAATCGCCCGCCGCGCCTGTTTGATGCTCTTGGGAAAGACAATCCCATACTCGGCAAGCAGTCCGCGAATCTGGTTCACCAACGCCGTGCGGTTCTTCACCGCCAGACTGCGCACCCGATGCAACGCTAGAATTTCTTGCTGGGCAACGCTTTTGATCCCCATAAAACGCATATTCGGACGCTGTACCGCTTCACATATCGCCTCAGCGTCCACGCTGTCGTTCTTGTGCCGCTTCACGTAGGGCTTCACATATTGCGGCGCCATCAAACGCACATCATGCCCATATCCCTGAAATTTCCGCGCCCAATGGTGGGCGCCGCTACTGGCTTCCATCCCCACCAGGCACGGCGGCAGTTGCGCCATGAACTCCAGTAACTTATCTCGTTTCAAGCGCTGTTTCAGAACGCTCTTGCCGCGCGCATCGACGCCATGCAACTGAAACACGCTCTTGCCCAGATCAATCCCCAGTACCCGTACCTGTCCGTTTTCGATATGATTGCTCATGGTCCGCTCCGACTCCGTTTAGATGGAAAAACACACCACCATCTTGGCCCATTGCGAGGCCGTTTGGGTAGCGGAGCGGACCATTCCATTACACCCGCTGGGGGCGCGGCCCCACAGACCCCGCCGCCGACCAGTCGGCGGCCAATAGTCAGCGCAAGCCGGGCCTACGTCACGCAAACATTGCGTGTTTGAATTTGTGTCATTCTGAATTCAAGCGACTCTAGAAGCCGGATGGGGGCAGGCGCCGCCGCCCGGTGCGCCGCTCTACATCAATGACCCCGCCAGGACCACACCGCCAACAGCGGCGATGAGCACGCCGACGACGACGATGAGCCAGTTGAAGATCAGCTTCAGTCGGTAGGACCAACTGGTGCGCGTCTTCTCCCCCTCGCAGCGGATCTGACGCAGCTCCACATAGGGGATCGGCGCGCGCCGATACCACCCCTCGATCTCCACTGTTTTGCCGGTGTAGCGGTCGCGTTTGAGCAGCGCAAACAGCGCTTCCCACAGCGCCAGCGGCTGGCGGTAGTCCAGATAGATGATGCCGGTCTCGTCGCGCAGGATGAAGTCCTCACTGAGGATGAAGCCGGGCTGGCCGCGACCGATCACGACGCCGCGCAGGGTGCAGGGGATGGCGCGCACATCGGAGGTCTTGACCCGTTTGAGCAGCGCCGCCACGCTGGCCTCGGGGTAGCCCTTGCGGCGCGGATAGCGAAACCGCAGCTTCAGCGTGCGGGCCAGGGCGAACAGTAGGATGCTGATGCCCACCAGCAGGACGTTCAGCCCCTCTCCAACCGCCCAGTAGGTCTGGTTGGCGGCGTGCATCTGATCGGTCCACTCCTCTACGAAGTAGGGGTCGAACGGCAGCGGGCCGGCGATGATTTCGGTCAACTCGTTGGCCACATAGGGCATGCCAAACCAGCAGCAGATCAGCGTCAACACCGGCAGCGCCCACACCAGCAGATCCACCAGGAACTCATCCCAATAGGACTCCGGCTGGCGCTGATCCAGCGGGAAGGCGGCGGGTTTGCCGAGGCTGGCGCCGAAGTCGTTCAAGGCGTCGATGCGGCGGGCGATGAGCGGATGGGTGGAGAACCACTCATAGAGTTTGGCCCACGGGCTCCACAGATCCCAGCGCATGGCGCGCGCCACGGAGGGGGGATCCAATGGCGCATTGGCGGAGTCGGCGTCGCCGGAGACCCCGGCGATGGCCATGGCGCGGGCGTGGCTGGCGGAGAAGATGCCCATGGCCCCGAAGGCGCTAAAGCCGGGGTTGCGATAGCTGGGTTGGGGCGCGTCCGCTTTTTTCTTGTCGTCTGATGCGGCGGCGGGCGGCGCTTTGACTCCACGCCCCATCAGGCCGTAGCCGATCTTCACCAACGCCCGTGACAGCGCCTCGGGGTTGCCGGTGGTCTCGGCGGCAAAGCGGTCGGCGTGGTATTCGCGGATGCGTGAGAACGCCAGCACCATCATCTGGCTGACGAAATAGAGCGCCCAGGCGCCCATGCCCACCATGGCCAGACGGCCATCGCGCTGGCGTCCGCCGGTGAGCAGTCGGAAGATGGCGTAGAAGATGATGGGGAACAGCTGCGCCACCGTCATCAACAGGATGTCCCAGTGCGCCGCATGGCCCAGCTCGTGGGCGACCACCGCTTCCAACTCGTCGGGCTCCAGCAGCTCCATCAATCCGGCGGTGACCACCACGCGGGCGTTCCTGGGGGTGTGGCCATAGGTGAACGCCTGCGGCGCGCCATCCTCGATCAGGCGCAGGCGCGGAAACGGCATCTCATTGTCGGCGCAAGTCTTCTCAATGAAGGCGCGTAGGCGCGGCGAGAGCTGTTCGGGCTCCAGCGGGCGGCTTTTGAAGAAGCGTCTGAGCATCCAATCCAGCAGCAGCGGCGAGAACAGGAATTCCACCACGCCCAAGCCCACCGCGATGCCCACCGCCATCTCCAGCGGCAACTCGCCAAACTCCACCGCTGCAATGAGAAAGGCGGTGAGCAGGGCGAACAGGCCGACCAGGGTGAAGATGGAGCGCATCAACAGATTGGGCAGACTGCGCGCCATGGTCGGCAGAAGCTCTTGCGCGCGCGGGGGGGGAGCGTCTGCGGGGGTGGCGGCGCGATCCGGCTTGAGGTGCAGGCGGCGCTCGCTCTTGAACAGCGCCTCCAGCTCGCCCAGGTCCAGCCACAGCCCACCGCTCTTGGGGCAGTAGTCCAGAGTCGGCCCCATGGGCCAGTTGATCGCCTGCATTTCGCCGCCGCGCGGAGAGCGCCGCGAGCCGGGCTGCGGATGGCTCAACGCCTGGGTCAGCTTCTGTTGCAGCGGCTGCGGATCGTCGGTGAACAGGAACAGTTCGCCGCGATCCAGCCACACCCCCTGGCAACTGGGACAGCGGTCGATCTCCACCCCTTCATGGGTGAGTTCCGGTTGCAGGGCGACGTCGCGGCAGGCGGGGCAGAGCAGGGACATGGCGATCAGCTTTTGGCTTGAGGCGGGAAACAAGCGGCGCGTCAACGCTGGCTTGGCGCGCCGATACAGCGGTCAGTCTGGTGATGCGCCTATTTGGCCCGGCTGGTGAGGTACTCCACTGCGGCTTTCAACTCATCATCGCTGCAATCCATGCAGGTGCCTTTGGGCGGCATGGCGTTTTTGCCGTTCAGGATCGAGTGCATCAGCGCATCCATCCCCGTGGCGATGCGCGGCGCCCAGGCGGCTTTGTCGCCGGTCTTGGGCGCGCCGGCGGCGCCGGTCATATGGCACACGAAGCACTTGGTTTTGTAGATCTCTTCTCCCGTGCGCCCTCTGCCCCAGGCATGGGCGTCGCTCAGTGACAGCGCCGCCAGGGAAAAGGCGGTCAGACTCAGAATCCAGTGGCGTTGCATCGCAGCGCTCCTTATAGGACTGACGGCGTTGGCGGCGCGTCAGGCGTTGGTGGAGAGATAGTTCTTTTCGTATTTCAACACCTTCTGTACATAGCGTTGGGTCTCTGCATAGGGCAGATCGCGGATCAGCCGCGCCAATACCTGCTCGGGGGTGAGCGCATTGATCACCCGGGCCGCCGCGCGGATGTTGTTGCGGTGGCCAAAGGCGCGCGCCACGTTGCCAGCGCCGGTGTTGTAGCCGGCGATGGCGCAGTAGCGCCGCGACAGCGGGTTGGTGATGAAGCGCAGATAGCGGTAGTGCAGCAGGTGCAGATAGCCCGCGCCCAACTCGGTGTTGGCCACCGGCTGGAACAGCAGATCCTTACTGGGTCGCTGCTCCACTCCGTGCACGAAGGCGTAGGCGTCGGCGCCGCCGGAGGTGGGCACCAGCTGCATCAGGCCGTAGGCGGGAATGGGCGAGACCGCGCGCGGATTGAAGTCCGACTCGGTCTGCGTCACCCCCAGAATCAGTGACGGCGGCAGTTTGTAGCGTTTGGCGAACTGCTTGGCGTGGGGCGTCATCACCTGCGCGCTGACCTTTTTCAAGCGCGGCGACAGCGCCACCCGCACCGCCATCACCGGCGGACGTTTGCGCGGGGCGATATCGGCCTTGGACGTTTGTGGACGACGCTTGGGCGGCAGCTGCGGGATCGGCGCATAGGCCAGCTCCTTGGCCACGGCGTCGGCGGTTTTGCGCGCATCGCCATCGCCCACCACTTGCGCGATGGAGCCTACCCCCATCTGCGCAATCTGCTGCTCGGAGGCGCTGTCGGGGGTGATCTCCAGACGTTTGCGCACCGGGTCCATCTGCCCGGTCTGGGCCGGGGTCTGATCCGCCAGCTTGTTGGCGAACTGCTGCATCTCCTCGCGCGCCTGCTGCGGCGTGGTCGCGCTGATCCGCTTTTCGATCAGCACCGTCTCCTGGGCGTAATCCACGGTGACGCGGCCCTGCTGGGCGGCGTCGTAACCCACCCAGTGGGAGGAGCCCGGCAACTCCACCGGCGCGATGGGCGCCTGCCAGATCGACTCGGCGTCGCTCTGCGCCTGGGCGAAGGCGGCGCGGGTCTGCCTCTCCAGCAGATCGAAGGCGGCGCGGATGCGCGCATCCAGCTCATCGAAGGCGAAGTTGGTATCGGACTCCACCTCACCCAGAGCCTGGCGCTGCATGCGCTCCATGGCGTCAACGGCGGGATCCCCCGCCCACAGGCGTGTGGGGCGCAGCAGCAGCCCACCCCCCATCAGCGCCAACGCGCGCAGCGCGGCGCGGCGGTTGCGAAAGGCGGCGTTCATGCTCAGTTTCCGCTGGCGATGATCACACGGGCGGCGCGCAGGAAGTTATCCCCGTGGGTGGTGCTGAAGCGGATGCGATTGGCGTCCTCGGCGGAGATGCGGATGCCATACTCATCGGCGCCCTGAGCCGCCACCACCATGGGGGCCTCGCCCACGCGCACGCTCTGCGCCTTGGCCTGGGCCAGATCTGGCGCAAACGCCGCCACCCCCAGTTTGCGATACGCCTCCATATCCACCATCAGGCCGGAGTAGACCACGTCGGGCTGGCTGGGCGTGCCGGTGTAGATCACCGGGTGCAGGCTGGGGTTGTAGGCGGCGCCGCCCAGACTCACCACCAGACCGGTGGCGTGGTCGGTGAGGGGCTGCGCGATGGGGGCCGGAGCCGGGGCCGGTTGCGAAGCGGCGGGCAGTTGCGGGGCCGGGGCGACGGCGGCCATGGCCTGCGCCGGGGCTGGCGCAGGCTGCATGGGCGCGACCGGGGCGCTGGCGCCGGGCAGGCTGGGCATGCTCATGGCTGGAGCGGTTTGCGGCACGGCGTCGATGAGGGCGTTGGGCTGCTGCTGACAGCGCGCCGAGCTGCGCGTCATGCACACGCCCATGGTCACCCGCGCCATGGGCGTGCCTTCGATCCACTCCACATTGCGGTCGATCTCAAACGCGCCGTGCAGCGAGGCGCTCAATTTGGCGCTCACCACGCTGCCTTGCGCCAGACCATCCTTGACCAGATGGCGCTGGTCGATATTGACGTCATTAAGCGCCTCGGCCAGCTTGGCCATGGCGTTCACCCGCGCCGCCTGCAGCGCCATGATCATGGCCTGCGGCTTGTTGCGCATGCGCTGCATATCCACGGTGCCGAAATCGGTGGCTTGGACGATTTGCGAATTCCAGTCCACCTGCGCCCCGGCGCCCATCTGCGCATATGTCGCCTGCAGCGGCAGCGCTGCGCCCAGCAGGGCGGCCACGGCGGCCAGACGAATGGTCAAACTCTTGATGCGGCGGTTTTTCATTGTCGGGCTCCGATTACGGTTCGTGGCGCAGGTCGGTGGTGATCACCGGCGTGGGCGGCGCGACGTCTTTGAGGGTGAAGGAGGATTGCTTGAAGGTCGCCGTGGCCTGGAACCCGGCCGAGGGGCGCATATGGTGATCCAGATCGGCGTTATCCAGCGCCACCACCAGTTTGTTGCGGTGGATGCGGCCATCCTGGGAGTCGATGTAGCCGTCGAAGGTGACCACGTGCTGGCAGTCGCTGGCCATGCGCGTCGGCGGCAGCGCGGTGACGCGACTGCGCCACACGCCGTCGGCGTCGCGCTTGCGCAGGGTCAGCAGCCAAGCTTGATTGATGCGGTCGGCCATCTGCCGCCCCTGCAGGCAGGCCCACTGCTGGCTGTCGGGCCACTGCCGCGTGGGCAGGTTGAGCACATCCTGGAATTTGAGCGAGATCTCCAGCTTGTCGGGGATCAGCTCATGGGGCTGGCCGTCGCTGAGACTGGCCACCACGTCGGGCTTCTCTTCCAGGCTGTAGGTGTCGATCTCCTGGACCTTATAGGCCAGGGCCAGACCCTGACCGGCGGTGCCCGCATCGCCGCCGCCCTCGGCGCCGATGGCGCCCATGGCCGAGACCGAGCCCAACGCTTCGGTTCCGGGGACGGTCCCTTGCGCGCCGACGCCGATTTTGGTGTTGGTTTTGTGGCTCAGTTCAAAGTTCTCCAGATACAGCGCCTCGGTGACGTACTGGCGCTTGGGCTCAAAGCGGATCTCCCACAGCGCGCGCGGACGGATGATGCGCAGCCCCTGGGCGATGGCCTCGCGCTTGTTGCTGCCGCCCAGCGCCACGCCTGCTTTGACCGGCACCAGGCTGGGCATGCCGCCCAGAGCGAGAATGGCGCGGTCGGCGGTCTTGTTGTGCAGATCGGAGAGCGAGCGCAGCGATTCGGTGCTCACCGGGCGCCAGCCGGGGCCTTTGACCGGGCCCATTTTGTCGGACCACTCAAAGCCGATATAGGCCAACTCCACCGGTTTGGTGGGCACGTGGTAGACCGGCTCGAACATCGCCTCCACCGCCTCTTTGTGGGTGGTCCCGGGGGAGCCGGTGGCGCAACCGGCCAGGGCCAGCAGCAGGGGGAGGGCCAGGGTCCGCGTGGGGACGCCGAAAATGCGGGAAGGCAGGTGCGCCATGAAGGTTCTCCAAATTGAGGTGGCGGGGCCAGCGGCGCCGAGGTTTCGCCAATCGAGGCGCCGCGTTTGACAATGTCCCACTGCGTGCGCGAATTCAACCGTTTCCGGCACGATATGCAGGCGTTGACCGGAATTCTCCCGGCCGCTCATCGCCCCGCAACCTATCGGTGACGGCGGGGCGAAAATGGTTGCCGAGGTTGAGAGTCGGTTTGACGAGAAAACCGCGTTGATAAACAGGCTCTCAGCCGCCGCGCATGACGATGCGCGCGCCCTTCATCTCCACCGACTCCAGCTTGACGCCCTGGTTGCGGCAGGCGGCGCGGAAGCGGCGACGCGCCTCGGCGGGGGGCAGCTCGGTGAGAATCTCCAGCTCCAGCAGTTTGCCGCTCTGGCGCTGGATGCGATAGCGCCAGCGCAATTCGTCGGCCAGCAGATCCTCGATGCGGTCCTGTTGTTTCAGCGGCAGATCCAGCAGGGCGATGGTGACGAAACTCTCGCGGTTGCCGGTAAAGCGCGCCACGATGCGCGCCGCGCCCTGCTCGGCGGCCTGCTTGCCTAGCGCTGAGGCCAGCATCGCAGCGGTCGCGTTTTGCGCTTCGGGTCCAGAGGCGGTGGGGCGTTTGCCGCGTTGGGCGACATTGGCGAACAGCTCGCCGGTGGTGACGTCATACAGCTTCAGCGCCACGCTGGCGTAGAGTTGGGCGTAGTCGGCGTCCAGCGCGCGCGGCTCCAGCCGCAGAGTGGCCAGGGCCAGGGCGTCGGCGCTCTCCTGCCGCGCCAGGGTCAGCCCGGCGTTTTGCTCCGATTGAGACAGCTCCCCCAGACGCCGCTTCAACTGCGCGGCGCGATCGGCCAGGAACACGCGGAATCCCGCCGCCGCCAAACGCTCCTCCACCGCATCCAGCAGCGCCTGCGCCGCCGGATGGTCGGCGGTGAGATCCCCCGCAGCGCGGGGTTGCGCAACCACCATCACGCGGCGTTGATCGAAGTGGTTCTGCTGGAAGGCGCTCTGGCATTTGGGGTCCAGCAGGCAGTCGGTGATGCTGTCGCTTTTGGACTCGTCCACATCGGCCTTGATGGTGACCCGCTGGCCGCCAGTCAAGTCGTCGCGCCCCTCAGCGGTGACCACATGGCTGCGGATCAGCCCGGCGCTATTGGCGCTCAAACGGGCGTAGTCCAACGCCCCGTTCGCCACCACGCTGCGGGCGTCGATGCGCGCCCCCAGAACCTGCTGCACGGCGTTGCTCAGGGCCTGCTCGATGGCCTCCTGGCGGCTTTCGCCCACTCCGACGGCCTCCACCTCCAGCGCCGGGCTCGGCGTGGCGGCGAGCAGGAAAAAACTCAAGATGCACAGAAACAAGAGACGATTCATGGCGACTTACCGTTTGGATTGGCTAATGTAGAGCGCGGCTCTTTGGCATACACACTGTATGCGCCGGAGCAGGCGCAAAGCAAATGGGAGCGATGATGCAGGTTGGCGACAAAATGGCGGGCGGACGCTATGTGATCCGCGAGAAGCTGGGGCAAGGGAGCTTTGGCGCGGTCTATCGCGCCCACGACGCCATTGGCGACGTGGATGTGGCCATCAAAGTCGTCTCCGAGCAGGCCGCCGCCTCCAGCGCCGCCATGGAGGATCTGACGCATAACTTTCGCCTCGCGCATCGTCTCAAACACCCCAATATTGCGGTTTACAACACCATCGCCGTGGAGCCCGACACCGGCCTGCGCTCGTTGGTGATGGAGTACGTTCCCGGCGTGGATCTGAGCGCCTACCGACGCCAGCAGCCGGGCCGGGTGGTGGAGCTGAAAACGGCGCTGGACATTGTCAAGCAGATCGCCGCCGGATTGGATTA
Organism: Magnetofaba australis IT-1; assembly: GCF_002109495.1. NCBI lineage: Bacteria > Pseudomonadati > Pseudomonadota > Magnetococcia > Magnetococcales > Magnetococcaceae > Magnetofaba > Magnetofaba australis. Next base: position 545,340 of record NZ_LVJN01000015.1, read on the forward strand.
CGCCCACAGTCAGTCGATTCTGCATCGCGACATCAAACCGGAGAATGTGCGCATCACCCCCGGCGGGGTGGTGAAGATTCTCGATTTCAGCCTGGCGGCGCAGCTGCGCACCACGGTGTTGGCCACCCGCGTGGACGCCGCGCAAACCGATCTCGTCTCCGCCGGCACCCGCGCTTACCTGGCCCCGGAGCAGTGGCAGGGGCGGCGCCCCACGGCGCAGTCGGATCAGTACGCGCTGGGCGCGTTGCTGTACGAACTGATCAGCGGCGACCTCCCATTTGTGGCCAGCGACCCGGAAGTGTTGCGTCACGCGGTGTTGAATGAGGAGCCGCCCGCGCTGGCGAAGTTGAGCAAGCGGCAGAACCGCGTGGTGGCGCGGGCGTTGGCGAAAACGCCCGAAGCGCGGTTTGACTCCTGTGCGGATCTGGTCCGCGCGCTGGAGGCGAGCATGCGGCCGCGGCGCTGGCCGTGGGCGCTGCTGCTGGTGGCTCTGCTCGGTTCGGCGGGGGCCGCCGGTTACTGGCGCTATGGCGGCCAGTTGCGCGCCACCGACTCGCAAAAGGCGGCGCGAGCGCTGGCGCAGATGGCGCTCGCCAAGCAGCCGGAGCTGCATGATGTGGGGTTGGCGCCGCGCTTTACCGCCTGCACTGAGTCGCGTTACGAGCGCCTGAAGACCGCTCTGGTCAATGCGCCGGGGCTGCGCGTGCTGGAGCGCAAAGAGTTGGCGGCGGTGCTCAAGGATCAGGATATCGCCAATCTGTTCACCGCCAATCTCTCCGATGAGGAGATGCAGGGGGTGCGCCGCGCCGCCCAGTCCGATGCGGTGGTGGTGGGGCGCTGTGCGGGCAAGCGTCTGTTCCTGCGGCTGATCAGCGTGGCCGACGGCGCGCTGCTGGCGGCGGCGGATATGCCGCTGCCCCGCGCCGAGCATGTGGCCCCGCCCACGCCGATTCCGCCGCCGCGTCCGACCCCGACTCCAACTCCAACTCCAACTCCAACTCCAACTCCAACTCAAGCGCAGACACCGGAGCCGAGACCTGCGCCCACTGATCAAGTGGAGATCATGCTGGAGAGCCCCGCGCCGACGCAGGCGTCGATGAAGGAGAGCCCCGCGCCGACGCAGGCGTCCGTGCGGATGAAGAGGAGCGCTGTGGCGCAGGGTGAAGATCAATCGGCGCTGGTTTTTACCGGGCGTGTGATTCAGGCCAGCCCCCGTTCCGAGTCCTTTCCGGCCATCGCGCCCAAGTCCGACAAAACCCAGAGCGGGCCGGTGGTCGATGGACGCATGGCGCAGGTGTTGGCGTGGCTGGATCAGGATCCGCTGGAGCAGGAGCCGCCGCCCCGGCGTGAGCCGCCGCCGCCGCGCGCGCCGGAGCCGCCGCCCATCTCCGACAATCCGCCGCCGCCGGTGAAATATTCCGAGCCGCCGCCCGCAAGCACGATCTCTGCGCGGCAGGCGGAGCGGGTGGAGGCGTTGCTGACGGCGGCGCGGGAGGATATCGCCGCCAAGCGCCTGACCAACCCGGAGGATAACAATGCGGTGGAGAAGCTGCGCCGCGCGCAGGCCATCGACCCCGACAACGGCGCGGCGCAGACGCTCTTGCTGGCGGTGACCGAATCCTATTTGGGCTTGGCGCAGAGTGCGTTAAAGAGCAAGCGCTGGGACAAGGTGGAGACCTATCTGCGGCGGGCGCGCACGGTGGGGGTGAATGAGGAGCGCATCGCCCAGGCGCAGGCGGAGCTGGACGCTGCGCGCAATCCCCAGCCCAAGTCCAAACCCGCGCCCAAGCCCGCCGAGCAGTGGCGCCCGCAGCCCGCCAAAGCCAGTGCGCCCACTGCGCCCCGGGCCGGTGAGAAGCGGCGCTTTGGCAATATCGATTTCGTGTGGATTCCCGGTGGGGCGTTCCGCATGGGCTCGCCGCGGGAGCCCGACGCCACGCCCCACCGGGTGGCTTTGGACGGCTTCTGGTTCAGTGCGCGGGAGATCACCAATGGCGACTATCGCCGCTGGCGCTCCAGTTACGACAGCGGCGCCTTCCACGGTCGTGAACTCAACGGCGACAAGCAGCCGGTGGCGCGGGTGACCTGGAACGAGGCTGACGGTTTCGCCCGTTGGTTGAGCCGCTTGCACGGCGGAACCTTCCGTCTGCCCAGCGAAGCGGAGTGGGAGTACGCCGCCAGCGTCGGCGGACGGCAGGCGCGTCCGTGGCGGCGCGAGCTGCGCAAGGCGTGTCAATTCGCCAATGTGCACAATCCGGCCAACCGCCGCGCGTTCGGCTGGTCGTGGCCGCCGTTTCCGTGTGAGGACGGCTATCGCGTGAGCGCCAATGGCGGGCGATTCCCCGCCAACGCGTGGGGGGTGTATGACGCCCTGGGCAATGTCTCCGAGTGGATCGGCGACTGGTTTTCGGCCAGCTACTACGCGGTTTCGCCGCGCAGCAATCCGCGCGGCCCCCGTGACGGCGAACGTCGCGTGGTTCGGGGCGGCTCCTGGCGCGACTCGCCGCGGCTGGTCAACGCCGCCCGGCGCGACGCCCAGGAGCCGGACCTACGCTCCCCCTTCATCGGCTTCCGCCTGGTGCGCGAACCGTAACCGGGATCGCCGCGCCTGGCGTCAGCTCTTCAGCGAGTTGGCCTGCACCAGGGAGAACTCAGGCCAGTCGCCATGGCGGCGCAGGAATTCGGCGTTGAAAATATCGCGCGCATTCTCCTCATCCAAGCGCCAGGGGATCGAGACAATCCAGAATTTCAGCGCTGGCGCATCCTTCAACGCGCGGCGGATCTGCGCTTGATGCGCGGCGAATTGCTCTTCCTGATTATGATGATAGGCCAGGCGGTCCAACTCCCCCATCAGCCTGTCGGCCATGGCGCGCGGGGCGCTGGGCAGGCCAATCTGAAGACCGATCTTCTGCATCTTCTCCGCCAGCGCCCCTGCGCCAAACTCCGGCGCGTGGCGCATCTTGTCGAAGCGATCCCAATCCAGAATGGTCAGCACCAAGGTCTTTTCGATGGCTCCAGAGGTTGAGTGTGAAACGCCGCCCGGGCTCGGTCCTGTCGCGCCCCTGTTGCGGGAGTAGGTCACCAGCGCCGGTCCCAGCAGCGACCAGGGCAGCGTCTCGTTGCTCAGGTAGACGTCATCCAACCCGGCGTCGGAGAGGCGCCAGATGGGTTTGCCCTGGCGTTTGCGCTGGCGGATCACGCTGCGCATCTTGCTGCCCGCCAGCATCAGCGTGACGATGAGGAAAAAGCCAATCGCGGTGACAATGGTTGGCGCTGCGCCTCGAGCCCCGTCCAGGGTCATGGTGAACAGCGTCGAAGCGCCAAACCCCAGCGCCAGGAAAAACCCCACGATCATCGCGCAGCCGGTGCTGGCGAACTCCCCCTCCAGAGGCGGGTTCAGGCGACTGGCGCGGTACTGATCCCATAGCGCGCCTTTTTTTACTTTGGCCATGATGCGTCTTTCTTCAATTCGCGTGTGTGAAACGGTTGAGGGTAAAGTCGGCGAGGGGCTACTCCCAAGGCTGAACCTTGGGCTCCTCTTCGCGGCCCAGGGGCTGCTCCCGGGTCAGGGCGAACGCGGGCAGAGCGCCGTCGCGGCGCAGGAATTCGGCGTTGAGAATGTCGCGCAACTGCTCGTGGCTCACTCCCGCGGGGGGCAGGAGTTGGTAGCTCCACAGCGACGGCGCGGCCTGCAACAGATCCGCAATGCGCGACTCCTGGGCGTTGAAATCCGCGCCGAAGCCGTTATGGCGCGCCAGCCGACGCAGCTCTTTGATGAAGCGATTGCGGATGTCGCCGCCGTTGCTGGAGAGGGCGCCGTGGGTGGACCAGTCGGAGGCTTTTTGCGCCAGTTTCTCCCCGGCGGAGTCGCTGCGGCGCTCGATGCGTTGGAAGGCGTCCCAGTCGCGGATGCACACATGCAACTGGGGCTCAATGGTGGTTCTTGAGGAGGTGTGGCCGCTGGCGCTGCGCGTGCTGCTGGTGCGTTTGACATAGGCGACCACCGCCGGGCCCAACAACTCCCAGGTGAGGAAGTGGTCGCTGATATAGACATCGAACAGACCGTGTTCGGTCAGGCTCCATGTGGGTTTGCCCTGACGCTTCTGCGCCCGCGCCAACGCCGTGAGGCGCTGTTGGCGCATCAGCAGAGAGGCGATGAAAACAAGCATGGCGGCGGGGAGAATGGCGAGGTAGATCGGCTGCCCCTCATCCCAACTCGTGCTGCCGTTGACGATGCTGGCAACGGTCATCAACGCCAAGGCGATCGTCATCACCCACAGAACGAAGAGGGCGCAACCCTGGTTGGCGTGCTGGCTGACCAGCGGCGGAGTCAAGCGGGTGGCGCGGTATTGCGCCCACAGGGAGGGCCTTCTGGATTTGGCCATGTGCCGGGTTGTCCTGCATTAGAGTCTGTTTTTTATCAGAAAAAAACGATCTGAAGTGTAACGGCGAGGCGCTGAAGGCGCAATGTCTGTCTCTTTTGCGCCCTTGGCTAAGAAACAATTTTTTTCCCATGAGAAATCGCTGTGATGCGCTCTCGTCGTCGACTTCCACCCTGCAATGGCGCTTGAGGTGGGAACGGCGGACGGCTATAGTGGCGCGGTTCGTTGGGCGCTCCGCCCGTCATCGCGACGGGTGGGCTGAAATGGGAAGTCGGTGCGTTGCGTCTTCCGTCCTGGTTCGCCGGGGCGACTGAAGACAAACAATTCCGACGCTGCCCCCGCAACGGTGATCGCGTTTGAGAACGGGCCATCCCGCCACTGCGCTTCGATAAGCGTGGGAAGGCGGTCCGTTCTGGTCTGAATCCACATTCAGACCGCGCGTCAGTCCGGAGACCGGCCCGACAGTTAACCGCGTGTGTGTTTGCGGTTAGGAGCGGGGCGCCTCCGACGCGAATTTTGTGTGAATGCTGCTGTTCCCACGCCAGGCTTGCGTCTGATCTCCTCCCTGTTCCTCTCTGCGATTCACCACGCTCCCATTTGGCGTTAAGCGTACGGGCGAGTGCGTTTGACGCGTCAGATCAGGAGCCACTCCTTATGCGCCCTCACTCTCTGTTGTCCCGTTGTGTGTCGTCCCGTTCCCCTTTGTTGCGCTCGGCTTTGAGTTTGGCCGCCTTCAGCGCGCTCACCGTCTACGCCTCGGCCCAGACCACGCAAGGCGCGGGCATCGTGGTCACCGCCACCCGCACCGCCGTGACCGTGGACCAAGCCCTGGCCCCGGTGAGCGTGATCACCGCCGAGCAGCTCAAACAGCGTCAAGTGCGCAATGCCGAAGAGGCGCTGCGCGCCCTGCCGGGCATCGACATCGCCAAGAACGGCGGCGCGGGCGCGCAGGCCAGCGTCTACATGCGCGGGGCCAACGCCGACCATACGCTGCTGCTCATCGACGGTCTGAAAATGGGCTCGGCGACCAATGGTCTGGCCAGTCTGCAGCACCTGCCCATCGGCCAAATTGAGCGCATTGAGATCGTGCGCGGACCGCGCTCGGCGCTGTATGGCTCCGAGGCCATCGGCGGGGTGATTCAGATCTTCACCAAAAAGGGCGCCGAGGGGCTGCGCGGCGAGGCGCTTATCGGCGGCGGCGGCGAGGGGACCAACGAACAGGGTCTCTCCCTCTCTGGCGGCAAAAACGGTTGGCGCTACGCCGCCTCGGTAAGCCGCTTGGAGACTGACGGCTTCGACGCCCGCCAGCCCACCACCGGCTTTTTCGCCGTCAACCAGCCCGACGACGATGGCTACCAGCGCACCGGGGTGAACGTGCGGGTGAGCAAAACCTTCTCTCGCGGGGAAGTGGAGCTGCATGGTCTGCGCTCCTTCGGCGACAACGACTTCGACGGAACCCCCAACCAAGGCGAGTTCGTCAATCAGACTCTCGGCGCCAAAGCGCGTCTGCAGGCCACCGACTATTGGGACATCACCCTGCGCGCCGGCCATAGTCGGGATGACTCGACCAACCTCACCGACGGCGTCTACTTCAGCGAATTCAACACCAAGCGGGTCTCGCTGGGGCTGCAGAACGACATCGCCATCGGCGATGACCATTTGCTGACCATTGGCGCCGACTGGATGGATGACCGGGTCGATAGCAACACCGCCTATGACGTCACCAGCCGCGACGTGCTGGGGCTGTTTGGTCAATACCAGGGCGCCTGGGGCGACCACGATCTGCTGTTGGCGCTACGCTATGACGACAACGAGCAGTTCGGCGGCCAGACCACCGGCAATGTGGCCTGGGGCTATGATCTGCCCTGGGGCGGTCTGCGTCTCACCGCCGGTTATGGCACGGCCTACAAAGCGCCCACTTTCAACGACCTCTACTGGCCCGCCAGCGCGTGGTTCAGCGGCAACCCCAATCTCAAGCCCGAGGAGTCCCACACCTGGGATTTGGGGCTGGCGGGGGAGAATCACGGCGTGAGCTGGTCATTGAGCGGTTTCCGCACCCGGGTGAAGAATCTCATCGCCTATGACGCCACCACCTTCACCAACAACAACATCAACAGCGCCAAGCTCGATGGCGTGGAGCTGGAGCTCGGTTTTGACATCGCAGGCGTCGACATCAACGTGGCCGGGACCCTCACCCGCGCGCTGGATGGCGACACCGGCAACCGCTTGGCGCGGCGCGCGGCGCGCAGCCTCAAAGTGCAGGCCGACAAGCGCTGGGACGCGGTGAGTGTGGGCGGCGACTGGATCGTGCAGGGGCATCGGTGGGATGAGCTGGCCAACACCACCTATCTGGCCGGGTATGGCGTGGTCAATCTGCGTGGCGAGTATCGCTTCGCCCAGGATTGGGCGTTGCGGGTGAGCGCCGAGAACCTGTTGGATCCGACCTACCAGACCATCAACACCTACAACACCCAGGGGCGTTTGATTCTCGGCCAACTGGTGTGGAGCTTTGCACAATGAGCGCGGCTGTGGGAGGCGAGGGGATGCAAAACAGTGGAGTGTTTGCGCCGGTTTCCGACGCGCGCAAACGCTTTGTGCTGTTCCTGCTGCTGCTGGGCGTGATGCTGATATCCCGCGGGCATCACATGGGCTCGGCCAAGCTGCTGCCGGATATGAGCATTGCGCTGTTTTTCCTCAGCGGCTGGCTGTTGGCGCGGCCCATCTATGCGGCGCTGTTGATGCTGGCTGCGGTGGGCATCGACGTATCGGCGCTGCAAGCAGGCGTGAGCAATTTCTGTGTGACGCCCGCTTATGCGCTGCTGGCGCCTGCCTATTTGACGATGTGGGGCGCAGGCAAGCATCTGCCGGGCCTGCTGATGGGTCGATCCCAGGGCATGGCGTTGGCTCTGTTGGCGCTGGGCGCGTGGGCGGCGGTGAGCGTGGCGTGGCTGCTCTCCAGCGGCGGCTTCTATCTCTTCTCCGGGCGTTTCTCCCACCCGAGTTGGGCGGAGTTTGCGCATCGGTTTGAACTCTACTACGGTGGCTATGCGGGCAATGCCCTGCTGGCCATCGCCGTGGGCGTGACGGGGGTGATCCTGCTGCGTCGGTTACGCCAGCCGCAGGAAGAAGAGCTGTGTCTGGATGAGGAGGAGACGGCGTAACCGCTTTTCCATGCGCGGGCGCCGGGGATAACCCAATGCGATGAGCATTTTCCAAAGCGCCATAGGTCAACTGCAGGCCATGCCCTCCCACGCCGAACTGGCGCGGGAGTGCGGTCTGACGTGCGATGCGCTCCCGCCGCCGCCTGCGCGGCGGGAGCGTTCGCGCCTGTGGGGCTGGGCGGCGCTGTCGCTGCTGTTGCATCTGGCGCTGGTGACGCTGTGGCCGCGTAGCGCGCCGCCGCCGCCAGCATTGATCATTCCCGAAGTGACGTTGGTGATGGAGGCGCCGCAAAGGGCGTTGGGGGGCGCCGATGGCGCGACCCAACCGCCGCCAGCTGCTGTGGCGGAGTCTGTCGCGGAGCCTGTGGCGCCCATGGCGGAGCTTGTGGCGATTGAGAAAACGGTGGAGGCGACGGCGGCTCCCGTTTTGGAAACTGAGCCCGCGCCTGCGCTCGAACCGTCGCCTGAACGCGCTGCGCCGGACCCGGAATCGGCGCTGCCCGAGGTGGTCACGGTTGCGCCCCTGCGCCGCGCCGCGCCCAGCGCCCGGCGCGCGCCCAAACCGCCGCCGGTGAAAATGGTGGCGTCCAAACCGGCGGCGCCGGTCAACCCGCCGCCGGTGGCCACGCTATCGCCGCAACCCGAACTCCCAACCACCGAGACGCCCAGCGCACAGAGCGCGTCGCCAGCGTCGGATTTGGTCCCCGCTGCTGCTAACGCAATGCAGCCAGCGGGTGCGCCGGATGGTCAGGACGCCGCCAACGCCGCCAATCTGCGGCAGCGCGCCGTGCGTGAGATCGAGGCGGGGGTCAAACGCTATTTCAATTACCCCAGACGGGCGCAGCAACGGGGGTTGGAGGGCACGGTGCATCTGGCTTTCACCATCGCCGCCGATGGCCGCATCGCCGATCTGCGCATTGCGCGCAGCTCCGGCCATAGGATTCTGGATCGCGCCAGTCTCAAGACCATGGCCCGCGTGCGTCTGCCGGAGATGGCGGAGGGCGTGCGCTTCGCCGCCATCGCCTTCGACGACTTTCTGATTCACTACCGCTTGAAGTAGTCCTGGTTAAATAGCCAAACGTCCAATGTTTGCGTGATGCTGGTCGAGCTAGCGCTGACTATTGGCCGCCGACTGGTCGGCGGCGGGGTCTGGGGTCTGCGACCCCAGCGGGGTGTGGGGCGGAGCCCCACGGTGTAGCTGTTGATCTTGGGAGCTCGAGGGCATAGCCCTCGATATCTTTCATTTTCCAAAACCCGAGCATGTCCGATTCTCAGTTTGACTTGCTATAGCGCTGACTATTGGCCGCCGACTGGTCGGCGGCGGGGTCTGGGGGCCGCGCCCCCAGCGGCCACAGGCGAAGCCGTATCTCACAGCATGGGCGGAGCCCACGGTGTGGCTTTTGAATTTGGGAGTTTGAGGGCGGAGCCCTCGATATCTTTCACCCTCTCCAGAGATGTTTGAAGTGACTATATCAAGCGGCTGCGGCGGAAGATGAACAGGCTGATTCCAGCCATGATCATCAGGATTCCACACACCGCCCAGAACGCCCAGTGCACTTCGGTGCCGGGCAGGCCGCCGACATTGATGCCCAGCAGGCCGGTGAGAAAGCCCAGTGGCAGAAACACCCCGGTGACGATGGAGAGCAGGTACATGGCGCGGTTCATGCGTTCGGCGATCTGGTTGTTGAGCTCCTCGCGGATCAGCATGGCGCGGTCGCGATAGCCGTCCAGTTCGCCCAGAAACCGCCCCACCAGGTTCTCCACTTCACGAAACTCCCGCTGGTGGCGCTTGAGCAGCCAGGAGGGGCGCGATTTGGTCAACTCCTGCAGTGCGCGGCGCTGCGGCGTGAGGTGTTTGCGAAAGCCGATCAACTCACTGCGGATCTCCAGCAACGGCTCGCGAATGCCGCTATCATCGCCGCGCAACACCTGATTTTCAAACCGGTCCAGATCCTCCTCAATGCCGTCCAGCACCGGCTCCATGCGGTCGTGCAGCCGACCCAGCAGAGTGACCAGCAGATCGCCGATGGTGCGCGGCCCGCGCCCCACAAGTAGCGCCCGGGCCATGTCCCGCACCGAGCGCAGCGGCGCCGAGCGCACCGTCACCAGCCGCGTTCCGTCGCTCCACAGGTTGAGAATGGCCATGTCGTCCGTTTCGGCGCCACGATTGAAATTCATGCCGCGAAAGGTGGCCAGCAGCGCGCTCTCCTCTACCAGGCAGCGTGGTTGATTATCCATATCCCACAGCGCTTCGGCCATGAGCGGATCCAGGCGGCTCTCCTCATTGAGCCAGCGCCCGGTGCGCGGGTTGTCGGCGTGCAGATGCACCCACAGCAGCCCCATCTCCGGTTTCCACCCGGCGATCTGCTCCCAATCCATCTCCGTAGCGCCGCCGCGTCCATCCAGCAGCAGGGCGTGAATCAGGCTGACGTCTTCCGGTGGCGTGGGGGTCTCTTCGGTCATGGCGCGTCTCTGAATGGTTTTGCTGCGGGCGCTTCTGTCAGTTCGAGGGGGAAGATTCAAGAGACTGGGGCTTCGCCCCAGACCCCACAAGGGCGCCGCCCTTGACCCGCCAGGGCTTTGCCCTGGACCCACCAGGGGAATGATTCCCCTGGACCCCCGTTGGTTTGCTCCGCGCCAGCATGCGGATTGCGTGCGTGTTAAGCTTGATTCTACCTGGCGGCGAGTCGTCAGCTTATACAGTATATTCTGCAGATTACTCCTTCGTCTCAACCATCTGGCGCTATTTTTCGCTTCCCTTTTTGCCGCGCATGGCGTAAATCCTCTCATCCGCACATATTTCGCCGTTATTGAAATCGGTCGGACGCCGTACAGGTCTCCTCACTTTATCAGGAGGATGCGCATGAGAGCGTGCGCTGACGTCTGGACCGATTCCGCCATTGAGGCCGCTCAACGGGCGCTGATCGCCGAGCAGTTGGCCACCCAAGGCTATTGCGTCATCCCCAACTATCTGGATCTGGCCGCGCAGCAGGCGCTGCTGGCCGAGGCGCTGGCGGCCCAGGCGGGCGGACTGTTCCGCCCCGGCGCGGTGGGCCATGGTCAAAACCGCCAGGTGGAGAGCGAAATCCGCAGCATGCAACTGCTGTGGCTGGATGCGCAGTTCCCGGCCCAGGCCGCCTATCTGGCGCGCATGGGGCTGCTGATGACGGATCTGAATCGGCGTCTGTTCCTAGGCTTGCGCAGTTGCGAGGCGTTTTTTGCGTTGTATGAGCCGGGCGACTTCTATCGCCGTCACTGCGATAACTTCCTCGACGCCTCGCCGCGCAAGGTGACGGCAGTGCTCTACCTCAACGCCGACTGGCAAGCCGACGATGGCGGCGAGTTGAGCCTGTTCGATGGCGATGGCGCGACGCCTATTGCGCGCATCCTGCCCCAAGCGGGGACGTTAGCCTGCTTCCTCAGTCGCGATTTTCCCCACGAAGTGTGCGTCACCAATCGCCAGCGCATCGCCATTCCTACCTGGTTGCGCAATGACGATCCGACGATCCCCCTGCCGCCTGACGTCCTCTGACGCGGATTACCCGACGGGGAGCGCGCGGCGCAGCTGAATCAGCGCCACGCGCTGGCCCTGATGGTCGACGCGCTCTTCGATGGCGTAGGGTTCAAACCCCATGCCCGCATACAGCAGCAGGGCCGAGACGTTGTGGTTGAAACAGGCCACGGTGACCTCCCGCGCAGCGTAACGGGAGATCGCCAGATCCACCATGCGGTTAATCAGATAACGCCCCACGCCCTGGCCGCGCGCTGCAGGGGCGATGATGACGTTGCCGATGGCGCAGCGACCGCCCTGAGCCCACTGGTAGAAGTTGGCGTAGCCGACCACTTGACCGCGCAACTCGACAACGGTGGCGTCGGCGCGCTGATCCATGGCGCGCTGCAACTGCTCAGGGGTGAGCGGAAAGGTCGCCTTGGGAAACAGAAAGAACAGCTCTTCAGCGCTCTGGGGAAAGCCGCAGATGGTGGCAAGGTCTGCAGAAGTCGCCGGGCGATGGCTCAAGGAGAGGGACGACGTTTGCATGGCGTGAAACGGAGGCGTCGCGATCTTAATGTTGCTGCTTGAGGCGGTTCATGATGCGGCGGCCTTCGTCGCGCAGGGCGCCTTGGGGATCGCGGATGTCATACTGCAGCGCCAGTTGCCGGGCGCGATTGAGATAGTGGCGGGATTTGCGTAGCTTGCCCGCATTCAGGGCGCGGCGGCTCAAGGTCAGATAGCGTTTGACGATCTCTCGCAGCAGCAGTTGCGCCTCCTGGCGGATGTTGGCGTTCACCCCATACAGGGAGCGCGCCATCATGATGTAGTACTGCGCGCTGTCATCCAGCGGCGTGGTCAGGCGGTTATCCTCCAGCGCCTGTTTGGCCTGCTCCAGCAGACGGAATCCGCGCTCCACCGGATCGCCGATGTCGGCGGGAACCTCCGGCGCTTGCGCCAGCGCAGCGCGCAGCGCCTTGGAAGACGCGGGCATAGGGGCGGCCTGGGCTTGCGGCGCAGTGGCCGTGGCGTCGAAGGTGATGGCGCGCGGCGTCGGCGTGGGGTGGGGCTCAGGCGCCGCGGCGTCCATCAACGGCGCTGGGTGTGGCGTCTGACCCACCTTCAGCGGCGCAGCGGTCGGGCGTCCACTGGGGGGTGGCGCGTCAGGTTCCGGGCCCAGTCCATCCTCAGGCGGCGTGGCGCCATTGAGATCGGCCAGCGCCGATTCGCTCAGAGGCTCGGACTCTGTATTCCCCCCGTTGTCCATCGTTGTGTCGGTTTGCCGGGCGTCGGCGCCGATGAGGCGCCCATGCACCAGGGCGCGAATGCGGTGAAAATAGAAGCTGGCGCCGATAAAACCGTCGTCCAGGGAGTCGAATTCGGTCACTTCGGCAGCGCTCTGCTGCGCGATCTGGTCGGCGGTCATCCGCCCAGCCAACGCCTGCAGGGCGCTCTTGCGCAGGGCGGCAAGCCCTTGCTCGCGGGCGACCCGTTTGGCGTCCGCCAGGGCGTCGCGTTTGCACTGCTCAATGCCTTGGGGTCCGCACTCGGCCTCGCCGCGCGCCTCCACTGAGCGGGTCTTCTCCAACTCCGTGCGTAGGGTTTGCCGCAGATGCGCCTGCGCCTGCGCAGCCTGCTTGCGCCATGCGCTCTCCAGCGGCGCCAACAGCGACTTTTGTGACGCAGCGGCGGTTTGCGCCTGCTCCAACTGCGTCTCTTGCCGGGCAATCTCCTCGCGGCGGGCGTCCAGCGCCTTTTGCGCCGCCTCCAACGCCGTGCGTTCGGCATCCAGCGTCAATGCGGGGTCATCCAGCAGACGCTCCTGTTGCACCGCCAACGCCTCCTGCGCCTCGGCGACGCGCTTGATCAGCGCGCTCTCCTGGGCGCGGCTGTCGGCCAACGCTGTGCGCAATGTTTGCACCTGCGCCTGGGCCTGTTCGGAGGCCGAACGCGCGGCGTGCAACTGCTGCTGATTTTTCTGCTCAGGGGTCGCCGATTGCGCCTGCGCCGCAAGCGGCGTCAGCGCGCACAGCGTCAGCAGAGCGCGCCGCAAACGGCGCGCCCCTTTCACTTGGCGGCGACCCGGCGCGATCACCCGAACACCAGTTTGGCCACTTCCGGGTAGCGCCGCACAAAGTGCGCGGTGATCCCTTCGGTGATGTGGTCCGGCACCTCCTCATAATCCTTGCGACACGCCTCGGGCAGAATCAATTCGCGAATGCCCACCCGCCGCGCGGCGATCACCTTTTCGCGGATGCCGCCCACCGCCAGCACCTGGCCGGTGAGGGTGATCTCGCCGGTCATGGCCAGACGGCGCGGAATCGGCTGATTGCGCGCCAGCGACAGCAGCGCGGTGGTCAGGGTGATGCCCGCCGAGGGGCCATCCTTGGGCGTGGCGCCTTCGGGCACGTGCAGGTGCAGGGTGCCGCCCAGGCGGTTGCAGTCGCCGCCCAGTTTGGCGCACTGCGACTGCGCGTAGCTGAAGGCGATGCGCGCCGACTCCTTCATCACATCGCCCAACTGGCCGGTGACGATCATGCCGCCCTTGTCATCACTGACACGCGCCGCCTCCACGTCCAGGGTGGCGCCGCCCAGGGAGGTCCACGCCAGCCCGGTGACGATGCCCACCCCCTTCATGGGCTTCTCATCGCGGAAGTCCGGTTTGCCGAGGAAATCCTCCAGATCGCCGTGGCCCACTTTGATGGGGCGTTGGGCGTCGTCGAGAATCTTCACCGCCGTTTTGCGGGCGATGGCGCCGATCTTCTGCTCCAGGCGTCGCACCCCGGCTTCGCGGGCGTAGCCCTCGACGATGGCGCGGAAGGCGCCGTTGCTGATGCGCAGATCGTCCTTGGTCAGACCGTTCTTCTCCAACTGCTTGGGCAGCAGGTGGTTGCGCGCGATCTTCACCTTCTCGGCGGCGATGTAGCCGGATAGACGAATGATCTCCATGCGGTCCAGCAGCGGACGCGGGATGGTGTCCAACTGGTTGGCGGTGCAGATGAACAGCACCTTGGACAGATCGAAGCGCACATCCAGGTAGTGGTCGAGGAACTCGGTGTTCTGCTCCGGGTCCAGCACCTCCAGCAGCGCCGAGGCGGGGTCGCCGTGGTAGCTGGCGCCGATCTTGTCCACCTCGTCGAGCATGATGATGGGGTTGCAGTATTTGGTGTGGCGGATCGCCTGCACGAACTTGCCGGGCATCGCCCCCACGTAGGTGCGGCGGTGGCCCTTGATCTCCGCTTCGTCGCGCATGCCGCCCACCGAGAAGCGGTAGAATTCCCGCCCCACCGCGCGCGCCACCGAGCGGCCAATGGAGGTTTTGCCCACCCCTGGCGGGCCCACCAGCAGAATGATGGAACCGCCGATCTCCCCCTTGAGCTTGCCTACGGCGAGGAACTCCAGAATGCGCTCCTTCACATCCTCCAGGCCGTCGTGGTCCTGGTTGAGGATTTTGCGCGCGCGCTTGATGTCCAGCTTGTCGTTGGAGTGCACACCCCACGGCAGGCCGGTGAGCCAATCCACATAGTTGCGCGTCACCCCATACTCCGACGAGCCGGGCTCCAGCATGGAGAGTTTGTCCAGCTCCTCGTTGATGCGCTCTTCGGCCTCCTTGGAGAGGGTGAGCTGCTCCAAACGCTCGCGGAAGCCATCTACTTCGGCGGTGCGGTCATCCTTGGTGATGCCCAGCTCTTTTTGAATCTGCTTGAGCTGCTCGCGCAGGAAGAACTGGCGCTGATGTTCGGTGATGCCCTCTTCCACCTGCTTGGAGATCTTGTTCTGCACCTTGACCATCTCCAGCTCTTTTTTGAGCAGGGCCAGCACCTTCTCCAGGCGCGGCATGATGGGCAGGGTCTCCAGCACGTCCTGCAACTCCTCGCGGTTGGAGCTGGTCATGGAGGCGACGAAGTCGGCCAGCTTGTCCGGTTCGCTGAAGTTGTGGCGCGACAGGAACATCTTTACCTGTTCCTGGTACAGCGAGTCGTACTTGAGCAGCTCCTTGAGGGTGTTGATCACCGCCATGGTGTAGGGCTTCAGATCATCGGGCTCGATCATCTCCACCGGGTTGTTGTGGTGGGTGACTGCGGCGATGATGGGCGGACCGGCAGAGACCACTTCGCGAATCTCGAAGCGCGAGATCCCTTCGGCCAGCAGCTTGATGGATTTGTGCTCTTCGTCCTCGGCGGCTTCCAAAATGCGCGCGGTGGCGCCGACCGTGTAGAGTTTGTCGGCGTCGAACACTTCGCGGCCATCCTCGGCGTGGCTCATGATGATGCCGAACAGACGGCCCGGCGAGTCCATGGCCATCTTGATGGTGTCGTAGTAGGGCGAGCCCTCCACCTGGATGGGGGTCAGCATGCCGGGGAAGAAGGGGCGTCCGCCCAGCGGATAGATCACCATCTCCATGGGCAGGGCGTCGTCAATGCGCATGGGCGGTTGGCCGTCGGACTCACCGTCGGCGTCGTGCGCTTCCGGCTCTTCGATTACGGCGTCGAAGATCTCCTCCTCTTGCGGGGAGTCGGGCTTATCGGACATGCTCTTTTCCTTCCAGTGTGCGCTCTACTGTGTACGCGCAGACAACAAATTGACGATGCGTCGCGCAGCGGGCGGGTTTCCCAAAATTGGCGTGATGTATGGGAAATCGGCTGCTGGCCAAGGCGGAAACCCATGCGCTTGCTTAAGTAATATGGGTTGCCAAGGCAATGATTGCAAGGCGGGCGCCTATCGAATAGGCGGCGAAAAACAGACGCCCCGCCAAGC
This sequence comes from Magnetofaba australis IT-1, assembly GCF_002109495.1. Lineage (NCBI taxonomy): Bacteria > Pseudomonadati > Pseudomonadota > Magnetococcia > Magnetococcales > Magnetococcaceae > Magnetofaba > Magnetofaba australis. The sequence continues at coordinate 561,131 of NZ_LVJN01000015.1, forward strand.
GGGAGCCTGGCGGGGCGAATTTTTCACCTCTGAGCAGTCGGCTGGCGCGTGATGTCAGCGCGCCGGGACGATGCGATCAGGAGGGTTTGGCACTGGCGCAACCACCGCCTTCGGCGGGGGTAAAGCTGTTGCCGCAGCCGCAGGTGGAGGCGGCGTTGGGGTTCTTGATCTGGAACTGGGCGCCGTTGAGATCCTCCACAAAGTCGATCTCGGAGCCGCGCAGATGGTTGATGGAGACAGCGTCCACCAACACTTTGACGCCATCCTTCTCCACCATGATGTCGGTGTCGTCCTGGTTCTCATCAAAGGTGAAGCCATACTGGAAACCCGAGCAGCCGCCGCCGGAGACGAAGATGCGCAGTTTCAGATTGGGATTGTTCTCTTCGGCGATCAGTTCGCTGAGTTTTTTGGCGGCGTTATCAGTCAGGGTGACGGACATGGGACAAGCACTCCTCGTACGATTTCGAAATTGGGCGCGGCGGATGATCAACTGTTGGCCCAGGCGCAACCACGGCTTGGACCGCCACGATGGGGGCTATTCTCGCTTAATCGATGGCCCGGGCGCAAAGATAGTTGGAAAATGATGCCTTGTCAACATCTCTGATGATGTAACAACTCTGTTTGCGCGCCCCGAATTGGCGGCCTGGGCTTGTGGGCTTTGACCATGGCGCGGCCAGGGGGTTCCCGGAGTAGGCGCGCGGCTTTTGCTCCTGTCCCTTTCCTGGCGGCAGTCGAGGAGGCATTATGCCAAAGCGCCTGAACAGGGCGCAGACAGTCGTAGTCAGACAATCCGGATGGAGAGTTGGAATGACGCAGTTCGTGTGGCGGGATGAGGAGTTCAGCGTGGGCGTGGCGTCGTTGGACGAGCAGCACAAGGGACTGTTCAGCGCCTTTATGAATCTGGGGCAGTCCATTGAAAACGTCTATGATGACAAGGCGCTGGGGGTGATGCTCAACCTCTTGTTCATCCAGATGGAGGGGTATGTAAAGACCCATCTGCGCTATGAGGAGCTGCTGCTGGAGAAGTGGAGCTTCCCGGAACTGGAGGCGCACAAGCAGAAGCACGATCTGCTGGAGAATGAGCTGGCCGCCTATAAAAAGTGCCTGGATGCGGCGGAAGATGAGCAGAAAAAGGCCATTGCGCAGCAGATTTCGCTGTTTATGGAGCGCTGGCTGATCAACCACATTCAGGGCGATGACCGCGCCTATGGGCCGCATCTGCGCAAGATGGGGGTGGTGTGAGGCGAGCCGTCCGCGCGCTGCTGATCCTGCTATTGGGGGGAGCCTTGAGCGGTTGCATCGGGCCGGGGTATTACCTGCAGGCGGCGGGCGGGCAGTGGGAGATCTGGTCCAAACGGCGCCCCATTGACGTCGTGCTGGCCGATGCCTCCGCAGCGGAAAAACTCAAAGCGCGCTTGCGCCATGCGCAGCAGGCGCGACGCTTCGCCATCGAACAACTGGGGCTGCCGGACAACGGCTCCTATACCCGCTACGCCGACTTGGGGCGTTCCTATGCGGTGTGGGCGACCTTCGCCGCCCCTTCAGACTCACTCACCCTGAAAAGCTGGAGCTTTCCCCTCATTGGCGAGTTGAGCTATCGCGGCTACTTCGATGAAGCTGCCGCCCAGGCGCTGGCGGCGGAGCTGCGCCAACAGGGGTATGAAACCTCGGTGCAGGGGATCCCCGCCTACTCCACTCTGGGCTGGTTCGCCGACCCGCTGCTCAATACCCACATCTTCTGGCCGGAATCGCAACTGGCGGCGCTGATGTTCCATGAGATGGCCCATGAGCTGCTCTACATCCCCGACGACACCCTGTTTAATGAATCCTTCGCCGAGGCCGTCGCGCAAATTGGCGTGGGGCGCTGGTTGCAGGCGCAGGGCGATGCAGCCGCCATCGCCGCTTGGCGGGCGCGTCAGCAGGCGCGGGCGCAATTCCTCGCGCGGGTGGCGGATCTGCGCGACAAGTTGGAGGCGCTCTACGCCGATAAAGCGTTGACCACATTGGCGATGCGGCGGCGCAAAGCGGGATTGTTCGCCGATTTCCGAGTCGCGTTTGTGCAGGCGCAAGAGGACGGTCCGTTGGCGCCCTACGCCCGCTGGGCGCTGGCCGAGGATCTGAACAACGCCAAGGTGGGCTCGCTGAGTCTTTATGCCCGCTGGGTTCCGGCGTTTCAGCGTCTCTATGAGCAGGAGGGCGCGGATCTGGAGCGCTTTATCGCCGCCGCCAAACGCTTGGGCGCGCTGCCCGCCGCGCAGCGTCGCCAGCGCATGGCGGCGTTGTTAGCGTGACGGGAAGCCAAAATCAGATATTTCGTTAACGGGGACATGGAAGATATCGAGGGCTTTGCCCTCGAGCTCCCAACGACCAAACCTTGGGGCTCCGCCCCAAACCCCGCTGGGGGCGCGGCCCCCAGGCCCCGCCGCCGACCAGTCGGCGGCCAATAGTCAGCGCAAGTTCACGCTGCGTCACGCAAACATTGGCCGTTTTGCGCCGTTTTGGATTTGTCTGGCTATCACAGAGGGAGTCGCGCCATGAGCGCCGAGCCGGTGATTCTGATCCATGGATTGTGGATGGCGGGGGCGGAGATGACCCTGCTGGGCAGTCGTCTGGCGGATGCGGGCTTTGCCACGACGCGCTTTCGCTACCCGTCGACGCAGAAGGGGATTCTGCAACACGCCGACGCCCTGGCCGAGGCGGTGCGCCAAAACGCCGGACCGCGCGCGCCGCATCTGGTGTGCCACAGCCTGGGCGGGTTGGTGGCGGTGACCATGTTGCAGCGCCATCCAGAGTTGCCGGTGGGCCGTGTGGTGGCGCTGGGCTCGCCCCTGCGCGGCAGTTGGATGGCGCGACGGCTGGCGCGTCACGGCTGGGGCGCGCGCATGCTGGGTTTCAGCTATGAGTCGGCGCTGAAAAACGGCGTCAAACCGCCGGTTCCCGTTGGCATCGAGATGGGCTCCATCGCGGGGACGTTGTCGGTGATCGGGGCCAACAAGATCTTTCGCGGTCTGCCCGAGCCCAGCGACGGCACCGTGAGTCTGGCGGAGACCCATCTGGAGGGGGTGGCCGACCACGCCACGGTGCGCGCCACCCACATGGGGCTACTGCTCTCCACCACGGCGGCGGAGCAGACCGAGTGGTTTCTGCGCGGGGGGAGCTTCGCTGAGTGATTTGTGTGGATAGGCTGCTCGTTAGTGGTTTAAGGACCTGAAAAGAGTGGAGTAAGCGGATGGCGGACTGGAAGCGGGAGCGGGTTCAGAAGAGTTCTCTACGGTTTGCTGAACAACTTCGCGCCTTTCCAGACGTGGTCCCAAAGGCGTGCGCCCCTTTGCTGGAGAGTGCGGAGCAATTTGTCGACCTTCCTGAACTGTTCTATAGGGATTCAATTTTATCCGAGCGTAAACAGCGGGAACTCTTGACCTCGACAATCAGTTTGCAAGGCGCAAATTTTCTCTTTGCCATACAACAATGCCGTCTCATTGATGAGTTTTTTGCGCTCTGGCTTGTGGGGTGTGCGAGCGGACTCAATTTGAAGAGAGAGACGGCCTTGTGCGCCGAGATTTACGCTGTGATGCAGGCCCTTCTCAACAGCGATACGGTCACAAGCAAACAGAAAATCGCATTCTATTGGAATTTTGCTTTAGCAGGGTGCTGAAATTATGATCTCTTCTCCGCTCACCAGCGCCGGGAAGATTTTTTTCTGAGGTTTTTGAGTTCTGATTGAGTTGAGCCCTCCCTGTTTGTCCACTTATGCGGTCAGAGGGCGGTCATTCCAGCCCTTTTGCGTTCATATTTCCGCCAACTTGCGCATTCGCACCAAATTGTATGCCGCCAAGGCAAAGGTGAAGGCCCATTCCACCCTCTGCTGGCCAATGAAGCGCGTTTTTCTCATCGTTCCAACCGTCTTGATCCAGCCGAACACCTCTTCAATGCGTTTGCGCTTTCTCTGGCTGATCACATAGCCTGCATGCCGGGTCGTGCGTCCATCAATGGCCGAGCGGCGATTGGTGGTGTTTTGCGCCACATGCGGCGTCACTCGCAGAACTCTCAAGCTTTTCACAAAGTCTTGCGTGTCATAGCCTTTATCCGCTCCCAGGGTGACCGGGTGACGCCCCGGCAATTCAGACGCCATCTCCAGGGCGGCGTCCCGCTCTGCTGTGCCGCTGGCGCAGGTTAATCGGGAGTCAACCACCAGACCGTTGCGATTCTCCATCAGGGCGTGGCCCATGTAGGAAAGTTTGGCCTCTTTCCCTTTGCCTTTGCGGTGGAGACGCGCATCGGGATCTGTCGTGGACGCATGGGTGTCGTTGGCGCGCGTCTGTTTATGAAAATCGACTTCCGGGTTGCGCGATCCTCCGCTGGGCGGATCGCCAGAGCCATCGCGCGGGCGAAAGCTCTTGGTTGACGCCCACGCTTCGATCAATGTCCCATCCACGCTGAAATGTTCGTCAGACAGATATCCGGCTTTGCCAGCCTGGTCTTTGATCTGATTGAAAAAATCCCGAGCAACCTGGGTGTTGATCAACCGCTCCCGGTTCTTGCTGAAGGTCGTCACATCCCAGACCGGATCATCCATCGACAGCCCCACAAACCACCGATACAGCAGGTTGTAATCCAGCTCTTCCATCAACATCCGCTCACTGCGAATGGAGTACAGAACCTGGAGCAGCAAGGCGCGAAGCAGTTTTTCCGGCGCGATGGAGCGCCGTCCCGTCGGGGAGTAGAGTTCCGCAAACGCGTCGCTCAACTCAGCCAGCGCCTGATCAACCAGCGCGCGGATTGATCGCAACGGGTGGCGCTGCGGAATCCGGGATTCAATGGAAACGTAGCTGATCAGTGAAGCTTGCTGAGTATCATCTCCGCGCATAATCCCAACCTTTCCATATGATATCGTTGAGAATTATTATATCATGACGATAATGGACAAGCTCGGATCAAGTAAGACTTTTTCAGCACCCTGTTAGATGAGAATTCTGCAGCGAAATTCGACAAGAGTATGCCGGAACCCAAGGAACGGTTTCTCGTTTTATTGGCCAAGGAATCCGCCACAGATCCAAAATGGGCCGCCAAGTGGGTCAGGGATACAGCGCACAGCTTTTCGCATGAAAGGCGTGTGCCGGAGGGCAGGATATATCATCCCATTGGCCTGTTCCCAAAGCGGCTTCAACAGAGAGTGGCGTTGCTTTTATCAGACGTAGACCCCTTCTTGGCTATTGGGATGCTGAGTGGTTTGCTGGGGTATCGGCGCTTTATCAAAAGATCTGGCATGGATTGCCTGGATCCAGACCCGGATTATCGTGTTGTGGCGCAAGATCTCTATCGGTTGATGAGGCAAGAGAGTGACTTTCATGTAGATGATAAAATCACCGTTTTGACGTGCTTGTTGCAGAATGGATTTCCAGACCAAGACTACTGGCCTCAATTGATTGATGCGTTGGGAGAGGCTCTTTTGCTAGTAATGATTCAGAATCGAAATATATATCGGGAGGCCTTGCGCCAGATGGCGTTTTTCACGCCTATGGAACACCGATATTATGAAATCATCTTTGATAAAATAAAAAGTTTATTCTTTTGCGAATCTGTAGAGAGTGATCTTCGTGAAGTGTATGTACGTGTTTGCTTTATGAGGGATTGTATTGATATGTGTGTTTCGGAATCCGATGGATCAAGAGATGGGATCTCCATTGCAAAGAGAAATCCATCCTGTGTGGCGAATGCAGACCACCCGCTCCATGTTTTGGCGCATGAAGCGTATTGGAGGTATGTGAAGCAGTTGGAAACAGCCAATCTGAAATATGCGATGAATGCTTTGGAGCGGGGGATGGGCAGTGAATCACAGATACTGGCCACTGAGGCGACACAATACTTTATCAACCGCTTTCCCGCTTTGATCCAACAGGATGTCGAGCAAGCAGGGTGGGCGTTATATGGCGTGGCGGAAAGTTTGAACAGGTGCGGGGCTGGAAGGCGAACAGGCGATAAGTACGGATTTAACGACCGCTGTAGGGATCAGGCGTTCGGCGCGTTAATTGGCTTGCTGAAGGAGAAGAGCGCAAAGGCGGCGCAAACCGCTCTCAGCGGATTCCGCCACTGGAGTGATTGAGTCGGTTAGCTTTCTGAACAAGGAGTTGCCGCCAGCGCCTCAATGGCCGCCAGCAGGTCGCTTTTTTTGATGGGTTTGGTCAGGTAGTCGTCACAGCCGGCGGCGATGGCCAGACTCTTGTCCTCGGCAAAGGCGTGGGCGGTCAGCGCGATGATGGGCAGATGCGCGCCCTCCTGTTGCAGCTCCCATTGGCGGATGGCGCGGGTCGCCTCCAGTCCATTCAAACGCGGCATCTGGATATCCATCAGCGCCACGTCAAACGCGCCGCCGTCGCACACCAGCCGCACCGCCGCCGCGCCATCATTCACCACCTCCAGCGCGTGGGGCGTCTTCTGCAAAAACGCGCGAATCAACATCTGATTGTCTTCGGAGTCCTCCACCAGGAGGATCCGCAAGGGCGCGCTCGCATCCGGCGTCGCTTGCGCCGGAACGCTCTCCAGGGCGGGCGCGCTGGGCGGCAGGGGCAGATCCACCTCGAATACGCTGCCCACGCCCTGCTCGCTGCGCAGACGGATCGCGCCGCCCATGTGGATCGCCAGATGTTTGGTGATGGCCAATCCCAGCCCGGAGCCGCCATATTTGCGCGATAGGCTGGAGTCCACCTGGGTGAAGTGCTCGAAAATATGCTCCTGATGCTCTGCGGGGATGCCGATGCCGGTGTCCGTCACGCGGATGCGCACGCCGTGGGGCATCTCCGGCAGCGGCGCAATGGAGACGGTCACCGAGCCGCTCTCAGTGAATTTGATGGCGTTGCTGATGAGGTTGAACAGAATTTGACGCAGGCGCGTCTCATCGGCGCGCACGCTATGGGGCATTGGCCCGGCGATCTGCAACTCCAACGCAAGCCCCTTGGCGCGGGCGTTCTGCTCGAACAGCTCAATGGTGGCGCGCAGCAGGTCGAGCAACACAAAGTCGGCGTTTTTCAGTGATAGCGCGCCCTGTTCCAGACGCGCCAGCTCCAGCGTGGTCTCGATCAACGCCAGCAGCGCCTTGCCCGCCTCCTTTTGTTTGCGCAGGAGCTTGCGCTGATGCTCTTTGGCGCAGCTCTCCTCCATCAACTCGCCCATCCCCAGCATGACGTTGATGGGGGTGCGGATCTCATGACTCATAATGGCGAGGAATTCGGTTTTGGCGCGACTGGCGGCTTCGGCCTGCGCCTTGGCCTGTTGCAGTCTGAGTTCGCCCTGTTTGCGCTCCGAGATATCCCGCACAAAGCCGAAAAACGTCCCCGGCTCCTGAGCCAGGTGGGTGGCGCTGACCTCCGCATTCCAAATTTCGCCACTCTTGCGCCGGTGTTGAGTCTCAAACACAGCGTGGCCGTTGCGGATGATCTGCTGCATGCGCGCGTCAACGTCAACCTGTTGTTCAAGAGCTTCCAAATCCGTGATCTTGAGCCGTAATAGCTCTTCGCGGGTATAGCCGGAGAGGGCGCAGTAGGCTTGGTTGACGTCAATGATCACGCCGTCGCCGCTCACCGCCCAGAAGCCATCGCCGCTGGTCTCCACCACGGAGCGGTAGTGGCTCTCTTTGAGAAGAGCGGTCTGTTCGGCGCAGATGCGCTGGGTGATGTCCTGCGCCATGCAGAAAATGCGCGTGACTGCGCCGACGTCATTCTGCTGCCGCGAAAGGGAGAAGTCGGTCCACACGACGGCGCCATCGCGGCGGAGGAATCGCAGCTCCAGGCGCGCATGCTCGGTTTGGCCGTGGAGCAGATCCTGGAACGCGCGGGCGCAGGACGGGGCGTCCTCCGGGTGGATGAGCGAGGTGACCGGCAATCCTGACAGCTCTTCGACGGTGCGTCCCAGCAACGAGGCGAAAGCGGGATTGACCTCCTGCAGCCGACCATCGATATCGCACTGGATAATGCCGATGGCGGTATTGTTGATGAGGGCGCGATGACGCTGCGCACTTTCGCGAATGGCGCTATCCGCCGCAACCCGTTCGCTGATGTCGCGCGAGACGCCAATCAACTGTGTCTGCCCGTGAATCTCCGCGCGCACCACGGTGACTTCCACCGGGAACTCGTCGCCATCCCGGCGACGGTGACAGGTCTCGAAGCGGATCTGCTGATCGGGGGCCAAGGAGCCCAGCTCGGAGGCGAAACGTTGGGCGTCCATGCTGGGGTCGAAGTCGGTTGGCGACAGGATCAACGCCTCTTTGCGCGTGTATCCCAACGATTCGCAAAAGGCGCGGTTGACGTCGAGAATCTTCCCGCTCTGTGGGGAGCCGATAATAACGCTTTCCGACAGCGCGTCCAGGATGATGCGATAGCGCGAATTCTCCTGGGCGATATCCTGCGCGCGGGTTGCGGCCAACTCCTCAAGATGGGTGTTGACATCGCGCAGCAGCGATTGTTGATACACCGTCGCCAAGCCCGCTTGGGCGGTTTCGCGAAAAGCGGACAGCAACTCCTGGGCGAGTGGAGTAAAGGGATTGGCTCTGTTGTCGAGAATGCAGATGGTGCCAAAGATCTCCCCGGTGGGCCAGGTGAGGGGCAGGCCGCAATAGGAGATCATCCCCAACGGGACATCGGGGTTGTTGGCCCACTGCGGGTCGGCCAGGGCGTCGGGCACGCGCAGCATCTGCCGGGTGTCCATCACCCGTTCGCAATAGAGCCCGGAGTCCAGATGCTCCGTGGCGCCTTTTTGGTAGGGGGAGTCCGCTGTTTCGGCGGAGATAAAGACTTCGATATCGTTGGCGTGAACCCGCATGATGAGCGCGGCGGGAACTTGCGTAGCGCGCGCCAGGGTGTTGACCACCTGTTGCCATGCGTCGATCATCTCCGCCGGAACAGCGATCGATTCCAGCGTGCGGTACTTCCCTGCAACTTGTCGATTTGAATCCATGATCGAACTCCATTTTCCACAACCCAGCCCACGTCAGCGGCTCTGTGGGGTGACAGAGCATTGACGACGATTTCTGCGAGATCAGTTGGGAAAAATCAGCTCAGGGCGACGGCAATGTCGCGCTCTCCTGAAGGAGTCCTGCAAATTAATTAACTTAATAGCAATAATAGAAGATCGAATGGAACGAGCCAAGCGGAATGTGGACTGGGCTCGAAGCTTTGGCAAGGCGGTTCACTGACGCGCCGCCAGCAGCGCCAACCACTGGGGGATCGCCTCGCGCAGGTCCATGGTCAGGCGGTAGTCGGCTACGGCGTGGAGGGGGGCGCCCGGATCGTTGTTGATGCTGACGATGCAGCGCGCGTCCTTGATCCCGGCGATGTGCTGAATGGCGCCGGAGACGCCGACGCCGATGTAGAGGTCCGGGGCGACGATTTTGCCGGTCTGCCCCACCTGCCAGTCGTTGGGGGCCAGCCCCGAGTCCACCGCCGCGCGGGTGGCGCCCACCGCGCCGCCCAGGGCGTCGGCGAGCTGTTCGATGAGGGTGAAATCCCCGGCGCTGGCCATGCCCTGGCCGCCACACGCCACCACCGCCGCTTCGCGCAGATCGGGACGTTCGCCCCGCGCCGGTTGGAAATCCACCACGCGGACAGGGTCATCGGCGGGCTCAGTAGGCGGCGCCAGCGTCGCTACGGACGGAGGCGGGGCGTCGTCGGGCGGCGTAAACGGGGCGAACGCCGCCGGGCGCGCGCTGAGTAGGATGGGCCAGCGGTCGGTGGTGAGGGTCTGGATGGCGTTGCCCGCATGAATGGGGCGAGAGAAGGTGTGCGCATCCGTCACCGCGCAGATCTCGCTCAGCGGCTGCGCGCCCAGTCGTGCGGCCACGCGCGGCAGTATCTCCCGGCCCCAGGCGGTGGCGGGCAGAATCAGATGGCTGTATGCGGGCTCGGCAGCGTCCATGGCGTGGGCGATGTAGGCCGCTTGCGCCAGAGCGGTGGCGGGGGGCGCTTCTGACGGGGTCAGAATGCGCGCAACGCCTCGAATATCATCTGCGAGGGATTGCGGCTCCAGAACCAGTAAATCCACCGACGCGCCGATGGCGTGGGCCATGCTCAGGGCGCGCCAAGTGGCGGGGACGATGGCGCCGTCGCGGCATTCGGCGACCAGCAGGGTGCGCAGTGGCGGCGTCATGGCAGCGCTCCCGCCTGGCGCAGGGCGGCGTCCAGTTCGGCGATGCTCTGCACAGCCACGCCTGTGGGACGTTGCGGCGGTTCGCGGGTCTCCATCACGCGCCAGGCGGCGTCCGGCGTCACCCCCAACTCCGCCAGGGGAATGCTCTGCAGGGGCTTGCGCTTGGCTTTGACGATATTGGGCAGACTGGCGTAGCGCGGCTCGTTGAGGCGTAGGTCGGTGGTTATGAGAGCGGGCAGGGGCAGGGTGAGGGTCTCAATGCCGCCATCGCACTCCCGCGCCACGCGCAGGCGGTCGTTCTCGTGTTCAATGCGCGAGGCGTAGGCGGCCTGGGGCCAGCCCAGCAGTTCGGCCAGCATCGGCCCCACCAGACCGGCGTCGCCATCCACCCCCTGCTTGCCGCAGATCACCAGATCGAACCCTTCGCGCCGCACCAACTCGGCCAGCGCGCGGGCGATCTCCAGGCTCTCCAGCGGCGCGGCGTCCGCTTCCGTTTCGATCAAACGCGCCTCATCCAACCCCATGGCCAGGGCGGTGCGCAGTGACTCGGCGCAGTCGGCCGCGCCCACGCTGGCGCCCACGCAGAGGCTCGCCAGCCCCGCTTCACGCAGTTGCAGCGCCGCCTCCACCGCGATCTCGTCGAAGGGGTTGACCACCGGCTTGACCCCCGCCAGCGCCATGCCGGAGCCATCCGGCGCGGGCCGCGCGATCACCGCCGGGTCGGGGACCTGTTTGATCAGAACCAGAATACGCATGAGTCGGCGGACTTACTTGTGCGCATCTTTTTGGATCAGCGCTTCGACGATGGCGAACAGTTTGTCAAAGTCGCCGCCAGCATTCTCGCCCGCAGTGAGGCGGTACTTGCCGTTGACCACCAGGGTGGGGGTGCCGCGCACGCCCATCTCTTTGGACTGCGCGCGCCCTTGGGAGATCTTGGCGGTGACGCCAAAGCTCTGCATGTTGCCCTCCAGGGTGGCGAAGTCCACCCCCGCTTCCCGGGCGATTTCGCGCATGTCGGACTCTTTTTCGATGTCCATATCCTGCTCGAAGTGGGCTTCGAAAATCGCCTGCTTCATGCGTTCGCCCTGGCCCATGAACTCCGCCGCATAGTAGGCGCGGGCCGGGTAGTCGGTCTGTTTGCCCCAGAACAGCGGGATCGAACGGGTCTCCACCGCATCGCCCATTTTGCGCGCCCAGGCCGCCATCTTCGGGTGCAACGCAAAGCAGTGCGGGCACTTGAAGTTGAATACCTCCGCCACCACCGGCTTGTTGCTGCCGGTGGGAACCGGCGGCTTGACGACGAAGTAGTGTTTGCCTTCAATCAGTTGGTCCGGCGTGATGGTCTCGGCCTGGGCCGCTTGCGGCAGCCACAGCGCCATCACGATCAGCCACGCCAAAGCGCGCAGTGCAAGGGACTTGTGCATGAATTCACTCCGCAGCGTCGGCGTCGATGATGCTGAAGCTGGTTTCGATCTTGGCGGTCTTGCCCAGCATGATGGAGGCCGAACAGTAGGTTTGCATGGAGAGTTCGATGGCGCGCGCCACCGCCTTTTCCGTCAGCTTGCGCCCGGTGATGGTGAACTCCAGTTTGATCTCGGTGAACACTTTGGGCTCGGTTTCAGCGCGCTTGGCGACCAGTTCGGCCACGCAGTCGGTGACGTCGTGACGCCCTTTGCGCAGGATGTTGAGCACGTCGATGGAGCTGCAGCCGCCCATGCCCATGAGCAGCAGCTCCATGGGACGCACGCCGATATCGCGCCCGCCCACCTCTTCGGCGGCGTCCATCACCACCGCGTGGCCAGAGCCCGATTCGCCGAGCATGGTGATCCCTTCAATCAATTTCACGCGCGCCATGGTGGCCATGGATTGCTCTCCTCATTCGTGCTTTGGACACGGTCTTTGTGGGCGCAACGGCGGCAATGGTTGCGCAACCGATGCGGGTTTGAACGCCACATGATGGGAAAACCGTCGCCATTTGGCAATGGCGGCAGGCAACTTCCGACGCTTTGGCGCGCATTGTGCGGTTGCTGTCCCCACCCTGGGAATTGTGGCATACTGCAACGATCCATTCTGCTCGGGGGGGCAAAGAGTGTGAAATCCAGACTGTTCATAACTGTCGTTATTCTGACCTGTATACTCATCGGCGCGGCGCGTCCCGCGTGCGCCGAGCAGGCCCATGTGCTGCTGCTCAACTCCTATCATCCGGGCCAGGTTTGGGGCGATGGCGAGATGCAGGGCATGCGCGAGGCGCTGTCGCAGAGCCCATTGGATGTCGTGCTGCACACCGAGTATATGGACACCAAGCGCATCGTCGATGACGCGCACTTTGACAACCTGTTGCGACTCTTCATCCACAAGTACGCCCAGCGCCCCATGGCTGCGGTGGTGGCCATGGACAACAACGCCTTTGACTTTATCCGCCGCCATCGGGACCAACTGTTCCCCGGCGCTCCGGTAATCTTTTGTGGGGTGAATTTTTTCCATCCGGGGCAGTTGGCGGGACTGTCCGGCTTCACTGGCGTGGCTGAAGCGTTTGATGGTCGCGGCGCCGTCGAGGCGATTCTGCGCATTCACCCCGACGCCAAGCGGTTGCAAGTCATTGCCGACGACACCAACACAGTTCGCGCAATCCTGGCCGACCTGACGCCGGTGCTGGAGGCGTATGCCGAGCGGATACCGTTCACGCTCCATAGGGGGGTGAGCTTTGATGAGCTGATGGCGCAGGCCGCCTCTTTCAAACCTGGAGATGTGGCGCTGTTGCTGCCCTTCTCCCGTGATCGTCTGGGACGACACATGCCCACCACCACAGTTGCCGAGCATGTTGCGCAAAGCGCATCGGTTCCGGTGTATGGTTCGTGGGACTTCCACTTGGGGCATGGCATCGTTGGCGGGCGCCTGACCAACGCCCAGGCGCAGGGACGCAAGGCGGGCGAGTTGCTGTTGCGGGTGCTCGCTGGCGAAGCGCCGGAGCGGATTCCCGTGGTGCGCACGCTGCCTGGGGCGTTCATGTTCGATGCGCGCCAGCTGGAGCGTTTTGATATCTCCTGGAGCGATCTGCCTGCGGGTAGCCAGATCCTCTATCAGAGCTGGTTGCAACTCAATCGCGGCAATCTGTTGGCGGCGGCGCTGTTTGGCGCGCTACTGCTGCTGGCTTTCTACGGCTGGGGCGCCAATCACAGTCAGAAACTGCTCAGTCAGGCTGCGCTGCGCGACAGTGAGGCGCGCTTTCGCACTCTGTTTGAACTCTCGCCGGACCCGGTGTGGATTTTGGCCGATCAGCGCTGCGTCGACTGCAACCAGGCGGCGGTGCAGATTCTCGGCGCCCCCAGCAAGGCGGCGGTGATGGGCTTGCATCCCGCCGATGTGTCGCCGCCATTGCAACCCAATGGCGAGGACTCCTACGCCATGGCCGATCGCCTGCTGAACAAGACTGTGGCGCAGGGCCCCAGCCATTTTGAGTGGACCCTGCAGCTCATGGATGGGGCGCAGATGGTCACTTCTGTGGCCATGCGCCCGTTCACCCTGGATGGGCGCGCGGTGGTCTACTGCACCGTGCGCGACATCACCGACGCCAAGGCTGCCGAGGAGGCGCTGCAAGCCTCCACCCACGCCGCCGAACTGGCGCGGGAGGAGGCGCAACAGGCCAACCGCGCCAAGAGCGAGTTTTTGGCCAATATGAGCCATGAGATTCGCACCCCCATGAACGTCATCGTCGGCATGGGGGAGATGCTGTTGGAGATGGAGGAGGATCCGCTCAAGCGCAGCTATATCGAATCGGCCCACAGCGCTGGGGAGTCGCTGTTGACGCTGATTGACGATATTCTGGATATCTCCAAGATTGAGTCGGCCAAGTTGGAATTGGCGCAGCGCCCGTTTGAACTGGCCCGCTTGATTGAGAGCATCGAACGAGTGTTTGCCCTCACGGCGCGCAATAAGGGGCTCACATTCTCGGCTCATGTGGATCCGCAACTGCCTGCGTGGTTGCTGGGGGATGAGCAGCGTTTGCGCCAGGTGTCGACCAATCTGTTGGGCAACGCCATCAAATTTACCGAAAGCGGTTGGGTCGCCCTGCGCGTGACAGCGGACCCCGCAGGCGTGCGCTTTACCGTAGCGGATTCCGGGATCGGTATCGCCAAAGAGAAGGTTGAGACCATCTTTCAGCCGTTTGCCCAGGCCGATGGGGGGGTTACGCGCCGCTTTGGCGGCACCGGATTGGGGCTCTCCATCAGTCAGCGCCTGGTGGAGGCTATGGGGGGGCGTATGGGCGTCGACTGTGACGTGGCGGAGGGCGCCCAGGTGTGGTTCTGTGCGCCGCTGACAGCGGCGCAGCCTGAAGCGGCGACGCAGCAACCCTTTCCCTACCGCATGACCCTGGACGGCGCCGCGCAGGAAATGGCGGCTATGCGCATTCTTATCGCCGAGGATTGCGATGAGAATATCAACCTGATGCAAGCCTACCTGCGCGATACCGCGCATCAGATCCACTTCGCCCGCGATGGCGAACAGGCGCTGGAGGCGTTTCGCGATGGCGCGTTTGATCTGGTGCTGATGGATGTGCAGATGCCGCGACTGGATGGCTACAGCGCCACTCGCGCCATGCGCCAGTGGGAGGCCGAGCAGGGCGCCGAGCCGACGCCGATCCATGCGCTCACCGCCCACGCATTCTCAGAAGCGCGGGATCAGAGCCATGCGGCGGGCTGTGATGGTTTTCTCACCAAACCCATTCGTAAACGGGATTTGCTGAGTTTTTTGCATGGCTTGAGCGATGCGCAGGAAGCGGACGCCGAGGCGGCGTCCACAGCAGGGAACAGTGCGTGACAGGGTGGATGATGACGGGAGCTTGGTGGAAGGCGCCGCCCAAGGCGATTGATCAGGGGATGCGGGAGGCGGCGTTTGCGCGCCAGGGGCAGTTGACCAAGCCGCCGGGATCGCTGGGACGGTTGGAGACGGCGGCGGTTGACTTGGCCGGTATGCAAGGCTGCGTCACGCCGGGCATTGAGCGACCCTGGATCGTCATTTTCGCCGCTGATCATGGTGTGGTTGCGGCGGGGGTGTCGGCGTTTCCGCAGTCGGTGACCGGCGAGATGATCCGCAACTTCTCACGCGGCGGCGCGGCCATCTGCGTGTTGGCGCGCGAGAGCGGCGCGCAGCTGGAGGTGGTGGATGTGGGCTCGGTGGAATCGCCTGGAGAGCTGCCAGGGGTGCGCGATGCGCGCATCGCCGCCGGCACGGCGGATCTGAGTCAAACGGCGGCCATGACGGCGGAGCAGTGCCAACAGGCGCTGGCGCAGGGGCGCGCGGCGGCGGCGCGGGCGTTGGACGCGGGCGCCGACCTGTTCATCGGCGGCGAGATGGGCATCGGCAATACCACGGCGGCGGCGGCGTTGATCTGCGCTTACACCGGCCTGGCGCCTGCGCTGGTGTGCGGGCCGGGCACGGGGTTGGACGCCGCAGGCGTATCACGCAAGGCGGCGGTGGTGGCGCAGGCGCTCAAGCGGCAGGGCGCGGCCACCGGCCCGGCGGTGTTGACGTTGGCGCAGTTGGGCGGGTTTGAGATCGCCGCGCTCTGCGGCGCCTACATTGCCTGCGCCCAGGCGGGATTGCCGGTGGTGGTGGATGGGTTTATCGCCAGCGCCGCCGCGCTGGCCGCCGAGCGCATGGCGCCGGGAACGCGGGCGTGGATGCTGTTTGGCCACGCCAGCGCCGAGCCCGGCCACGCCGCTGCGCTCAGTGCGTTGCAGGCGCAACCGTTGCTGGATCTGGGGTTGCGGCTGGGGGAGGGCAGCGGCGCCGCCGCCGCGCTGCCGCTGCTGCGGCTGGCGTGCGCGCTGCACCGCGACATGGCCACCTTCGCCGAGGCGGGAGTGTCGCAGGGGTGACGACAGTCAGTTGATTGCAAAATTGGACATTGGCGATTTTGGCGATAGAGTCGCTAGCATTCAAAAGTGAACAGATGGGCGCTGGAAGATATCGAGGGCTTTGCCCTCGAGCTCCCAACGACCAAAGCGTGATTCGGGCCATCCATGGCCCTCACCCTTCGGGCTCGCTGCGCGAGTCCGATTTGGCATTCCTGCCAAATCGTGGGGCGCCGCCCCACACCCCGCTGGGGTCGCGGACCCCAGACCCCGCCGCCGACCAGTCGGCGGCCAATAGTCAGCGCAAGCTCAGCCTGCGTCACGCAAACATTGGCCGCTCCGTACAGTTTTGGTTTTGACTCACTCTATTGCGTTGTTGCATCGACCGCCGCGCTGGCGGAGGAGAAGCGGAAGCGCGCCGCCGCCTCGCGCAGGGCGGCGGCGTCATCGCGCAGCAGGTGCGACAGGTCGCCCACCGCGCCGGACATCTGATCCAGACTCTCCATGCGCTCGATCATGCAGCCGCTGAGGGATTTGACCTGATCGGAGCTGGTGAAGAAGTCTTCGGTGCGCTCGCGCATCACGCCGGACTGTTCGCGCATGGCGGTGGCGTTTTCCGCCACGCCGTGGGCTTCGGACACCGCGCTCTGCGCCGTGCCGACGATCTCCTGCGCGCCCTCGTTGGCCTGTTGCGCGGAGTTGGCCAGGGTCTTGGCCGCCCCCTCCAACTCCTGCGCCGTCTGCGTCACGCTGTCGGTGGCGGTGTTAACCGCGCGCAGCGACTGCATAATCTGCTCGATGGCGTGTGCTTGAGTATTCATGGCGTCGGTGATGTCATGGTTGGCGGTGGCGACGTTGTCCATGCCGTCGCGCACCTGCGCCATGCTGCGCTCCACCTGGCGGGTCATGCCCTGCATGCGGTCGATGTTGTCGGCGATGGCGTCGGTGGCTTCGGCGGTCTGCCGCGCCAGCGCCTTGACCTCATTGGCCACTACCGCAAAGCCTTTTCCCGACTCCCCGGCGCCCGCCGCTTCAATGGAGGCGTTGAGGGCCAGCATGTTGGTCTGTTCGGCGATTTCGTTGATCAGGTGCACCACGTTGGTGATCTCGCCCGTCGCGCGGAGCAGCGAGCCAGTGGCGTCGGTGGCGCTGGCGACGTGGCTGCGCGCCGTGTCGCTCTCGCTGCTGGCGCGTTGGCACATGGCGCGCACCGATTGTTGCGATTGGTTGAGGTCGCCCACCGATTGCGAGACCTCGCGCATGGCGTGGTTGACCTGCGCCAGATTCGAATTGACGTTGAGCATGCTGTCGGGCATGGCGTTGGCGGCCTCCATCATGCCGCTGACGATGCCGCCAGCATGTTCGGAGGCGTCGGACATGGCGGTGATGATCTGCTGGAACGCCTGCGCGGCGCCCTCAGAGGCGACAGCCTGCTGCTGATTCTTCTCCACCAGTTGGAACACGGTGCGGGTGTTGGCGTCCACTTCGCTTAAGGTGTCGCCCACCTCACGCACCATCTGCGCGCCATCTTTGGCCGCTTGCGAGAGCCCCTGACGCAACTCGGCGATCTGACTGGCGGCCTTCTGGATGTGGCTGACCTTGTCGACGATCAAGGAGAGCAACGCCTCCAGATTGTCGGCCATGGCGTTGGCCCCCTGCATGATGCGACACAGCTCATTCTTGGAGTGGGGGCGGCGCGGAAAGCGGAAGTTCAGATCGCCCTCGGCCAGTTTGGAGAGTCCATCCAGGGTGGTGACCACCTGGCGATTGAACAGACGCTGGTAGAGCCACAAGAGAGAGACCGCCAGCACCACGCCAATGGCGGTCCACACCAGAGCGCTGTTCTGTGCGCTGTTGGCTTGGTTGCGCGCCGCTTCAGCGGCGGCGTCGGCCTGTTTGCTGGCCGATCGCACCCCGGCGCGCACCAATTGCGCAAACTCCGTGGCCTGCGTCTCCATGGCTTTGGAGTTTGTCTCCACGCGCTGGTGGTTGTCGATCAGCTTGGCGAAGGTGGCGCGATAGGTCGCTACGGCGGCGCGAAAATCCTTCTCCAACTCCTTGCCTGCGGCGTCGCGGTCGAATCGGTCGAGCATCACCCGCACCGAATCGGCGCTCTCCTCGTTGCCGTTCATCAAATAGGTCAACTCGGCGACCTGATACTCCCCCAGCGCCTCCTCCAGGTCGGGCGCCTCCAGGTCGTAGACGATCAACTCCACATTCTCGCGGTCGGTCACAAGTTGCGCCCGCGCGGTCAAGCCCGTGGCCATGGCTTGAGCCATGGCGGCGAAGGTGTCGCCGTAGCGGTTGACCGCTTCGCTCAGAGTGGCGCGGGTGGTGGCGGGCAGGCTGCGCAGTTGCTCGCGGATCTCCACCACCAGCGGCGCAATGGTTGCGGCGACTTTGGGGTCTTTGGTGAGCAGGAAGTTCTGCCGCGCCGCTTCGGCGCGGTTCATCGACAGGGCGATCTCATACCACGTCTCTTTGAGCGCCAGCGGCCCGCTATGCAGCTCGTCGTTCAATTGCTGCACGCCGCCAATGGCGCGGTAGTTGAACCCGATCACCACCAGGAAGATGAACAGCGACAGGCCCGAAACCAGCCCGATCAGCCAGCCGCTTTTCCACTTGATGAAGGTCTTTTGAATGATGCCGCTCATGGGCTGGCGCCACCTCAGGCAGAATCAGGCGAGAAAGGGGCGCGGACCGATCCCGGTCCGCGCCGACGTCGACCGATTTACGGCGTAACGAACGCCAGACCCGCATCGGCCCAATCCTGGCTGCCGCCGCGGAAGTAGTAGATCTTGCCTTCATAGCCAAACTCCACCAGCGCGCGAATGCCGGTGGGGCTTTGGCCGCACCACCAACCGTTGCAGAAGGCGATGAGATTCTTGCCTTTAAGCTTTTTGATCTTGGCTTTGGCTTTGGTCTTTTTGCCGGTCAGGTCGGTATAGGGCAGGCTGATGGCGCCGGGCAGGGTGCCTTTGGCGTACCACGCCGGGGTGCGCATATCCACGATGAGGGTTTTTCCCGAATTGATTTCGTCGGCCATTTTGGCGAAGTCATCCACCTCCACGGTGGTGGCGCCGTCAATGCTCTTGGGCTGGACGCAGAAGGGTTTGCACTTGCGGTTTTCCGGCGATTTGAAGGCGTCCAGCATGGCGCGCCCGCGATCCTGCGTCACCTCCACGCCGTTGAGGGTGAAGGGGGCCAGGGTCACGCTCTTGGCGTGTTTTTGTTGCTCACTGGCCACCGCTGCGCCCAGTGGCGCGCCGCCGCTGCCCGCCTCTTCGCTCATGGCTGGCGCCGCCCATCCCAGCGCCAGCGCCATAGCCGCCAGCATCACTCCTGATCGCATCTTTTTCATTACGCATATCCCCCCTGAGGACATTTGAATTGCACGGATAGTCATTAGCGCGTAACGCTATGTGACGGCACCGAGATATTTTGGAGATGAACTCATCATGTTGGAAAAATACGCCCTATGTCTACAGAATAATGTAATGGAGTGACAAAAAAACATCCTGCAAATGTACTAATATGACAAGCTACTGTATTTAAAGGGTGTTAATATTAGTAAAACAGGAGACTCTGATACTTATAGCTGCGATATGGCTATCTGCTTTGGGGAGAAAGAAGGGCGCTGTCGGATTAACCAATGCTGAGGCTAACTGTTAACAGAATGAGGAAAGTGGTCTCGCTTTGGGTTAGGAGCGCCCCAGCGATGTCGCCGGTAAACCCGCCAAAGCGACGCATGAGACGGCGGCGGAGAAGCCACAGAAGGGGCAGGAACAGGATCAGGGCGGCGGCGCTGCGCAGGCCGCCCAGGGCGCCGCAAGCCAGGAGGCCCAGCAGGATGGCCAGCCACACGGCGGCCTTGGGCGCGCGGCGCGCCTGCTCGGCGCCCATGCCGTCGGCGCGCAGATAGGGGGTGGTGACAAACAGCGCCGACAATGCGCAGCGACCGGCCACCGGGGCGCACACAAACAGCCAGGGGTCGCCCCACAGCAGCAGCACTTTGGCGCCGCCGGTCATCAGCAGCAGGGTGAGGACGATGGCGATCACCCCCATGGGGCCGACGTAGGGGTCTTTCATAATCGCCAGGGCGCGCTCCCGATCGCCCATGCCGCCCACGGCGGCGTCGGTGGCGTCGGCTAGCCCGTCCAGATGCAGGCCGCCGCTGAGCCACACCCACAGGGCGACCAACAGCGGCGCGGCCAGATCGTAATGCACGTGGGACAGCGCCATGGCCGCTGCGGCCAGAATCGCGCCGATCACCGCCCCCACCAGGGGGTAGAGCGCCACCGAGCGACCGAGATCGCGCGCATCGGGGGTGACGCTGCGCGGCATGGGCAGGCGGGTGAGCAGGCCAAAGGCGGCGACAAGGGGGGCAAGCATGGCGCGCACTCCAACGGCGGCGAGTTAACGGATGGTGAGAAAGGCGACGCCAAACGCCACCAGGACGCCGCCGCCCACACGACTGCCCCAATAGGAGGCGCCGCGCCAACGGCGCATGGCGGAGACGCTCAACGCCAAACTGCAATACCACAGCGCGGCGATCACGCCCGGCGTGGCGGCCAGAAGCGCCAAATCCTGGTTGGAGGCGTTGGCGGGCGCCAAAGTGCTAAACAGGGCGCCGTAGAACAGCAAGGATTTGGGGTTGGAGAGGTTGGTTAGAGCGCCGTCACGGAACGCCCGCCACAAACCAGTTCTGGTTACGGGATGTGTGGACGTCGCACTCTCGTGCGAAGGGCGCGCGCGCCACAGCGTCACGCCCAGCCACACCAGATAGAGCCCGCCGATCATCTGTGCGGCGCGCATTCCCACCGGGTGGGCGCGCAGCAACTCGCCCAATCCCAGTAGCGCGGCCAGCGCCCAGGTTGCGCTGATCAGCGCCACGCCCAATCCCATGGCCACGGCGGGGCGCGCCCCGCATGCAACGCGCGTTGGCTCACAGCGACAAAGTTGGGGCCGGGGGAGGCGATGGCGGCTGCGGTGATCAGCACCGTCATGCCCCACTCAGCAAGGCTGATCATACGGGGTCCCCGGCGGGATTAGTCCTTTTTGCGGCGCGCGCGCGGCTGGCGCGGCGCGGCGGCGGGCAGGTTGGGCGAGGCGTCCTGTTCAGCGTTGCGCGGCGCGCGCACCCCGTGATGGATCAGGCGGACATAGAATTTGCCATCCAACGGGTCGGCGCGCAGGCGCGTGCGGCAGGCGTAGGGCACCACGATTTTGGACAGATCCTTGGGTGACATGCCCAGCGCCATGGCCACCAGATTGCGCACCACGCCGCCATGGGTCACCACCAGCACATGGCTGTTCTCGTTCTCCAGCAGCAGTTGCGCCCAGGCCGCAGCCACGCGGTTTTGCAGATCGGCGATGCGCTCGCCCTCGGGCGGCGGATTGCTGTCGGGGTCGCGCCAGAACTGGCGCAGCCCTTCACCGTCGGCGGACTCCAGAATCTCGGTGGCGCTGCGCCCCTCCCAGCGGCCAAAACGCAGCTCATGAAAGCGCGGCTCCACCCGCAGCGGCGCGCCGGTGCGGCTCGACAGCTCCTCAGCGAACTGCCGACAGCGTTTGAGCGGCGAGGTGACGATCAGGCTCCACGGCTCCGGCGGTTCGCAGGCGGTGCGCATCTGCTCCCAACCCGCTGCGCTCAGCGGATCGTCAAGAGCGCCGCGAAAGCGCTCGCCGCCGTCCGGTTCGCCATGGCGCAGGAGGTCGATGAAAGTGCCGTGAGGGTCGTTTGGGTTGCGCAATGCCGTCTCCTGCATAATCAGGGCGTGGCGGCGTCAGGCGCACGATGCAATGATTGCCGCTACACGAAATATAAGAGGCATCATGCCGTGTTTTCCCCCCCGGCGTCCAGAGCTGATTCGCGTGTCGTCAGCTATGGACAAATTCAGCGCAACAGGCCAACATTTCCGGTTTGATCCACCCGCCCATAGGCGGATGTCCGCTCAGCAATGGCCCACGCGTCTGTTCGCGCGTCGGGCCGCGACAGTTATGAAGAGGTTCGCCCCATGCGGGACTCCCTGAAAGCCGCCATCGATCACGCCCTGACCGCCCTTGTCGCCCAAGGGGATCTGCCTGAAGGGACCGATTTCTCCAATGTGCGCGTGGAGCGCCCGCGGGAGAAGTCCCATGGCGACTTCTCCACCAATGCGGCCCTGGCGCTGTCCAAAGCGGCGCGCTGCAAGCCGCGCGATCTGGCCGAAAAGCTCATCGCCGCGCTGCCTGCTGACGGCGACGTGGAGAGCTGTGAGATCGCCGGGCCGGGCTTTATTAACTTCCGTATGAGCCCCAACCGCCTGCGCGCGGTGATCAGCGACGTATTCGCCGCCGGGGCCAACTATGGCCGCGGCGACTGGGGCGGCGGCGAGAAGGTTCTGCTTGAATATGTCTCCGCCAACCCCACCGGGCCCATGCATGTGGGCCATGGCCGCGGCGCGGTCACCGGCGATGCGCTGTCGCGTATTTTGGACGCTGCGGGCTACGATGTGACGCGGGAGTATTACATCAACGACGCTGGCGGCCAGATCTATGTGCTGGGCAAATCGGTTCTGTTGCGCTACGCCGAGCTGTTCGGCGACGCCATCACCATCCCCGATGGTTGTTACCCGTCGGAGTACGTCATCGACATCGCCCAGCGCATCCGTGACAAGGATGGCGACAAATGGTTGACGATCGCCCGTGAAAATCCCGACGCCGCGCCGCGCGAATTGCTGGTCCAGGCCATGGACGTGGTGCTGGGTTGGATCCGCCAAGACCTGGAGAAACTGGAGATTCGCTTCGACGAGTGGTTTTCGGAATACGCTTTGCATAGTGAGGGGGCAGTCGCGCACGCCATCGACGTATTAGCGTCTCGCGGATGCCTCTATGAAGGGGTGCTGGAGCCCCCCAAAGGCAAGCAGCCGGAAGATTGGGAGGCGCGTCCTCAGCGCTTGTTCAAAGCCACGGATTTTGGTGACGAAGTGGACCGGCCCATTCAGAAGTCGGATGGGTCCTATACCTATTTTGCCGCCGACATCGCCTATCATTTGAACAAGTTGGAGCGTGGTTACGGGCGTTTGATCAACGTTTGGGGCGCCGATCACGGCGGCTACGTCAAACGGGTGGAGGCGGCCATTGAAGCCCTCACCGGACGCAAGAACGTGTTGGATGTGCGTCTGGTGCAGATGGTCAATCTGACCCGCGGCGGCGAACCGGTAAAAATGTCCAAGCGGGCGGGTAATTTCGTCACCTTGCGTGAGGTGACCGACGAGACCGGCGCCGATGCGGTGCGGTTTTGGTTTTTGACCCGGGCCGGGACCAGTCAGCTCGATTTCGATCTCGATCTGGCGGTTTCCAAGAGCAATGAAAACCCGGTTTACTACGTGCAGTACGCCCATGCCCGGGTCTGTTCGCTGTGGCGGCAGGCTGCGGAAAAAGGGCTGGGAATGGATGAGAGCCGTATCGCCGAAGCCGACTTGTCGGCGCTGGGCGAAGCGGCGGAATTGGATTTGATCCGCTTGATGGATCTGTTCCCCGAGGTGGTGCAAGGCGCGGCGGAAAGTCATGAGCCGCATCGCATCCCCTACTATTTGTTGGAGTTGGCCGCCGCGCTGCACGCCTTCTATAATGGGCATCGCGTTCTCGGCGAAGATGTGGCCCTGCGTGATGCGCGCATGGCTTTGATGACGGCGGTTCGTCAGGTGATCGCCAACGGACTGCAACTGATCGGCGTACAGGCCACGGAGCAGATGTGAACGCCAAGTATCCCACATCAAACAGATATCGGCGCAGGCAGAAGCCCGCATGGCGACGTCCTCCCGTGGTGACGGTAGCGGCCGCTTTGTTGGGCGTGGCGCTGCTGTGGATGAGCCTCGGCGGCGATGATCCCCAGCACGAAGCCCAGGCCCAGGCCGATGGCGTGATGCAGGCTCAGCGCGAGCCTGGCGAAGCCCAGGCGTTGACCAGCCGTCAGGTGACCGTGCCGTTGGATATCGCCGCGCGCAGCGGCGGCGTCGCCAAGCCTGCCGAAGGCGGCCTGACCGCTGGCGTGTCGCGTCCCAATGTCGCCCCCAAGCATGTGCAGAAATCCGCGCCCCGCAGCGAAGCGTCATTGTCGCCGTCGCCCGATAGCGCGCCGTTGGACGGCGTGAGCCAGCGGGAGGAGGAGACGGTCGCGGATCTGCAGCCCGATGTGGAGATGCGCTTCTACACCGAACTGGCCAAGAAGCATGTGGTGATCCCGGTTGAAGCGGTCAATACCCCCTCCATGGGCGCCGCGGTCTCCCGCGTGAGCCATCGCGCCCGTTCGGTGGGCGATAAGCAGGCGGTCTCCTCGGTCTCCGTGGCGAAAGCGCCCAAGCGCGTGTTCCGCACCGATCTGGCCAAGGCCGCGCCCAAACCGGCCAACGCCGCCACCCCGGCCAGCGAGCGGGTGTGGAATCCAAAAAAGGAGCAGGTGGCCAAGCGCGCGCAAGTGGCGCACCGTCCCAATCTGGCCAATTGGAACCCATCGCAGGCCATTGATGCGCTGATGGCCAAGCGCGCCGCGCGGGATGATTCGTTCATTTTGCAGGTCGCCTCTTTAAGCAAGCAGCAGGAGGCCAACGCCCTGGCGTCGCGCCTGCAAGGTCGTGGCGCCCCCGCCCGCGTGGCGGTGGGCCAGATTGATGGTCGTCCCATCTATCGCGTGCGCATCGGTCCCTTCCCTAGTCGCGACGCGGCCATGGCCGCCGCCTCCCGCTATCGCGTCAATGGCGCGAAAGTCTTTGCCAATAAAGGCTAAAACCTCCCTCCCCAAAGCGAGTGGTTGACATTCGCGTCGATTTTGAGGATTAATCTCTCTTTCTGGCTCCATTAAACGAGCCTGCCGCATCGCCCTGGCTCCCATCTGGCCTGTGGGCGTTTCGCTGTTTGTCGCCGGGCGCTGTTTTGCTCTGTCGGTCAGCGGCGCAGCGGCGGCGTTCTTACGCTTGTCTCTTGCTCGGTCTGCGAATCTGTGGCGGTTCGTGGGCCGATTTCGTCATGACACTCATGACATCAAACGTCGCGCGCGGCCCTGCAGTTTGGTGCGGGCGCGCGGCGTGGGTTGTTCGCACAACCGACCCGCCGATTGGCGGCGTGGGCGCGGGCGCTCCATTCACTTTTCAGCCATTGGGAACTCCGAGTATGACGCATCCCGGTCTGCCCAATCAGCAGGGTCTGTACGATCCTCGCTTGGAACATGACGCTTGTGGCGTTGGCTTTGTCGCGCACATCAAAGGCCAGCCCTCCCATGAAGTGGTCTCCATGGGCCTGCAACTGCTTGAGAATCTGACCCACCGCGGCGCGGTGGGGGCGGACCCGCTCACCGGCGACGGCGCGGGCATCCTGATTCAGATGCCCGACACGGTGCTGCGCGACGCCTGCCGCGACCTGCGCATCGACCTGCCGCCGCTGGGCGAGTATGGCGTGGGCATGTTCTTCCTGCCCAAAGACGCCGGCATGCAGATCTCCATCCGCCGCATGGCCGAGCAGATCGTGGTGGAGGAGGGGCAGGTCGCCCTGGGCTGGCGCAAGGTTCCCATCAACCGCACCGCGCGCATCGGCTACGACGCCAAAGAGACCGAGCCGGTCATCGAACAGCTCATCGTCGGCGCCAACAACCGCCCCGATGACGCCGATGACATGTGGTTCGAGCGCCGTCTGTACGTGATCCGCCAGCGGGTGGAGAACGGCGTGCGCGGCTACGCCATGCAGGATCTGGCCTCGTTCGATCTGCCCAGCTTCTCGGCCCGCACCATCTGCTACAAAGGCATGTTCCTGGCCGAGCAGGTTGGCGCGTACTATGAGGACCTGCGCAACGAAGAGCTGGTCTCCTCCTTCGCCATGGTGCACCAGCGCTACTCCACCAACACCTTCCCCACCTGGGGACTGGCGCAGCCGTTCCGCATGATCTGCCACAACGGCGAGATCAACACCCTGCGCGGCAACGTCAACTGGATGCGCGCCCGCGAGCAGGCGCTCTCCTCGCCGCAGTGGGGCGAGGACATCAAAAAACTGTTCCCCATCGTGCCGGAAGGGCTGTCGGACTCCGCCTCCTTCGACCGCGCGCTGGAGTTCCTGGTGCTGTCGGGCCGCAGCCTGACCCAGGCGATGATGATGATGATCCCCGAAGCGTGGGAGAACCATCAGCAGATGGATCCCGATCGCCGCGCCTTCTACGAGTATCACGCCTCCATGATGGAGCCGTGGGACGGCCCGGCGGCGGTCTGCTTCACCGATGGCCGCTCCATCGGCGCCACCCTGGACCGCAACGGTCTGCGCCCGGCGCGCTATCAGGTCACCAAGGGCGACCTGGTGGTGATGGCTTCCGAGGCCGGCACCGTCACCTTCCCGCCGGAAGAGATCGTCTTCAATGGCCGTCTGCAGCCGGGGCGCATGTTCCTCATCGACATGGAGCAGGGCGCCATCATCGGCGATGAAGAGGTCAAGAGCGGCATCGTCGGCGAAAAGCCGTTCCGCACCTGGGTGGAGCAGGGCTTGATCGATCTGGCCGATCTGCCTGAAGCCGACGCCGCGCCCACCGAGGCCGAGCCTCTGAACGCGCTACAGCAAGCCTTCGGTTACACTGAAGAGGATCTGCAGCAGATGCTGCTACCCATGGCGCGCAGTGGCGGCGAGCCCATCAGCTCCATGGGCAACGACGCCGCTCTGGCGGTGCTGTCGGATCGTCCCAAGCTGCTCTATAACTACTTCAAACAGCTGTTCGCCCAGGTCACCAACCCGCCGGTGGATCCCATCCGCGAAGAGTTGGTGATGAGTCTCTACATGCAGTTGGGCCCGGTGGGCAATCTGCTGGATGAGACCCCCGAGCACGTCAATCGCATCCGTCTGCAGCAGCCCATTCTCAGCAGCGCCGAGCTGGCGCGGGTGATGGGGGTGGCGCAGAAGGGGCTCAAGGCCAAGCGCTTCTCCACCCTGATTCCGGCGGAGATCGATCCCAAGTCCATGGACGAGGCGATGACCGCGCTGTTCGACCAGGTCACCGACGCGGTGGACGAAGAGGGGATCAACCTCATCGTGTTGTCGGATCGCGGCGTGTGCGCCGACAAGGCGCCGATTCCGGCGCTGCTGGCCACGGCGGGGGTGCATCATCACCTGATCCGCGCCGGTCTGCGCGGCAAGGCCAGCATCATCGTTGAGTCCGGCGAACCGCGTGAAGTGTTCCACTTCGCCCTGCTGGTGGGCTACGGCGCCAACGCCGTCAACCCCTACATGGTGGAGAGCGTCATCGCCGATCTGGTGGATGGCGAGCATCTGCCTGCGGGTCTGGACGCCGCCGAAGGCTTCAAGAACTTTGTCAAAGCGGTGGACAAGGGGCTGCTCAAGATCTTCTCCAAAATGGGCATCTCCACCCTGCAGAGCTACTGCGGCGCGCAGATTTTCGAGGCCATCGGCCTCAATCGCGCGCTGGTCAAACGCTACTTCACCGGCACCGTGTCGCGCATTGAAGGGTGCGGCATCGATACCGTCACCAATGAGAGCCTGCGACGCCATCAGCGCGCCTATGGCGACAATGTGATCTATCTGAACCAGCTGGATGTGGGCGGCGAATACAAGTGGCGCGCCGATGGCGAACGCCACATGTGGACGCCGGAGACCATCTCCCTGGTGCAGCGCGCCACCCGGGAAAACAGCTACGATACGTACAAGCAGTTTTCGCGCAAAATTGACGAGCAATCCAAAGCCCTGTGCACCCTGCGCGGCATGTTCAAGTTCAAGCCGCCGGGCAAGCCGGTTCCCCTCGACGAGGTGGAGCCCGCCAAGGAGATCGTCAAGCGTTTCGTCACCGGCGCCATGTCTTACGGCTCCATCTCCAAGGAGGCCCACGAGACTCTGGCCATCGCCATGAACCGCATCGGCGGCAAGTCCAACACCGGCGAGGGCGGCGAAGATCCGGAGCGTTACAAGCCGCGCCCCAACGGCGACTTTGCGCGCAGCGCCATCAAGCAGGTGGCCTCGGGTCGCTTCGGCGTGACCAGCCACTATCTGGCCAACTCCGATGAGATGCAGATCAAGATCGCCCAGGGCGCCAAGCCCGGCGAAGGCGGTCAGCTGCCCGGCCACAAGGTCAACGACGTCATCGCCAAAACCCGCGGCACCACGCCGGGGGTGTCGCTGATCAGTCCGCCGCCGCACCATGACATCTACTCCATCGAGGATCTGGCGCAGCTGATCTTCGATCTGAAGAACGTCAATCCCGACGCCCGCGTGTCGGTCAAGCTGGTGGCTGAAGTGGGGGTGGGCACCATCGCCGCCGGGGTCTCCAAGGCCCATGCGGACATGATCCTCATCTCCGGCCACGACGGCGGCACCGGGGCCAGCCCAGTGAGCTCCATCAAGCATGCCGGCGCGCCGTGGGAGCTGGGTCTGGCGGAGACGCAACAGACCCTGGTGCTCAACGACCTGCGCGGCCGCGTGCGGCTGCAGACCGATGGCCAGTTGCGCACCGGTCGCGACGTGGTGATCGCCGCCCTGCTGGGGGCCGAAGAGTTCGGCTTCGCCACCACCCCGCTGGTGGTGGAAGGGTGCATCATGATGCGCAAATGCCACCTGGGCACCTGCCCGGTGGGCGTGGCCACCCAGGATCTGGAGCTGCGCAAGAAGTTCACCGGCAAGCCCGAACACGTCATCAACTACTTCTTCTACGTCGCCAACGAGGCGCGCGAAGTGATGGCGCAACTGGGCTTCCGCAGCATCGACGAGATGATCGGTCGCGTCGACTGCCTGGAGACCAACGAAGCCATCGAACACTGGAAGGCCAGTGGGCTGGATCTGTCGGCGATTCTGACCAAGCCCGACGTGCCGGCGCGCATCGCCACCCGTTGCACCCAGAGCCAGGACCACGGCATCGACGATGTGCTGGATCACAAACTGCTGGAGTTGGCGGAGATCGCCTTCGACACCCAGGAGCCGATCCAGATCCATCTGCCGATCCACAACACCGACCGCACCGTCGGCGCCATGCTCGGCGGCGAGATCTCCAAGCGCTTCGGCGCCAAGGGGCTGCCGCCGGACACCATCCGCTGCTGCTTTAACGGCGTGGCCGGGCAGAGCTTCGGCGCCTTCAACGTCGCCGGGGTCTCTTTGAACCTTACCGGCGCGGGCAATGACTACGTGTGTAAGGGGATGTCCGGCGGCCGGGTGGTAATTCGTCCCAACCCCAAATCGGACATCGTCGCCGAGGAGAATATCATCGCCGGCAACGTGCTGCTCTACGGCGCCACTGGCGGCGAAGCCTACTTCCGCGGCCTGGTTGGCGAACGCTTTGCGGTGCGCAACTCCGGCGCCCAGGCGGTTTGCGAAGGGGTGGGCGACCACGGCTGTGAGTACATGACCGGCGGTGTGGTGGTGGTGCTGGGGAGCACCGGCCGCAACTTCGCCGCAGGCATGAGCGGCGGCGTGGCCTATGTGCTGGATGAGAAAGGCCGCTTCGGCGATCTGTGCAACCGCGCCATGGTGGAGCTGGAGAGCGTCGAGAGCGACGAGGATATCCAGACTCTGCGTCGTCTGATTGAAAATCACGCCAAGCATACGGACAGCACGGTGGCCGCCCGTGTGCTGGATGATTGGAAATCCATGCTCGGCAAGTTCGTCAAAGTGATGCCCGCCGAGTACAAGCGCGTGCTGTTGGAGATGAAACGCAAGCAGCAGGAGAAGGCAGTCAATGGGTAAGATCACCGGCTTCATGGACTACGAGCGGGAGACGCCCGAGCAGCGCTCCGTCTCCGAACGTCTGCAGGACAGCAAGGAGCTCTATAAGCCCTTCCCGCCTGAAAAGCTGAAGCTTCAGGCGGCCCGCTGTATGGACTGCGGCATCCCCTTCTGTCACAGCGGATGCACCCTGTGCAATCTGATCCCGCAGTGGAACGATTGGGCCTACAAAGGGCGCTGGAAAGAGGCGTCCGATACGCTGCACCGCACCAACAACTTCCCTGAGTTCACCGGGCGCATCTGTCCGGCTCTGTGTGAAGCGTCGTGTGTGGTGGGCATTAACCGCGAAGCGGTGTCCATTCGCGAAATCGAAAAGAGCATCGCCGAAGAGGCCTTCGAGCGTGGTCTGTGTGAACCGCAGCCGCCCAAAACCAAAACCGGCAAGTCGGTGGCGGTGGTGGGCTCCGGCCCGGCGGGCATGGCGGCGGCGCAGCAGCTCACCCGCGCTGGGCATGACGTCACCCTGTTCGAAAAGAACGAGGCGGTGGGCGGTCTGTTGCGCTTCGGCATCCCCGACTTCAAGCTGGAGAAGACGGTCATCGATCGGCGTCTCAAGCAGATGACCGCCGAAGGGCTGACCATCAAAACCGGCGTGAAGGTGGGGACCGACATCACGGTGGCGGATCTGCGCAAGCAGTTCGACGCCGTGCTGCTCACCGGCGGCTCCGAACAGCCGCGCGATCTGCCGATTCCCGGGCGCGAACTCCAGGGCATTCACGTGGCCATGCAGTTCCTCACCCAGGAGAACCGCCGCGTGGCGGGGGCGACCTTCTCGGCGGAGGAGACCATCTCCGCCAAAGACAAGCATGTGGTGGTGATTGGCGGCGGCGACACCGGTTCCGACTGCGTGGGCACCTCCAACCGCCATGGCGCGGCCAGCGTGACTCAGCTGGAGCTGCTGCCCAAGCCGCCCAAGGAGCGCGCCGACAGCACGCCGTGGCCGCTGTGGCCGCAGATGCTGCGCACCTCCACCTCCCATGACGAGGGCTGCGAGCGCATGTGGAGCATCCTCACCAAGTCCTTTGAGGGCGAGGATGGTCAGGTTAAGCGCATCAATTGCGTGCGTCTGAAGTGGGTGGAGCGTGAAGATGGCGGCCGCCCGGAGATGGTGGAGATCCCCGGCAGCGAGTTCGTGCTGGAGGCGGATCTGGTGCTGTTGGCCATGGGCTTCCTGCACCCGGTGCACGACGCGTTGATCAAGGATCTGAATGTGGATCTGGACCCGCGCGGCAACGTGCAGGTGGGCGCGGACTTCATGACCAGCGAGGCGGGGGTGTTCGCCGCCGGCGACATGGCCACCGGTCAATCCCTGGTGCTCAAGGCCATTGACGGCGGGCGCAAAGCCGCCGCCAGCGTCGACGCGTGGTTGCGCGGCGGCGTTTCGGTGCTGACCAACTGACGCAAACCGTTCAGGTTTTTGTTTCTGCGCGCCCCGGCTGGGCTTCTGGCCGGGGCGCGCTTTATTTTGCTCCCCGTCGCGCGTGCTTGACGACGGCGACGGGCCACTTTACAATCAACTTAACAGCTAAGAAAAAAGCCGGGCGGGCCAAGGCGTTAGCTCATGAACGTCGATGCTTGCGCGCGCGGATCGCCGCATGATCGGGGAGGGGTTGTGAACCAGGAGTTCGGCGCCGAGGGCGCGTATAGTGACGAGCCTCAAGCTGATGCTTTCCGTCAGGAGGATCTCCCGGCGCAAGAGCAGGCCGAAGAGCCGGTGGTGATGCAAACCGAGGCTCCGCTTGAGGCCATGGGCGAAGCGGCTGATGACGGGTGGGATGACGACGCGTCTACAGACGAAGCCGGGGAGGCTGACGATGGAGCGGAGGTCGAGCCTGTTCAGGCTGAACCTGAGTTGGCTCCGGCGGCGCCGCAACCCGCTGATGCGGCGCCGGTGGCTGAGTCTGCCGTGTTGAGCGACCCCCTGCAGGCGCTGGAGCAGCGTTGGACGCAGGTGGCCGAACGGGTGGAGAAGTTGAAACAGGAGAATCGCGCGCTCAAGGCCTCAGTGGCCGAGCGCGAAGCGCAGTTGGCCAAGTTGGCCGAAGGCTATACGCGGGTGAAGGCGAAGGTGGAGGAGCTGCAGCAGGAGCGTGCGCAGACCCTCGGACGCCTGGAAAATTTGGTTACCCGCGTCAAAGGGTTGGATCGCGATTGAATTTCTGCTCGCCAGAGCGCAAAATGGCGAACAGACGGCGCCCAAGTGAATTGAGTAAGACGAAGTCGGTCGAAATCCTTGGCGCTGGATGGTCAGTGATAACGCACGGCGGTTTGTTTCGCGGCGTGCGATGAGTTGAGATGGTGGAGCGCCATCAAGCGGTTAACGTTGGGATGGAGTCGGCGTGGCGCCGACTCCGTCGCCGACGAGCAGGAGCATCATGTTCCCCTGCGGTGTGCGTCAGGAGCGCAGACTTCCTGAGCCGATACTTTTGAGCCCAAGGAGGGCCGCACTGGTCGTGGAGTGAAAGCCCCTTGTCGGGCTTACCAGAAGCGATCATCCGGTCGTCCGCACTTATGTGACGGGTTCAAGAAGTTGCCCTTCAACGGCATCTGCGGGGGATTAACGCGCAAGCGAGTTGGCACGATGGAGCAAGCCCGCGCCAAACAGCGCTTGCGCGCAACGTTGCGACAGAGCCGCCTGGCTTTGTCGGCGGAACAAAGGGAGGCGGGCAGTCGCGCCATAGCGGCGCATGCCCGCGCCCTGCCTGCCTACGCCTCAGCCCGCTCCGTGGCTCTGTACTGCGCCATTCATGGCGAAGTCGACCTCCTCAGTCTCATCGCTGAAAATGACGACCCTGCGCGGCGATTCTATCTGCCGTGGGTGCAGGCGGACGGTCAGTCCCTGGCGTTTGCGCCTTTTGCATGCGGCGACGCGCTGCGCGCGGGCGCGTTTGGCGTGTCTGAGCCTGTGGAGCGCGCCAATTCGCTCAGTGGCGCAGCGTTGACGCAATTTGACGTGTTGTTTTTGCCGCTCCTAGGGTTTGACGCTTTTGGGGGGCGGTTGGGTTACGGCGGCGGCTACTATGATCGTGCATTGTCGCATATTGTGCGACGCGATCAGGGCGGACCGCTGGTGATAGGCGTGGCGTTTGAACGCCAACGGGTCGAGCGTTTGCCGCTTGAACCGCACGACATCCGCTTGGATGGCGTGGTGACTGAGAGTGGAATCCACTGGGCATCCCCCGCGTCGATTCCGCATACATACTGATATCGTGCGCACGCGCGCGTTGCGAGAGAGACTCCATGGACATAATCAGCCTGATTGTTGGATTGGCCGCAGGGGGCGGCGTCGGCTACTTCCTGCTTGTGAACTATCGTAAACAGCAGGAACAAGCGGTTTGTGAGCGTCAGGCGCGCGCCGATATGGCGCTGAAAACCGCTGAAGAGAAGATGGAGGCCGCCGCGCGCGAAGCGGAGTTGCAGGCCAAGGCCGAGCGCATTCGTCTGCGCGAAGAGTTGGAGGCGCAGTTCCAGGAGCGCAAGGGCGAGTTGGATGATCAGAAGCGCCGCCTGGATAAGCGCGAAGATCAGTTGGATCGCAAATCCGCGCAGTTGGATGATCGCGAATCGCAGCAGGAGTCGCGTCGTCAGCAGGTGGAGCAACAGAGCGCCGAGGCGGCGGCCAGCAAGGAGCGTTTCGAGGCTCTGGCCAAAGAGCGTCAGGCGGAGTTGGAGCGGGTGGCGCAGCTGACCTCGGAAGAGGCGCGGGCGACGTTGATCCAGGAGTTGGAGGATGAAGCGCGGCGCGAAGCCGGGCGCATGCTCAAGTCCATCGAAGAGGACGCCAAGGGCAATGCGCAGAAGAAGGCGCAGGAGGTGATGGCGACGGCCATTCAGCGCTTTGCCGGGGAATTTGTCGCCGACCGCACGGTGTCGGTGGTGCAGATCCCCAATGACGACATCAAAGGGCGCATTATCGGTCGCGAGGGGCGCAACATTCGTGCGCTGGAAGCGGCCACCGGCTGTGATCTGATCATCGACGACACCCCCGAGGCGGTGGTGGTTTCCGGGTTCAATCCGGTGCGCAGGCAGATCGCCAAGCGCGCGTTGGAGGAGCTGGTGGGGGATGGTCGGATTCACCCGGCGCGCATTGAAGAGGTGGTGAAAAAGGCCAAGAAGGCGGTGAATCAGGAGATTAAGGAGGCGGGCGAGCAGGCGGTGATCGACGCCGGTTTGAATGCGCTGCACCCTGAGTTGATCAAGGTGTTGGGCGCGCTCAAATTCCGCACCTCCTACACGCAGAATGTGTTGGCCCACTCGGTGGAGGTGGCGCACTTCGCTGGGGCCATGGCCGACGAGATGGGGTTGGACTCCAAATTGGCGCGGCGTTGTGGTTTGCTGCACGACATCGGCAAGGCGGTGGACCATGACACTCCGGGCTCCCATGCGGTGCTGGGCGGCGAGTTGGCCAAGAAGTTCAAAGAGGATCCCATTGTGGTCAATGCGGTGTGGTCGCACCATTTCGACATTGAGCCCAACTCGGTGTATGGGCCGTTGACCAACGCTGCCGACGCCCTCTCCGCCGCCCGTCCGGGCGCGCGGCGTGAGAACGTAGAGACCTATGTGAAGCGTCTGGAGGATCTGGAGCGCATTGCGACGGGCTTCAAGGGCGTGGACAAGGCGTATGCGATTCAGGCGGGTCGTGAAGTGCGGGTGATGGTCTCGTATGACCGTTTGAACGATGAGGGGTCGTTGTTGTTGGCGCGGGATATCGCCAATGAGATTGAGAACGAGATGACCTATCCGGGGCAGATTAAGGTGACGGTGATTCGCGAGATGCGCGCCACGGAGATTGCGCACTAAGCAGCCTGTCCCCTCGCGAAGCAAAAGTGTTTGTGGGAAAGAGGCCGAGCCCACTGTATCTAATGGGCCGTCGGCTGGCCGACGGCGGGGTCTGGGGGCCGCTGCCCCCAGCGGGTGTGGGCGGCGCCCACGGTTTGGTTTTTGTCCGTAGTCTTTTGCCGTTTCCCCACAGAAGGAAATCCGAGCCAGCACGCAGCGTGAGAAGAAGCGCCGCGCGACGAGTCAGCACGGAGGAAAACGGGGAAACGGCAGTGAGCAGGCCCCGAAGGGGCCGTCGCCCGCAGGGCGGCGAATGCCTTAAGGCTAGCGGCTTGGGAAAGTTGGGGTGTAAAAGGCTTGCTTCCTCGGATGAGTATTTTCCAAACTCTCCTGCTTGTTAAACATCAGAGAAATAAATCGCCTGTCTGAAGTTCTATCATTCCCATAGAAAAAAATTCATTCTATTCTGTTAAAGCAGTCAATAACGTGGCTGTTGATATTTTGTTGTGTTGTCAACCTGAGCCTCTTTTGGGAAGGGGGGTATCCATGGGCGCCAATAACCAATTGTTAAGGTATGAGTTTGAGCAGGGGCGACTGAAGATAATATTGCCCAAAAAATTCAATTTTCAATATTATGGCGAGTTGCAGGAAATCATCAGAAATGAGGTGCGTTCTTGTACAGAATGCATGGTTGATCTTCAGGAGACGGTTTTTCTTGATAGTTCCGCTATTGGAATTCTTTTGATTCTTCATCAAGAGTGTAACGGGAAGCCCCTTGTTTTGGTGGCAAGTTCTGAAGCGTCAAAATATTTGTTCTCAGCAGGTCTTGATAAGATGCTTAAAATTGAGGTGTCCTAGCCCCAGGGAAGTAGACGGTGTTTGTGTGTCGGACGTTCTGTGTTGTCGTTGGGAGGGGCTCTAAAAAGAGCGGGGCGCTTGCGTTGAGCAGAACGCTTAAGCAGGAGGTCTGTCGCTATCGATAGCTGTGGATTTCAGGTGTCTTTGTTAGTGACTCGGCGGCTAAATAGTCAGTGTGAGCCCGAATAATTTCCCGCATACGCTTTTCGGCTTTCCCAAGCCGCAAGTCCCAAAGCATTCGCGATCGGCTACGCCGATTACGGCCCTGCGGGCCTGCTCACCGCCGTTTCCCGTTTTGCCTCCGTGCTGGCTCCCGGTTAGGCGCTTCGTAACACACTCTTGGCTGGCTCCGAGTCCGTGCTATGGGAAACGGCCAAGATAACGGCCACACCGTGGGCTCCGCCCACACCCGCTGGGGGCAGCGGCCCCCAGACCCCGCCGCCGACCAGTCGGCGGCCCATTAGATAACGCTAGCTCGACCTCTTTCCCGCACACACTTTTACCCTGTCGCTTGACCATCGCCCACGCTTGACCCACCATGTTGCGGCCATTTCTCCAGCCTCCATGGACGCCACATGACCGCCATCACCCTCATGGTCCAAGGGACCGCCTCCGACGTCGGCAAAAGCGTCCTCACCGCCGCCCTCTGTCGCGCGCTCAAACGCCGTGGCCTCACCGTCGCCCCGTTCAAACCACAAAACATGGCCCTCAATAGCGCCGTCACCCCCGAAGGCGGCGAAATCGGTCGCGCCCAAGCCACCCAAGCCCAAGCCGCCGGGATTCCCCCCCACGTGGATATGAATCCCATCCTGCTCAAACCCAACTCCGATATCGGCGCCCAGGTCATTGTGCATGGGAAATCCATCGGCAATCGCAACGCAGCGGACTATCACGACTACAAACGCGAAGCCATGGGCTATGTGCTGGAGTCCCACCAACGCTTGGCGTCGCGATATCAAACCATCGTGGTGGAGGGGGCGGGCAGCCCGGCGGAGATCAATCTGCGCGATCGCGATATCGCCAATATGGGCTTTGCCGAAGCGGTGGATTGCCCCGTTATCCTGGTGGCCGATATCGATCGGGGCGGCGTGTTCGCGCAGATCGTGGGGACGCTGGAGCTATTGAGCGAATCCGAACGCAATCGCGTCAAAGGATTCATTATCAATCGGTTCCGGGGCGATGTGGCGCTGTTGGAACCGGGGCTGAAATGGCTCGAAGCCCGCACCGGCAAGCCCGTGTTTGGCGTCATGCCCTATCTGGCCGATTGGCATATGGAGGCGGAGGATTCGTTCTTCGGCGCGCAGTCCGGCGGCGATGCAGAGGGTATGTTCCGCGTGGTCGCGCCCATCTTCCCGCGCATCAGCAACCACACCGATTTCGACCCTCTGCGTTTGCATCCGCAGATTGACTTACGCTTGGTCAAACCCGGCGAAGCGCCGCCGCCGGGCGATCTGGTGATCCTGCCCGGTAGCAAAAGCGTGCGCGCTGACTTGTTGTGGCTACGCCAGCAGGGGTGGGAGTCCTACCTCCAGCGCCATCTGCGCTACGGCGGCAAGATCATCGGCATCTGCGGCGGCTATCAGATGCTTGGACGCGCCATTCACGATCCAGATGGTTTGGAAGGGGAGCCCGGCGGCGTGCGCGGTTTGGGCCTGCTGGATGTGGAGACGCAGATGCAGCCGGAGAAACGCCTGGAAAACGCCGCCGGATGCCTCGCCTTCGACCCCGATGGCGATGTGGCCGGATATGAGATCCACATGGGCAAAACCAGCGGACCCGATCGCCAGCGCCCGGCAATCTGGTTGAAATCCGGTCCCGATGGCGCACTGTCCAAAGAGGGCAACGTGCTGGGCTGCTATCTGCACGGCTTGTTCGACGAGCCCAGTGCGCTGGCGGGGCTGATCACGTGGGCGGGCGGCGGCCAGGTGCAGAGCATCGATCATCGTCAGCGCGCCGAGCAGGATATCGACCGATTGGCCGACGCCCTGACCGCGCATGTCGATCTGGATGCGCTTTTCACCGCGTGTGGCGTTTAATTACACCTCGGCGCGCAATTTCCTCTCCGTTGTCTGTTTCCGCTCTGTTCAGGGCGTCCCCCCTCCAGGCCGGGCGCTTTGCTCAAGTGACGCGTCACCTTCACGTTTACATTACGCTTCAGGTGGCGGCTCCATTTCAAAATTGCCCGTTTAGACAGATTTTATTACTGAATTCCTGCATAAGAAATTGTGATGTGCGTCACAGAATGTTAATATTATCGCAATTTCATAATCAATTATCCTCCGCTGTATCGTCATGCTTTGGACTGGGATGGAGGATCTCCCCATGCTTGCTAATCTCTCGCTTCGGGCCCTGCTTCTGAGCGGATTCCTGGCTGTCGCGCTGTTGCTGGCCTTGCTTGGCTTGGAGAGCGTCAATGGCGTCAACCAAGTTGATCGTTCCGTAGATAAAGTGACGCGCGCTGCGCCCATGATCGACGCCGCCATGGAGATGAAACTCTCCGTGCGCCACGACATGCAGTTGATCATGGAGCTTCTGGCTGCTGGGGATAAGCAGGAGCTGGCGGAGGTGTGGAAAGAGCATGAGGCGGTGGTGGCGCAATATGACGCTTTCTCCAACGCCATTCTGAAAGGGGCCGTGACCGAGGAGGGCGAAATCTACGCCACCGATGATCCGGTCTTGCAGCGTGTGGTGCATGAGGCGGATGTCTTCCACAATGACGAGTTTCTGCCGCTGATAGGGGGCATCCACAAACTGATGCAGGAGTTGTTCGCGCTGCATGAAGCGCGCGAAATGACCATGCAGATGTTCGAGGAGAGTTTCGACAGCTTGGTTAAGCAGATCAAGGCGTTGGAGGAGGCGGTGAAGGAGCGCATTCCACGCCGCATCGCTGAACAGACGCCCATGGAGGAGATCTACAGCCATGAGGTGATGTGGGCGGATATGGTCTCGGAAATTCGCAATAATCTGACCGAATACCGCATCAGCATGGAGGAGATGGCGCAGCAACTCGATGAGGCGCAGATGCGTCGGGTGCGCGATGAGATGGCGCGTTGCGATGGCGAGATGATCGGTTGGTTCAATGCGCTGAAAAAAGGCGCGGCCACGGTGGAGGGCGATGTGGCGCCCATGACCGATCCGGCGCTGCTGGCGCTGCTTGAGCCGATTATGACCGACTATAAATCGGTGTATAAGGATCTGGCGGGGCGCTACGGCAAGCTGTTGCTGGAGGTCAATACCGCCAAAGGCAAAATGTCCGCTCTGGACGCCGACGCCGACGCCGTTGGCGAGAAGATGATGGAGACCTTGGGCGGGGTGGAGGATGGCGCGCGCGGGGTGATCGAGGCCGCCAAGCAGCAGGCGTCCGACACCGCCGGGGCGATCTTCTGGACTGTGCTGATCATGCTGGTGATCGGCGTGGCGCTGGCGGTGACTCTGGGCCAATTGATCACCCGCCGGGTGCTCAATCTGTTGGGCTGCGAACCGACGCAGATGCTACAGGTGGCCGAGCGCGTCGCCAATGGCGATCTGGCGGGCGCGGCGGCATCGGCCAATGGGCAGACGAAAGGCGCTTTCGCCGAGTTGATGCGCATGGTGGAGAATCTGCGCACGGGCTTCCAGACTCTGCGCGAGCATGCGCTCACCCTCTCTCAGGCCGCCTCCGCTTTGAGCAGCGCCTCCAGCCAGCTGGCCAACAGCTCCACCGAGATGAAACAGAGCGCGGTCTCCTCCGCTGCTGCGGTCAAGCAATCCACGGAGAATCTGCAGAGCATCTCCGGCGCGGTGGAGCATCTGAGCGCCAATATGCAGAACATTGCCGGATCGGTGGAGCAGATCAGCGCCAGTATGAATGGGGTCTCCTCCGCTTCCGAGGAGGCCAGCGTCAACTTGAGCAGCGTCTCCCACAGCAGCGCCGAGGTGACCAACAATATGCGCGTGGCGCGGGAGGCGGCGGAGCAGACCGAAACCAGCATCGGCTCGGTGGCGCAGGCGGTGGATGGCATCTCCCAGACCATTGTCGAGGTCAAAGGGCAATGCCAGCAGGCCAGTGATGAGTCTGCGCGCGCCAATCAAATTGCCGCAGGCAGCGTCAGCGTAATGCATGAGCTTTCGCACACCGCCAATGAGATCGGCAACGTCATCGCCGTGATCAGCAATATTGCCGAGCAGACCAATATGTTGGCGCTTAACGCCTCCATCGAGGCGGCGGGGGCGGGAGAGTCGGGCAAGGGGTTCGCGGTGGTGGCCAACGAGGTCAAGGCGCTGGCGTCACAAACCGGCGACGCGACCAAAATGATCGCTGACCAGGTGGAGGCCATTCGCTCCCAGACCCAGCAGGTGGGGGCGGCCAATGAGGAGGTGACTGACGCCATCGGGCGCTTGCGCGAGGCCAATGACGGCATTCTCATGGCCATGCAGGAGCAGACCCACACCATGGGCGGCGTGGCCCGCGAGATGGCCAACATCTCCGATCAGGCGGCGCAGATGAGCCAGCGCGTGCAGGAGTCCTTTGGCGGATTGGAGGAGGCCAATCGCAGCGTGGAGGAGATCAGCATCGGTATTGAGGATGTCTCCCGCAACGTCGCCGAGACCACCTCCGGCGTCACCGAGGTCTCCAGCAACGTCTCCGAGGCCAGCAGCGGCTCCCGCGAGATCTCCGGCAGCGTGACCGAAGCGGCGCAGGCGGCCAATGAGATCGCCAACGGCATGGATGAGTTGCGCGGACACGCCTCACAGGTCTCCGAGGTGAGTCACGACGTGCATGACCAGGCGCAATTGATGAGCCGGGTGGCGGGCGAACTCGACGAGATGTTGGCGCGCTACAAGGTTTGACGCTTTGCTGAAGAGGGCTTGCGGGGGCGCTGTCCGATTCAATCGGGCGCCGCGCCGTACTCGATTCAGTCGGGCAGGGCCAGAGAGCCGTCGGCGTTGACCGGGAAAAACGGATTCCAGGCCACCTCCCACAGGTGACCGTCTGGGTCGGCGAAGTAACCGGAGTATCCGCCCCAGAACACATCCTGAGCCGGGCGCACAATCGTTGCGCCCGCCGCCTTCGCCTGGGCCATGACGCGGTCCACCGCCTCTTTGCTCAGTTCATTGCGCGCCAAAGCCACACTGCGGTAAGGGATCGGTCCGCCCGGGTCGGTCGCATTGGCGTCTTCGGCCAATGCGCGGCGCCCGTAGAGTCCGATCACGCACGCTCCCGCCTGAAAAAACACGATATTCTCATTGCTTTGTCCTGATGCCTCCCAACCGAGACCTGTTTCATAAAAGGCGCGCGCGCGCGCCATATTCTCCACGCCCAGCGTCACCAGACTCAATTTGGCGTCCATACAGACGACTCCTGCCGAAAGGGCGGAAAACGATTCCGATTCCGTTGGTATATGCACAGGCCGGGCCGCGCGCAAGCGGAAATCGCGGTTTTTCATTGCCATTGGCGTCCTGGTCGGGAAAATAGGCGCGACTGGTTTCATTTAAGGAGGCGAAAGATGAGCAGGAAAATGGATCTCCAGCGCTATCGCTTGGAGGGGTTGCAGGAGCCAGTGCGGCTAGCCATGGGTGGGCATATCGAAGGCTCCATGCAGCCCATCATTTTCATCATGATGGGGATTATGAGCGTCGCCTTTGCCGGGGTGATGTGGAGCATGGCGGGGCCGATGATCGGCGTCGTGGGGCTGGTGGTGTTGCTGGCGTCGGATCTGTTCGCCTATCGGATGATTCAACGCAATACGGCCCACGGGCCATTGCGCAGCGTGTTGACGCTGGATCCGCAAAGAGGGCTGGTGTTTGGCAAGCCGCTGTCGGCCACCATTCCGTGGGCGAACGTGGGGCCGAGTTGGGTGCGCCAGAACGCTGATGGCGGTGAGCTGTTTCTGCTGGGATTGAACATGCAGGAGTGCCTGCCCGAGCCGGTGGCGGGGGGCAAGATTCCTCAGGAGTTGGATGGCATTCTGTTTCCGCTGCCGCCGGAGAGCCGAGAGGATGCGGTGAAAACCGCCATGGCCCCGGTGCAGGCGCTCAAACCGTTCCGTGGCGATGATGGGGTGATGGACAAAGTGGGGCTGGAGCAGGCTGCGCGGCGGGCGCCATATCCCATGGTGATCGCCATTCCCGAAGTGGCGGAGATGGCCACCGAGACGTTGATGGAGATCCTCAATCGCGAAACCTTGCGGCGTCGCGGCGGCGGCTCGGATCTGCCGCTATTCCCGCCCAGTGGAGGGGATGACGAGGCAGCGGAGAAGGAGCCTTCATGGCTGGATGATCTGGATAAACCGAGCGACGCCGATAAAGCGGCGCCGGTTTCCGCGCCTGAACCCGCAGCGCCTGAGCGGCCCAAGCCGCCGGTGCGGCCCAATAAGCCGCCTACCGTGACGTGATGGGTCGAGCTGGGAGCGTTAGCGCTCGCCCGTGTGGTCGACTTCGCTTTCGTGATCGGCGTCGCGGTCGCCGTGCACATTGAATTGAATGTATGCGCGGCGCTCCTGAGTCACCAATTGCGCGACAGCCGGAATAATGTGGCTGGCGCCCGGCGGTTCGTCGCCATAGATCCAGCTCTCCTGAGCGGTGTTGAAGGTGAATTTGTCGTAGGGGCCAGTATAAGGACCCTGCATGGGATCTTCGGGCCCCAGAGTATGGGCGAAGATGCGCACGAACTCATTTTTTGGGTGGTAGCCGACGATGATTTCACCCACCGGCAATGAGACTTTTTTGTAGCAGCGATCACGTACGCGGTCTTCAATGATGCGTTGCGTGGCGTTGTCAAACAGACTCAGCACATCCCGCGCCTCCATCTCATAGCGCAGGTGTCGGCACAATCTGTGAATGTCGTTTGCCGGGTAGAGGCCGCGAAACTGACGAAAGCGGCGGCAGGTGCAGGTGAGTTGCTTGATATTGACCTGGTAGGTGCGATTGGAGTCGCCGCGTTTGGAGCTGGTTTGAATCACTTCATCCAGGGCGTCGGGCAGCTCGGGCAACAGGTAGGGTTCACAGAATTCAATGCTGCGTCGGGCGCGTTGACGTTGTCGCCACGGCAGAATCACGAAGCTCAACAGAGCCATGATAATGATCAGACCGGCAACAAGAATGGCCAGGGTAATCCACATGAAAATAATGCTCCATTCCCGCGCGCGCCTCTCTTATGGGCGCCTGTTTTTTGGCGTTTTGCGACGCGCTGCGGAGTGCTTTGCGCTGTTCCAAAGTCCCCAGTATAGCCGCATCGCATTTGTGGACGCCAGGAGCGCATTGTTGCGGATTCTGTGGCTGGCGGTGTTGTTCGCTGGATTGGTTCAGCCTGGCGCGGCGCAAGCGCAGCAGCA
Source organism: Magnetofaba australis IT-1 (assembly GCF_002109495.1). NCBI lineage: Bacteria > Pseudomonadati > Pseudomonadota > Magnetococcia > Magnetococcales > Magnetococcaceae > Magnetofaba > Magnetofaba australis. The sequence goes on from NZ_LVJN01000015.1 coordinate 603,813, forward strand.
AGACTTCGATGTGGATGTGGTGGATCTGCTCAAGCGCATCGACGCCAACCTGTTTCCCGCCTCCGGACAGCTGTTCATTCGCATCCATAATGAGACGCCGCGCGGACCCGGCGTGGAGACCTCGCTCTACGCCGCGCGCGATGGCGGCGAGCGTTGGGCGGCGCTGATCGCTGCGCCCGCCAGCCTCAAAGGGCGCACCCTGATGCGCCAGGGCGATGAGATGCGCGTGCGTCTGCCCGGTGAGTTGGGCTACCGCCACCAGGGCTGGGTCGACTCTTTCGTCGGCGGCAGCTTCGGTAATGTGGATCTGTTCCCTGAACCCTGGAGCGACGCCTTCGATGCGGTGGTTCAAGGGCGCGCCGGGCCGTTGGCCAATCTGGTGTTGACGCCCAAGGACGCCGGACGCTTCCCTTTCAAGCGTCTGACGGCGGTGGTGGACGTGAAACTGGCCGTGCCCATTGAGGTGCGTCAATTTGGTTCGGGCAACCGTTTGATCAAAATTCTGCACTACAAGGATCCTGTGCCGTTCCCTTATGGCCATACGCGTCCGCGCGTGGTGGAGGCGATCAATGGCTTGAACACCGGCTACTCCTCCATTATGGAGTACGGCGACATCGTCGACCGCGCGTTCACAGAGGCGGACTTGGCGTTTGAGAATCTGCCGCGGGTGGGGGTGCTGCTCAAATAGCGGTGGCGTGTTGTTGACTTCTGCGCAAGCGCAGCGCATAATCCCCGTTTTTGTATCCACGGCGCGTATTGCGTAAGCCATCCCTATCTGGAGCGGATCCTTGAGTAAGGAAGATGTCATTGAGATGGAGGGCAAGGTGTTGGAGAACCTGCCCAACGCCATGTTCAAAGTCGAATTGGAAAACGGTCACAGCCTGCTGTGCCATATCTCTGGCCGTATGCGCAAGAACTACATCCGCATTCTGCCCGGCGATAAAGTGACCGTGCAATTGACCCCCTACGATCTGACCAAAGGGCGCATCTCCTACCGCCATAAATGATGCGGCGGCCTGGTTGTTTCGACCCGACTCGGCGACGCTGGCGCGTCGCCGCCCCTGATCCGCGCTACCTCCCTGCGTTGCCATGAGCGACTACTCTGCATCCCATATTGAAGTGCTGGAAGGGCTGGAGGGCATTCGCAAGCGCCCCGGCATGTACATTGGCGGCACCGACTCGCGCGCGCTGCACCATCTGGCCGCCGAGGTGCTCGATAACGCCATGGACGAGGCGGTGGCGGGGTTTGCCGACCGTATCCACCTGACCCTGCATGAAGACGGCTCTCTGGGCATCCGCGATAATGGCCGCGGCGTGCCGGTGGACGAACATCCGCGCTACCCGGGCAAATCGGCGCTGGAGGTGGTGTTCACCATGCTGCACTCGGGCGGCAAGTTCAATAACGCCGTCTACGCCACCTCCGCCGGTCTGCACGGCGTGGGGGTGTGCGCGGTCACCGCGCTGTCGGTGTGGACCGAGGTGCAGGTGGAGCGCGACGGTTTTCGTCATCAGCAACGCTTTGAGCGCGGCAAAGTCGCCGCGCCGCTCACCCAGGGCGACGCCACCCGCCGCAAAGGCACGCAGGTGCGTTTCCTGCCCGATCCCGAAATCTTCCCCAATCCGCGCTTTACCTTCTCTCGCCTGCTGGAGATGTGTCGTTCCCGCGCCTATCTCAACCGTGGGGTGGAGATCCGCGCCCGCGAGGAGAGCAGCGGGACCGAAGAGACCTTCCACTTTCCCAACGGTCTGAAGGATTACATCCGCGCTATCACCGAGAAGAAGGAGTTGGTGATCCCCGAGCCTTTCGAAGGCAGCGCCGAGCGTCTGGGCGACGACGGCAAGGGGCGCATGGAGTGGGCGGTGGCGTGGACGCTGGATGATGACGGCGACGTGCGCTCCTACTGCAACACCGTGCCCACTCACAATGGCGGCGTGCATGAGGCGGGGCTGCGCAGCGCCCTGCTTAAAGGGGTGCGCGAGTTTGCCGAAACCCGCAATCTGCTGCCCAAAGGGCTGACCCTCACCGGCGAGGATGTGCTGGGCGGGGCCATCGTGGTGCTGTCGCTGTTCATCCCCGATCCGCAGTTCGCCGGGCAGACCAAGGATAAGCTCAATAACGCCGGCGTGGCGCGTCTGGTGGAGTCCACCCTCAAAGACAATATGGATCACTGGCTGCACCGTCAGCCGGAGGTGGCGTCCAAGCTGGTGGAGGAGGTGGTGGAGCGCGCGCAGGAGCGTCTGCGCCGTAAAAAAGCCGCCAATCGCGTCAAGCGCAAGACCCCCACCAGTCGCCTCACCCTGCCGGGCAAACTCACCGACTGCATCAGCAGCGATCTGAGCGACACCGAACTGTTTATCGTCGAGGGGGACTCGGCGGGCGGCTCCGCCAAACAGGCGCGCGACCGCCACACTCAGGCGGTGCTGCCGTTGCGCGGTAAAATCCTCAATGTGGAGCAGGCCAACAGCGAGAAGTTCGAAAAGAACGCCGAGGTGCAGAGTCTGGTCACCGCCATCGGCGCGGGCATTGGCAAGCACTACGACGGCGACGATCTGCGCTATGGCAAGATCATCATCATGACCGACGCCGACGTCGACGGCGCCCACATCGCCTCGCTGTTGCTCACCTTCTTCTTCCGCTTTATGCCGCAGCTCATCGCCGACGGCCGTCTCTATCTGGCGCAGCCGCCGCTGTATAAGGTCACCGTGGGCACGGAGAGCCGCTACGCCCTGGATGATCTCGAGCGCGAGCGGGTGGAGGCGGAGATGACCAAGCGCAAACCCAAGGCGAAGGTTGAGATCTCCCGTTTTAAAGGTCTGGGCGAGATGCCGCCCATGCAGCTGCGCGAGACCACCATGAGCGTCTCCTCCCGCCGCCTGCTCAAGGTGGTGGTGGATGATGACAAGCTCACCGAGAGCGCATTCTCTCGCCTGATGGGCAAACGCCCGGCCGAACGCTTCGCCTTTATCCAGGAGAAGGCGCGCTTCGCCCAGGACACCCTGGATATTTAAGGCCTCTTCCCATGTCGCGCCGCTTCGCCAAACCGCCGCCGCCCAAACCCTCCGCCGAGGCGCGGCGTGGGCGTCCAGTGGGGGGACTGAGTGCAGTGCACCGCATTCTGGCCGAGCAGCCCGCGTTTCGTCGCATCTGGGGGCCGCTGTTCTATAGCGGCTTTATCTGGGTCGGCTGGACCCTGTGCGACTTCTTCTACAATGCGCCTGCGGCCACACTGCCGGTGCTGTTGTTGGGGGCGCCCATGTTGCTGTTGGGCGTGTGGGGGTGGGGCATGCTGCTGTTGGGCGTGCTGTCTCCTCAACGCAACGCTCTATTCTCCTCTCCCGATGAACGCGAATTGGCCGCCAAGGCTGACGCCGTTCTGGCCCGTCGCGACGCCAAACGCAACCGTTCTGCCTAGCTCATGACTGCACGCGCGCGTCGCGCGCTTGCCGCGCCGCCCAGGCGATGATATAGAGAGCCATATCTTTTCAACCCGTCTGGAGTATGGCCCATGCCCACCTCTTCGTCCTCCCCGGCGCCCGTTGCGGCTTGGACTACCGAAGATTCCGCTTCCCTCTACAATCTGCCCGGCTGGGGCGTGGGCTATTTCGGCATCAATGATAAGGGTCACGTCACCGTGCGCGCAGGCGGTCCCGACTCGCCTGAGCTGGATATGCTCGATCTGATTGAAAAGGTCCGCGCCTTGGGGCTGGAGTTGCCGGTTCTGGTGCGCTTTTCCGATATCCTTCATGATCGCATTCAGCGCATCAATCGCTCCTTTGCCGAGGCGCGGGACAAATTCAACTATACCTCTGACTACGCTGGTCTCTACCCCATCAAGGTTAACCAGGACCGCAAGGTGGTGGAGGAGATTATCGAGTATGGCCGCCCCTTCCATATGGGGTTGGAGGCGGGCTCCAAACCGGAGCTGGCCATCGCCCTGGCTTACCTGCACGGCGGCAGCGGCGTGGTGGTGTGCAATGGCTATAAGGATGAACCCTATGTGCGGCTGGCGCTGCTGGCCATGGGCATGGGGCTGCCGGTCTATCTGGTGCTGGATCGCCCTGGCGAGCTGGACACCGTATTGCGCGTCGCCGATGCTCTGAAAGTGCGCCCCAATCTGGGCTTCCGCGTCAAGCTGGACGCCGCTGGCGCGGGGCCGTGGTCGGAGTCGGCGGGGGGGTTCTCCAAATTCGGTCTGACCGCCGGTGAAATCCTCGATGTGGTGGGCGCACTCAAGCGGCGCGGCATGCTCGATTGCGTCAAACTGATCCATGCTCACCAGGGCTCGCAAATCACCGCATTGCGCGCCATGGAGGAGAGCGTACGCGAGGCTGCGCGCTACTTTGTGGAGCTGCGCGCCATGGGCTGCGCGGTGGAGCGGGTGGACATGGGCGGGGGACTGGGCGTCGATTATGGCGGCGAGCGTAACGGCGAGGACGATTCGGTCGACTATTCGTTGAGCCAGTACGCCGAGACCTTTGTGAGCGTGATGGCGGAAGCGTGTGAAGAGGCGGACCTGCCGCACCCTATTTTGCACACCGAGAGCGGACGCGCGCTGACTGCGCACCATGCGGTGCTGGTGGTGGATGTGCTCGACGCCGACGTGCCGCGCGATGCGCCCAGTCTGCCGGAGTTTCAGCACGAAAAAGAGGCGGAGGACGCCGATGACGCCGACGAGATGGCCCCGGAGACCGCCTCGTTGATGGCGCTGGTTGACGAGGTGGACGAACACAACGCCGCCGACATCTGGCATGAAGCGTTGGCGCTCAAAGGGGCGTTCCAACGCGCCTTTTTGGCCGGGCGGGTGGGTGTGCGCGATCGCGCTGACGCCGAGAAACACTTGTGGCGCATCGCCGCGCGGGTGCGTGATGTGGCGCCGCAGAGCCTGTTTGCAGCGGAGTCCGAGGAGGAGGAGAATACGGTCAGCGACTATGTGGTGGATCGCTATCTGGCCAACTTCTCCATGTTCCAATCATTGCCCGACGCCTGGGCGGTGGGGCAGCGTTTCCCCATTTTGCCGTTGCAGCGCTTGGGCGAGCGTCCCAGTCGTCTGACCGCCATCAACGATCTGACCTGCGATTCCGATGGCTGCATCAATCAGTTCATCGTCAAGGACGGGCCCAAACCGGCGCTGCCGCTGCATCCGCTCAATGGGGGCGAGCCGTACCGGCTGGGCATCTTCCTGGTGGGCGCCTATCAGGAGATCCTGGGCGATCTGCACAATCTGTTCGGCGACACCCATGTGGCGCACGTGGGTCTGGGCGACAATGGCGAGTGGAGTTACCAGCAGGTTTTGCCGGGTCAGACCACCCGCCAGGTGTTGACTCAGGTATCCTACGATCCGCATCATCTGATGAATCGCGCCCTGGCGCTGACCCATAAAGGGGATCATAATCTGGGCGCGCTTTTTGCAAAAAGCTTCGGCGAAGCGTTGGATGATTATACCTATCTGACCCCCGAGATTTCATAACCGGCGCAATGTGATTGCGCATTCAACTGCAATATCGCGACCTTGCAGGAATCGTGGCGCGCCGGGCCCAAGCCGTAAGGATTCTGACATGTCCGTTTTTGCGCAGATTCGTCCCGCCCATTTGGCCCTGGCTGTCTTCAGTTTGACGCTGACCCCGCTGTGGTCGCCGGTCGCATTCGCCCAGGCCGCCGCCACTGACGCGGCCATGCAGGAGAGCATGGCCAGCGATCCGGCGCCCGAGAGCATGGCTCCCGCCGCCGAGCTGGACGGCAACGCCATGTTCCTGGAGGCGGCGCGTTTGGCCATGGCCAACAACCCGCAGATGCGCAACGCCGACTACACCCTGGAGTCCGCCCGCGAGGCGATCCCCACCGCCCGCGCCAGTCTGCTGCCCACCATTGAAGGTTCGGTGGCTTTTAGCCACAGCTACGCCAAGTATGGCGTCACGCGCACTCAGTCGGACCCCACCGCCCTGACCTTGAGCCTCACCCAGGCGCTGTTCAATCGGCAGGCGTGGATCAGCTATGACCAGTCCAAGCCCAATGTGGCCGCCTATGAGCACGATCACACCAATACCGAACAGGCGGTGATCATGCGGGTGGCGGAGGTCTATCTGGGCTATCTGGAAGCGCAGTCGGTGCGTGATCTGGCGCGCAGCAATCTGGCGGTGATCGAATCCAACCTCAAGGCCACCATCGCGCGCTTTGAGGCGGGCGAGTTGACCCGCACCGACGTCTCCCAGGCGCGGGCGCGTCTGGCCAGCGCCCAAGCCGATCTGGAAAAAGGCATCAACGGCGTTAACGTCAGCGCCGCCCTCTACCGGGAAGTGGTGGGGCAGGCGCCGCCCAAGGTGATGGCCGCGCCCACTATTGGTCACCAGATGGATGACGCCAATCTGGATCAACTGTTCGAAAAGGCCGATATCCGCCCCGACATGATGGCCCAAGGCGAGCGCGTGCACGTGGCCGAAAAGAGTGTGGATTTTGAAAAGGCCGGGCACTGGCCCACCGCCACGCTGTCGGGTTCGCTCAGTCGCACCCTGCACGCCGAGACCGGCGGCAACGATCTGGGCTCCTACGACAGCCACTCCCTCACCGTGACCGTGACCGCGCCCATCTATGAGGGCGGCGCCACCGAGTCCGGCGTGCGCGGCGCCCGCGCCGATCTGGAGGCGCAGCGCGCCACTTATGACCAGTTGAAGCTGCAGGCGCGCCGTGAGGTGGAGCAGGCGCTGCTGGATATGCGCAGCGCCGATGCGGTGGTGGCATCGTTGGAATCCGCCCTCAAAGCGGCCCGCGACGCCCTGGCCGGGGTGCGAGACGAGTTCAATGTGGGCGCGCGCACGGCGCTGGATCTGCTGGATGCGCAGAACGAAGCCTTCAGCGCCGAAACCAATCTGATTCAGGCGCGCTACAACGCCGAACTGGCGCGCTTCAGTCTACTCAGCGCCACCGGACAGCTCACCATGGCGGAACTTGAGGGGCGGTAATCGAGTCTCATATCTGTTAAGATGCGCCGATGTGCGAATCGCCCCGGGCGATGCGGCATCGACTCAAAGATGGATGACGGCGGCGGCGGCGGATTCTCACACCTGTGAGTTGAGCGGTCGTGGCGGTCGAAACTACCCCAAGGACATGATCATGCGTGACAAGGTTGAAGCGGTTTTGGCGGAGATTCGTCCCATGTTGCAGCGCGACGGCGGCGATGTGGAGCTGGTGGAGATCACCGAAGACAACGTGGTGAACGTGCGTTTGCGCGGCGCGTGCGGCTCCTGCCCCGGCGCCATGATGACCCTCAAGGGCGGCATTGAGCGCGCCATGAAAGAGCGGATCCCCGAAGTGCGCTCGGTGGAGAATGTGGGCTGAGCGGGATCGACTTTCGACAGCTTCTCTCCCCCCATTGCGACGAACGCCCCCCGCAGTGTGCGGTCGAGCTGGTGGTGGTGCACGCCATCAGCTTGCCGCCGGGGGCGTTCGGCGGTCCCTACGTCGATCAGCTCTTCACCGGCTCGTTGAATCCTGACGAGCACCCCTTCTTTGCGGAAATCGCTCCTCTGCGCGTGGCCGCGCACTTTCTGGTGAATCGCGCCGGTTTGGTGACGCAATACGTTGCGGTGAGCCGCCGCGCTTGGCACGCTGGCGTCAGCCAGTGGCGCGGACGCCAGCGCTGCAACGACTTCTCGGTTGGCGTCGAACTGGAAGGCGATGAGCGTACGCCGTTTGCACCCATCCAGTATGTGCGTCTGGCGCAGCTGTTCCGCACCCTGCAAACGGGCCTGCCGCAGTTGCGTGACGATGGCTTGGCCGGGCATGAACACATTGCGCCGGGTCGCAAGTGGGATCCTGGACCGATGTTCGATTGGACGCGGTTGCAGCAGGCGTTGTCCTGCGCTGAAACTCGAAATGATTGGCCGATTCTTTGGTGATTCGGCCTTTTTGTTATCGCGCGCTCTCTTACTGCATTGCGCTCGGCCGGGGGAGGCCGACCCTATGAAGCATCTGCATGTCATCGGAATCTGTGGAACCGCCATGGCCGGGCTGGCCGCGCTGGCTCAGGACGGCGGCTGGCGCGTGACCGGCTCTGACGCCGGCATCTATCCGCCCATGAGTGACTTTCTTGCCAAACGCGGCATTCCGGTGCGTGAAGGGTTCGACGCCGCCGCGCTCAACCCCACGCCGGATCTGGTGCTGGTGGGCAACGCCATCTCCCGCGGCAACGCCGAGTTGGAGGCGGTGCTGGACGCCGGGCTGCCCTATGTCTCCGGCGCCCAATGGCTGTATGAAAACGTATTGGCCAAGCGTCATCCGGTGGTGATTGCGGGCACTCACGGCAAAACCACCACCTCCAGCATGACCGCCGCTCTGTTCCGCTCCGTGGGCTGGAAGCCGGGTTTTCTGATTGGCGGCATTCCGCTGGATTTCGGCCATGGCGCGCAGTACCCCGGCGGCCAGTTCGTGGTGGTGGAGGGGGATGAGTACGACACCGCCTTCTTCGATAAGCGGCCCAAGTTCCTGCACTATCGCCCGCGCACGCTGATTCTCAACAATCTGGAGTTTGATCACGCCGATATCTACCCCGATCTGGAGGCGATTCGCGTGCAGTTCCGCTATCTGCTGCGCAGCGTGCCGCGTCGTGGGGTGATTCTGGCCAATGGCGACGATGCGGAGATTGAGGATCTGGTCGCCAACCACGCCTATGGGCCGGTGACGCGCTTTGGCATCGATGGCGACTACCCCTTCCGCGCGCGCCTGGAGAGCCCGGATGGCTCCTCCTGGACGCTGTTGCGCAATGGCGCGCCGCTGTTTACCGTGGAGTGGGCGCACCTGGGGCGGCATAATGTGAGTAACGGTTTGGCCGCCGCCGCTGCGGCGTTGATTCATGGCGCGGCGCCGGATGCGGTGAAAAAGGGGCTGGCGGCGTTCCAGGGGGTGGCGCGGCGACTGCAAGTGCGCGCCAATGCGGGCGGCATTACCTTGTATGACGACTTTGCCCACCACCCTACCGCCATCGCCACCACGTTGGCGGGGTTGCGCGCCAAGGTGGGCGAGAACGGGCGCATCTGGGCGGTTCTGGAGCCGCGCAGCAACACCATGCGTCGGCGCGTGCATCAGGCGCATTTGGCCGAATCGCTGGTTGACGCCGACGGCGTGATCATCGCCCAGCCCGCCGCACGCGGGTTGGCGGCGGACGATATGCTGGACGTGGCCGCGTTATTGCGTCAACTGCAGCAGGATGGCCGGGTGCGCCAAGCCCATGGCGTGGACGACGCCGACGGCGCGCTGGAGATTTTGCGCGCGCAGATGGCGCCGGGCGATCACATCGTGATCATGTCCAACGGCGGCTTTGGCGGCATTCATGCGCGCTTGGCTGAAGCCATCGAAGCGCGGGTTTAACGCGGGGCGTCCATGGGAGTCAATGCAATCAGAGGGAGGGCGAGTCATGGAGAGTGAAGAGTCCATCGTCGGACAGTTTCTTGTCGCTATGCCCACCTTGGAGGACACCAACTTCCACCACTCGGTGGTGTTCATCTGCGCCCACTCCAGCGAGGGGGCCATGGGGCTGGTGGTCAACCACCCCCACAGCGTGGGCATGACCGACGTGATGGAGCAGTTGGGTCTGAATTGGCGTCGACCGGAGAACAATATCGTCTATCAGGGCGGGCCGGTGTCGCCGGAGCGCGGTTTTGTGCTCTATGAGGAGGATTTTGGCGACTCCGGCGCGGTGGAGGTGCAGAGCCACCTCTTTATGGGCGGCAGCCCGGAGATTCTGGAGCGTCTCTCCGACGCCGGGGCGGCGGCGCGTTTTCTCTTTACGCTGGGCTATGCCGGTTGGGGCGATGGTCAGTTGGAAGAGGAGATTCGGCAGAACGCCTGGCTGGTGTGCCGTTTTGATCGCGAGCTGCTGTTCGCCACCCCCCATGAACGGCGCTGGGAGATGGCCATCCGCAGCATGGGCATCGACCCGGCTCTGTTGGTGGATGGGGGCGGCCAGGCCAATTGAGGCGGCTGAGTCCGGGGGATTTTCCGTCCATAGTGGAAAAAATGCATGGGGCGCGAAAAATCCGCTTGACCCAACGGCCCGGTAACGCTAATCTTCGCGTCTCGTCACGCACGAGACACATTGCCCAGGTGGCGGAATTGGTAGACGCGCTAGATTCAGGATCTAGTTCCCGCGAGGGAGTGGAAGTTCGAGTCTTCTCCTGGGCACCATCTGAAAGTTACGAAAAGGGTTGGGTCTTTATGACCTGACCCTTTTTTTATTGGCTGTTTTTTGACCGCGCGCAACGAGGAGAACGGTCGGCTATCATGCACAATAAGCCATTGAAGTTTCTTGTGAGCACCGGGCATAGCGGCACCACCTGGTTCGGCGGCGCGTTTCACGCCCCGGAGGCCGGGATGGTCTGTTTGGTGGATAAGGAGTTTATCCACACCGCGTTGGGCGAGATTACCGAGATGCGCCCCATGGGCGCGCCCGCCATGCGCTGGCGGGCGCTCAGTCTGATGCTGGATGGTTCGGATTATCTTCACATGAGCGCTTGGCGACGTTTTTGGCAAGCCGCCCGCAGTCTGCCCTACGCCGCCATCGGCGTGACCCACTTTTTCCCCCTGCAAATGGCCCGTATGGCCCCTGTTCTGGCGGATCTCAACGCTGAAGCGCTGATGATGCCCCGCAATGGCGTGCAGGTGGTGGACTCCTACTTCCACCACAACGACCGTTCCGACGTCTGGTATCACAACTTCATGACGCGCATGCTCGGCCCGGTCTATCAGCGTGAATTCCACGGCAAGAGCGAGCCGTTGGACCTGTTCTCGGCGCTGTGCCTGTTCTGGGCCTCGCAGCGCCCAGTGGCCGAAGCGGTGGCGGATAACCCCCGCTGTCGCGTGCAGACCTTCGAATCCCTCACCACCGACGTCGATGCGTTCCAACAGACTTGGCGCTGGATGGGCGCCGAGACGGAATTGACGCCTGAACAGGTCGCCGCCAAACAGGGCCGCGATATCAATCGAAAGAGTCGCGGCGACCGCTCTCCAGAGGCGATCTGGGGGCGTTGGAGTCCCGAGCAGCGGGAGATCTTCAATCGCTACTGCGGCGAGGCCATGGGCTATTTCGGTTATGGAGAGCTCGCATGAGCGGCCTTGAGCACGGTGCAGAGGATCTGTGGCAACGCAATCTGGCGGCGCTGCGGCGGGTGGACGCCGCGTTGGCGCAGCAGGTGAGTCAGGCGGGCGCCATAGAGCCTGAAGCGGCGTCGGTGACGCTGTTCCGCGCCCAGCGGCGACAGGATCTGTTTCTGTTGCAGGATTGCGCCGCCCAGCAGCAGGAGCTGCTATTGAGCCTGCTGACGTCGCAAGTGACCTATCATATTCAGCCCAGCGAGGCGCAACGGGCGGAGATCGCCGATGGCGCCAAGTGGTTGGTGGCGACCTCTCCCAATAGCCATATCGGCACATTGGAGCAGAGCGACGAGGGCGGCGGCGCCCTCGGCGTACTCCCATTCGTGTTTGTGCATGAGAGTCGCCCTGAGGGGCTGGCGGCGCTGCTCAAGCGCGTGGATCTGGCCGACTATCTGTTGGATGGCAAGCTCTTTCTTCAGTGCGGCGATGCGGGGTGGGCGCGTCTGGCGCAGTGGGCGGGGGGCTGTGCGCAGGAGTTCAACCACCTCTGTCCGGAGCAGGATGCGCAACCGCTGACGCAGCGCTTCGACGCCCATGGCGGATTGCCCGCGCCGGAGCTTCTGGACAATACGCCCCCCGACGATTGGCGCAGCGGCGCTCCCAGCGCGGCGCCCAAACTGTTTGCCGAGGGGCGCGGCGGGCGCTGGCTGTTCCTGCTGCGGCTGCCGTCGGCGTTCTCACTGTATCGCTACTATCTGGATCAGCGGGATATTCTGCAGCGCCAGGGGGTGGCGGTGGAGAGCATGATGATCCTGCCCGGGACCACCGACCGTGCGGTGGTGGCGCGCATTCGTGCGTCTGGGCCCGATGTTGTGTGCGATCTGTACAGTTGGGGTAAGTATCACGTCAGCGACGATCCCTTTGACGCCGAACTGATCGACTCCCAACGCATCACCCGCCACATTCCCAGCGACATTACCTGGATTTGATCGCTGTCTACGCGGAAGGCTCCACCGATGAGACGCGAGCCAGAGCCAAACAAGACCACTGCTCTGAGGCGGTTCACGAAGGTTCTGTTCCTTCTCTCAGTGACCGGCGGCGCTCTTCTCCTGATCGTTTGGTGGTTGCTGACCGGGGCTCAACGGTTCCGGGATTATCATACGGAGCCTTTGCCTTCCGTCATGATTCAGGAGTTGGTGAGCAATCACGGCAAATCTCTTCCTCTTCAAGGAATGACTCGCTTCGCCTGGGATCATGTCTGCCAAATGACGCCGTATAGTGATCCTCCCCCCATGCTGCGTGGGCTCTATCCGTCTCACTTGTTATCTGATTTGAAATTTCACGAGGGCGCGTTCTGGTGGTTCTTCCTACAGAATAACCACGTTGTTAAAGTCTACCATGGACGGATTGATCGCCCACTCAGACCCCTTACGCTCGAACGCTGTTTGACGCGAGACGAGGCCATTCTGACCTCCTTGCCCAATCTCTATGAATACAAGGGCTCCAAGCTTTGGCGCGTGAGCAGCGGGGAGAAATTAACCCGCCAGGAGTGTCGCCAGAGATATCCAAACGGCGACTTCTGCCCATAAGAACCCCGAATGATCACGCGGCGATTCCGATCACGCCCGCTATCTGCGTCATCTGTTCGGCGGTGAGTTCGAACTCGGTAAACGCCAGATCTTCCGCCATGTGCTGGGGTGAGGTGGTTCCCGTGAGCGGGACCGCGCCGCTCTGGTTGAGCCAGCGGAACAGAATCTGCGCCGGGGCGCAGCCCATCTCCTGGGCCAGGGCGACCACGCTCTTGTGCTGCAGAATGTGCGGGTTGGCGGTGAGGGTCCAGAAGCTCTGGTAGGTCACCCCATGCTCGCGGCAGAAGGCGCGCAACTCGACGTCATAGCCGCTCTTATCATAGAATCGATTCTGCAAAATCGCCGGTTTGACCTGGGCGTTGGCCCACAGCCATTTGAACACGTTCACATCATAGCAGTTGCTGATGCCCAACTGCCGCGCGCCGCCGTCGGCGTGAATCCCCTCCAGCGCCCGCCACACCTCGGTGAACTCCGTCTCGGTGGCCAACGGCGAGTGCAACACCAGCCCGTCCAGTTGCTCAACTCGCAGATTTTTCAATGAAACCGCGAACGACTGTGTGACCTGTTCGGTCAAAGGGGCGTTGGGGTCATAGGGGACGTTGGCCGGATCCTGACCGCGCAGCGGGGTGAATTTGCTCTGGATGTAGAGATCAGAACGCGCGCAGACTCCGGCTTGAATCGCTGCGGCGATGCCGTCGCCGACGCCGGACTCATAGTAGTGTTTGGGCTGGCAGGCGGTGTCGATGCCGCGAAATCCGGCCCGCAGCGCTTGCTCGACCAGGGCGGCGGTGCGCTCCTTTTTCCACGCTGTGCCGTAGACCATGGGCGGCAGGGCGACGTTGGCGTGGGTGGTTTTCCAGTGTGCGGGGGGCGTGGTCATGGCGAGGCTCCGGTGGTTGCTGTCGTGATGACATTACCGGGAAATTGCGCCGTCGTCATGTTGTTGCAGTGGAGGGCGTGCTATCGTGATTCGCCATGCCTTGATGCAATGGAAGGCAGGATTAAGCACAAGGTGGGATGCGCGAGAATAGAGTCGTTCCACTCGGAGCAAAACTCACGAGGGTCCAGGGAAATCATTTCCCTGGCGGGTCACGGGCAGAGCCCGTGCGGGTCCAGGGCGGCGCCCTGGTCGGGGTCTGGGGCGAAGCCCCAGTCTCTTTGATCATCTCATCCAGTGAGCGCCGCAGGAGATTTTTTTTACCCCATTAGGAGCCAGAAGATGAAAATCGGATTTGTCGGATTGGGCAAAATGGGCGGCAACATGGTGACCCGCTTGATGCAGGCGGGTCATGAGATGGTGGTGTTCGCCCATGAGGCCGAGGTGGTGGCGGAGTTCGCCAATAAAGGCGCAGTGGGGGCCGGTTCGCTGGCGGAGTTGGTGGCGAATCTGCCCAGCCCGAGCATCGTCTGGTTGATGGTGCCCTCGGGGGCGCCCACGCAGCAGAATCTGGACGACCTGTCCGGCCTGCTGGACGCGGGCGACATCATCATTGACGGCGGTAACTCCGATTGGCGCGAGACCCAGCAGCGCAGCGCCGCGTTGGCGGAAAAGGGGATCATCCTGCTGGACTGCGGCACCAGCGGCGGCGTGTGGGGGCTGGAGAACGGCTACTGCCTGATGACCGGCGGCGATGCGGCGGCCACCGAGACCCTGACGCCCATCTTCACCGATTTGGCCCCGCAGAACGGCTATCTGCACTGCGGCCCCAGCGGCGCCGGGCACTTTGTGAAGATGGTCCACAACGGCATCGAATACGGCATGATGCAGGCCTACGCCGAGGGCTTCCAGATTATGCAGCAGGCGCCGTTTGATATCGACCTGGCGGCGGTGAGCGGGGTGTGGCGCCACGGCAGCGTGGTACGCTCCTGGCTGCTGGATCTGGCCGAACTGGCGCTGCGAGAAGATCCCAATCTGGACAAGCTGGAGCCCTATGTCTCCGACAGCGGCGAGGGGCGTTGGACAGTGGAGACCGCCATCGACCTGGCTGTGCCCGCGCCGGTGATCACCGCCGCGCTGTTCGCCCGCTTCCAGTCGCGCGACCGGGAGGCGTTCGGGCATAAACTGTTGGCGGCGCTGCGCAATCAATTCGGCGGCCATGCGGTCAAGGCCAAGTCCTGAAGGGGGCGAGCATGAGACAGGCGCAACCGGCCATTCTGGCGCTGTTCGGCGCCACTGGGGATCTGGCCAAACGCAAATTGATCCCCGCGCTGTATGATCTGCATCGCAAAGGGGCGCTGCCGCGTCCGTTCCTGATCCTGGGGTTGGGGCGCAAGCCGGTCAGCGACGCCGATTTCGCCGCCCAGGCGGGGGCGGCGCTGGCGCGCTTTGGCGCAGGGGGCGAAGAGTTGCGCGATGTGGAGCCCTTCACCCGGCTGTTCCGCTATCAGCAACTTGACCCTGCCGATTCCCAAGCTTACGCGGCGCTGGCCGAGCGCATGGCGACCTTGTGGGAGGAGTCCCGCATGGAGACGCGCAATGCGCTGTTCTACCTGGCGCTGCCCCCAAGTCTCTATGCCCCCACGGCGGATGGTCTGCACGCCGTTGGGCTGGCCGACCAGAGCGACGGCTGGCGGCGCATGATCGTGGAGAAGCCGTTTGGCGAGGATCTCGCCTCCGGTGTGGCGCTCAACCGCAACCTGCTGGAGCGCTTTGAGGAGCGGCAGATCTATCGCATCGATCACTATCTGGGCAAGGAGACGGTGCAGAACATCCTCGCCCTGCGCTTTGCCAACGCCATTTTCGAGCCGGTGTGGAATCGCAGCCACATCAGCCATCTGGAGGTGACCGCCGCCGAGACCATCGGCGTGGAGGATCGCGGCGGCTACTTCGACGGCGCGGGCATCCTGCGCGATATGGTGCAGAACCATCTGTTGCAAGTATTGGCTACGGTCACCATGGAGCCGCCGGTGGCGTTTGACGCCGCCGCCGTGCGCAACGAGACCGCCAAGGTGTTGCAGTCGCTGCGTCCGATCACGGCGGAGAACATTCACGAGCATGTGGTGCGGGGGCAGTATCTCTCCGCCAATGTGCGTGGCGACGATCTGGCCGCCTATCGGGATGAGGGCGGCGTGGCCCCGGAGTCGCGCACCGAGACCTTTGTGGCGATCCGCGCCCATATCGACAACTGGCGCTGGGGCGGCATCCCCATCTACATCCGCTCGGGCAAGCGTCTGCCCACCCGCGTCACCGAGGTGGCGGTGCACTTCCGTCAGCCGCCGCACCAGTTCTTTCAACGCGCCGACGGCGCCGCCCCGGGGGCCAATCGGCTGATTATCCGCATCCAGCCTGACGAAGGCATTCTGGTGGAGTTCGGTCTCAAAACCCCGGCGGCGGGCTTCCAGATTCAGAACGTGGGGATGGATTTCCACTACAGCGATCTGGGCGAATCGCCCATCCCCAGCGCCTACGAGCGGCTGTTGCTGGATGGATTGCTGGGCGACGCCACCCTGTTTGCGCGCAGCGATGCGGTGGAGTGGGGCTGGCGCTTTGTGCAGCCGATTCTGGACGCCTGGGCCACTGACCCGGAGATCCCGCTGTATGGCTACCCGGCGGGCACATGGGGGCCGCCGGAAACCAAAACTCTGTTCAAGGAGGGCGGCGAGTTTCGCTATCCGTGCCGCAATCTCACCACCGACGGGGGCTACTGTGCCCTCTGAGGCCCCGAATATCCAAATTTGCGCCGATGCCGACGCCGCCGCTTTGGCGCTGGCGGAAGCGCTGCTGGCGGCGCTGACGGCGCACGATGCGTCCGAACCACTCTCTCTGGTGGTCTCGGGCGGCGGCACGCCGGAACGGCTGTTCCGTCTGCTGGGGGGCGCATGGCGCGCGCGCATTCCCTGGCGCAAGCTCGCCCTCTACTGGGTGGACGAACGTTGCGTCGCCCCGGACGATCCCCAGAGCAACCACGGCATGCTGTTGCGCGCTTTTGGCGGGGCGCTGCCCGCCGACTTAGCGGCGTATCAGCGCATGCGCGGCGAAGATCCCCCGCAGCAGGAGGCGGCGCGCTATGCCGCGCTGTTGCCGCCGCGTTTGGATTGGATCTGGCTGGGCATGGGCGATGACGGCCACACCGCCTCGCTGTTCCCCGGCGAAGCGGCGGGCGGCGGGCGTTGCCATGGGGCGCGCAATCCGCTCTCGGGACAGGCGCGCATCACCTTGAGCGAACAGGAGATCCTGCGCGCAGAGCGGGTGACGTTCCTGGTCACCGGCGCCAGCAAGAGCGCAACGCTGCAGACGGTCCTGTCCGACCTCCAGTGCGACCTGCCCGCCGCGCGCATAGCCCGGGCGCGCAGGGTGGGTTGGCTCCTCGACGCGGATTCCGCCCCGCCTTATCTGCAATAAATTAATCTAAATTCTTAAAAATTCGGCTAACTTCTCACCTGCGTTTACGCTTTCGCTTGGTGCTGTGGCGCTTTTTTTCTTACTCTGATAAATGCGCCAATCATCACCGTTTGGCGTTGACGAGACGATGCGAGCAAACCGATGGCGTGTGCGGCATCGAAACCCCCGTGCTGGAGAGGATATGCGTTCCGAGCAGAGCGAAACGGCCACGGCGAAATCTTTTGACGCGGATCGTTCCAGCCATGCAACTCTGCGCAACCGTGTTACCGCACGGTGGCGTTTGGCGCTCTCATTGGTGTTGGCGGCCGCGCTGTTTCTTGGGGTGGGCGGCTGGATGTGGCGGCAGTGGGACGCTCAGGGCTCCGAACATGTGATGCAGCGCGCGCAAGCCAGCGCGGCGGTGGGCAATGCGGTGTTCCAGTGGTTGCTGGAGCAGGAGGCGCGCGTGTTGGAGGAGGCGTTGCGCCCTCTTCTGATAAACCCAGACCTGCGCGCCGCTTTTGTCGCACGAGAGCGAGACAGGCTGCATGCTCTGGCGCAGCCGCTGTTTGTCAAACTGCGGGCGCGGCGGCGGGTGACGCACTTCTATTTTCACCTGCCCAGCGGGGTGAATTTTTTGCGCGTGCATCACCCCAAACGCTTCGGAGACCAAATCCAACGGGTCACCTTGGAGCAGGCGCGCGCCAGCGGCGAGATCGCCAGCGGCATTGAGTTGGGTCCTCTCGGCACCCTGGCCCTACGCGTGGTGTCGCCGGTGCGCCAGGATGGCCAGATTATCGGCTATCTGGAGCTGGGGGAGGAGATCAATCACGTTGCGCCCATGGTCAAACGCATCAGCGGCGGGGATCTGCTGGTGGGGGTGTTCAAATCCCTCCTTTCGCGCAAAACCTGGATTGAAGGTCAGGCTGCTCTGGGCAACGCGGATTCCGATTGGGATGAGTATCCCAATATGATCATCAGCGATCGCACGGCGCATCTGTGGGCCCCGGACCTGGATCTTCACATTATGACCCAGGGGCATGGGGGGGTGAGTTTTGTCTCCCGAGTGGGATCGCGAAAAATGGTGGTGACCCATTTTGTCTTGCGCGATGCAGGGAAACGGGAGATCGGCGCGCTGTTCTTCCTGCAGGAGTTGGCCGCCCTGAGCGCTGCTGGAGACGCGCAGCAGCAGCGCGTGATGTTTGGCCTGTTGATATTGGCTGCAGGGGTGTTGGCGATCCTGTTGATTTCGCATATGGGGCTGAGCTTGGTCTATGCGGCTGATGTGCGCCGAAGTCAGCGTTTGTTGCAGGAGAGTCTGGACGCACAGAGCGATCTGCAGCGTCAGCGCTTTACGCTGCAAGAGGCGCTGCAGACGCATCAGCGCGCATTGGCCGAAGAGCAGGCGCTCAATACCCTCAAGCGTCTGGCCCTCACGGCGCCGACACAGCAGGCCTTTTTGGAAGGGGCGCTGGACAGTCTGCTCAACGGCATGCCTTGGTTGGGGAGTCTGGAGGAGGGGTGCGTCTTCTTAACCGAAACCGACTCCGCTGGCGCGCAGCGCTTGCGCCTGACCGCCGCCCATCGTCTGTCGCCGAAGCTGCGCACACAATGCGCTGTACTGGAGTTTGGCCAGTGTTTGTGTGGCCGCGCCGCGCAGTCGCGTCAACCGGTGTTTGCGGAACATGTGGATGAGCGGCATGAGATTCTGTTCGATGGCATGGCGGCGCATGGGCACTTCATTTTGCCATTGATTCAGGATAATCAAATGCTGGGGGTGCTCAATCTCTATCTGCCTGATGGCGCGGAGCGCAGCGCCGGCGATGAGGCGTTTTTAACCCGCGCCGCGGAAGCCATGGCGTTGGGGCTGACCACGCGGTCGCTGCGTGGGCGCTCTTGGAAGGCCCATGTGAAAAAGGGGGAGTGAGCATGACTGGAATTCAATGGCGAAACGCCCTACGTTACTGCATGACGTCGCTGATGTTGAGCATTGTCGCCGTGGCGTTGAGCGGGTGTGAGAAGCCGCCGCAAGAGTTGCCGACTCTGCGCATCGCCCATGCCCCCCATGACCATCATGCGCCGCTCTATGTGGCGGCCATGAACCCGGACTATTTCAAACAACACGGCGGCGTTTGGCTGCGGGAGAAGCGATTTCGCCAAGCCTATCAGTTGATGGAGGGCGATCGCGCCATCGCCAATGTGGAGATCGGCTCGCACACTGGCGGTCAGGAGCTGATTCGCCGCCTGTCCGAAGAGCAGTATGACCTCTCCTTTGGCGGCGTGCCGGCGATTTTAAAATATATCGACAAGGGGCGCTCCATCCGCATGTTGGCGCCGGTCATGGCCGAAGGGGCGGGACTGGTGATGGGCGTGGACTCTCCGGCCCGCGATTGGGACTCCTTCCTGGAGCTGGCCAAAACGCGCAAAGAGCCGCTGCGAATCGGTTATAAATCCCAGTTTTCCGTACAGAATCTCATTTTTGAACACGCGTTGAGCGTGAGTAATGTTCCCTTCTCCAGCGATGCCGACGACGCCAAGGCGCGGATTCTCCTGATCAATCTGAACGGGCCGAAAAACCTCATTCCCGCGTTGAAGAATCAGTTGGTTGACGGATTCGTCATCATGCAGCCCTTTCTGGCCAAAGCCGAGGCCCAGGGCGTGGGCAAAACCGTGGCGATGCTGCATGAACTGCCGCCGCAAGGCAAATGGCGTGGCCACCCCTGCTGCGCCCTGGCTGCGCACAACAACTTCCTGGCCAAACATCCAGATTTGAGCCGCAAAATGACCGCGCTGATGTGGCGTGCGCGGGATCTGGTTCGAGAGAAGCCGCTGCAGAGCGCCAAACAGGTGGCCGCCTGGCTGAATGGCTCTGAGGATGTGGAGGCGCTTTCGCTGCCCACCATCGACTTCTCCGTGCAGTTGGATGAGAGCTGGCGACGCGGCGTGCACTACTGGATTGAAGCGATGCAGCATCGCGGCTCACTGGCTGGACAGGTGCGCGCGGCGCGTTCCCCCGCTGAACTGGATGCGCTGCTGTATGACCGCGCGCTCTACCAACAGGCGTGTCAGGAGGCTCCATGAGGAGCGTTACGCTCTCACGCAAGATTCTGCTGGTCTTCTCCTCCATCGCGATCGTGACGTTCCTGGTGGTTGGGGTGGTCTATTTTGGTTTTTATGCGCAGAGCGCCGCCAATGCTCGCATTGGGCAGTTTCACGCGCTCAACTCCCATGTGGAGTCGATGAGCGCCATCTCCCCGGACACCAAAGAGAATGTGAAAGATCGATTCCTGCAGGAGGTGAGCGCCATTCGCGCGCTGTTGCGTGAGATGTCGCTCAAGCCCGTTGCAGGCGCTGTGGATGCAGGCCGACATATCGATGAGTTGATTGTGGAGCTCTCCTATCATCAGAACGCTTGGTTGGAGCTGCAGGAGAAGTTCGCCGCCGATCGGCGCTTTACCGCACAGGCGACGGATCTGAAGTGGCGCGATCGTCCCAAACAGGCGCCCGCTCCAGAAGCGGCGATGCTGCTGCGTGGGCTGTTGGAGGAGTTTGAGAACTATCTGAATGATCGTAATATCGTGCGAATTGGGCAAATGAAACGCGCGCGCGATCAGATGCAGGGGCGCGTTGCGGCGGACTATCTGCATTGGGTGGATCGCATCATCGCCCTGGCCGAAGCGCGCCATGTGAACTGGCTGGCGATTCAGGAGCGCCAGGACTTTCTCAATGGCTCGCGGCGCCACTTCATGCGCAGCAGCGCCACCGTCACCGAGCAGATCTCCCAGTCCATCAAGCGCTTCAGTTGGCGGATGTTTTGGGTTCTCAATAGCCTGCTGTTTGTCTCAGCGAGTTTGACCATCGTGCTGTGGTTGGTTTCCCGGCGTTACTTCATGCGTTTCTTGGCGGCGCAAAACGCGGCAATCGAGTCCATTGAGCAAGGCGAGTATGACTACCCCGCAGCGGAATTGCCCAATGATGAATTGGGGCGGCTGACGCGCTTTACCAAACACATGGCCGACTCCATCAAGGAGAGTCGCGCGCTGTTTGTGGATACCCTCAATGATCTGCCGTTCTTCATCTTTGTGCTGGATCTGCAGGGACAGGTGGTGTTCGCCAATCGTTTTGCGCTGCAGCGCATCGGCGCCGAGTTGGAGGCGATTCGCGGCGCGCCGTTTCATGACTCCTTATGGATCACTCATGGTCAGGGCGGTCGTCACGCCATGGCCGAGCGCATCCGCCGTTGCGCGGAGGGCGAAAAGATCTCCACCCAACTGCAATGGAATGTGGCGGGGCGGTCGCAGATTTGGGTGGAGCTGTCGCTCTATCCCATTTTCGATGAGAGCAGCTGGGTGAAGAATCTGATCGCCGCAGCGGTGGATATCACCGCGCGGCGCAATAAGGAGGAGGAGTTGGCGCAATATCGCGTCAGCCTGGAGGATCAGGTCGCCACCCGCACCAAGGAGCTGCATGCAGCCTTGGAGGAGGCGCAGCGCAGCCAGACGGCGGCGGAGTTGGCCACCCAGGCCAAGAGCGAGTTTCTCGCCAATATGAGCCATGAAGTGCGCACGCCCATGAACGCCATCATCGGCATGACGCACCTGGCTTTGCAGACCAATCTGGATGAGCGGCAGCGCGGCTATATTCTCAAAGTCAACGGCGCCGCCAAATCCCTGCTGGGCATCATCAACGACATCCTGGACTTCTCCAAAATCGAGGCGGGCAAGCTGCGCATGGAGGAGACCCCCTTTTCGCTCAGCGAATCGCTGGACTCCCTGCTCACGCTCACCGCCGAACGGGCGCATGAAAAGCGTCTGGAATATATCCTCTATCAAGACCCAAACATCCCTGCTCTGTTGACGGGCGATCCCCTGCGCTTGGGGCAGGTGTTGTTGAATTTGGTGAGCAACGCCATCAAATTCACTGAGCAAGGCGAGGTGATCTTGCGCGCCGAGCTGGCGGAGCTGGTCGAAGAGCGCGCTCGGGTGCGTTTTTGCGTGCAGGATACCGGTATTGGCGTCAGTCCAGAGCAGAGGGAGAGCCTGTTCGAGTCGTTCAGTCAGGCGGACGCCTCCACTACGCGACGCTTTGGCGGCACCGGCTTGGGATTGGCCATCAGCCAGCAATTGGCGGGGTTGATGGGGGGGACGATTCAGGTGGAGAGCGAACTGGGCGAAGGCAGCCTCTTCACCTTTGAGTTGACTCTCTCCGTTGTTGAGAATCGGCCAGACCCCGGCTGTGCGCCGGATCCGGCCCAGAGCGGCGCGCGACTGCTGATTGTCGAGCCGCTCCACTCAACCCGAAAGATATTGGCGCAAGTGGCGCAGGATCTTGGCTATCAAGCCACCGAAGCGCTGGATGGGGCCGACGCCTGGTCGCATCTGCATCTGGCGCAAGAGCGCGGTGAGTCGTTTGATTTGGCGCTGTTGGCTTGGGGCGCGCCGGGCTTCTCCTGTCCCGAGCTGTTGGCGCGTTTGCGCAATCCGTCTGAATTACACGCCGTGCCTGCGGTGGCGATCATGGGCTTCATGGATGAAACCACCCATGACCATCTGCGCGCGCAGCCCCAAGTGATCACCATTTTGGATAAGCCTGTCGTTGCCTCGAGTCTGCGTTACGCCATGGGGCGGGCGCTGCAGCGCTCCGGACGCATTCCGTTGCCGACCTCAGAGGCCGACACGCAGCAGGGGCCGCCCAGCGATGTGGGATTGCAAGGCGCGCGCGTTCTGTTGGTGGAGGATAATGAACTCAACCAGCAAGTGGCGCTGAACCTGTTGCAGATGGCGGGCGTCGAGACGACCGTGGCCAAAGATGGTCTGATGGGCGTGCAGTTGGCCACGGAACAGAGCTTCGACGCCATTCTTATGGATCTGCAGATGCCGGTGATGGATGGCTACGCCGCCGCGCGTCTGATGCGGCAGACGCCCGCCTGCGCCGCCACGCCGATCATCGCGATGACCGCCAACGCCATGGCTACCGAACAGGAGCGCTGTCTGGTGGCGGGGATGGATGATTTTCTGGCCAAGCCCATCGAGCCGGAGGCGTTGATGGCCGTGCTGTTGCGCTGGATCAAGCGGCAGGAAAATCCGGCGTCGCTGGATGCGGTGATGCAGAGCATAGCCGGGCAGATGGACGAGTCGGCGCCGCCGCAGATTCCCGGTCTGGATGTGGAGATCGGTCTGCGCCGCGTGGGCGGTCGTGTGGAAGGGTATGTGGAGTCGCTCAAGAAGTTTGTCGCCAAGCAGAGCGACGCCATTGGCCAACTCCGCGCGGCGCTCAAGCTCCAGGATCTTGAGGGCGCGATGCGTCTTGCGCATACCCTCAAGGGCGTGGCGGGCTCCATTGGCGCCATGCAACTGGAAGAGGAGGCCCGCGCGCTCAGTCAAGCGCTGGCGCAGAATGATCTGCGCACCGATCAGATTATCTCCCGCGTGGAGCAGAGACTGGCGCAGGATATCAACGCTATTCGCGCCGCTTTGAAGGCGCGCACCAGCTCCTCCGTTACCGTGCAGGATAATCCGGACGATGATTTGCGCACG
Organism: Magnetofaba australis IT-1; assembly: GCF_002109495.1. Classification (NCBI taxonomy): domain Bacteria; kingdom Pseudomonadati; phylum Pseudomonadota; class Magnetococcia; order Magnetococcales; family Magnetococcaceae; genus Magnetofaba; species Magnetofaba australis. Next base: position 627,342 of record NZ_LVJN01000015.1, read on the forward strand.
GTCAGTCAAAAGCTGGGGCGCGCGTTGGAGCTCTTGCAGGAGTACGACACCAGCGCAGAACTCCTGCTGCGTGATCTGCGCGCTACCGTGGGAGATGACAGTGCGCTTTCGGAGACGTTGGATGCGGTCTTGGCGCTGGTGGATGATTACGACTACGAGGCGGCTGCCGAACGTTTGGCCGCCTGTTGCGACAAACAGACGCGCAAGTCAGAGAATTGATCGCTTTGCAATTTGTCAAAAATTGGCGATGGTGATACTCTTCTGAGCGCATAGAAAACCATAATGTCAACATAAGCCGGTCACGCTTCGGGCGGGAGTGGGCTGGCGCCACTCTTCTGTATGGGGGGACGTGAGTATGCGAGCGCGTTATGAATCCTTTTTCCGGCGGTCCCTGGATGAGCGTGAGGCGTTTTGGCGCGAACAGGCGGAGCTGATCCACTGGGAAAAGCCCTTTGATCAGGTGTGTGACGACTCCAAACTGCCCTTTGCCAACTGGTTCGTCGGCGGGACCACCAATCTCTGCTACAACAGCGTCGATCGCCATCTGGCTGAACGCGCTGACCAACCTGCGATCATCTGGGTCTCCACCGAGCAGGAGCGCGAAGAGAAGATCACCTATCGCCAGCTCCACGAGCAGGTCAATGCGCTGGCGGCGGTGCTGCAAGAGCAGGGCGTGGTCAAGGGCGATCGGGTGTTGATCTATATGCCCATGATCCCCGAGGCGCTGGTGGCGATGCTGGCGTGCGTGCGCTTGGGCATCATCCACTCGGTGGTGTTTGGCGGTTTCGCCTCCCACGCGCTGGCCTCGCGCATCGACGACGCCAAACCCAAAATGGTGATCACCGCCGATGCCGGTCTGCGCGGAGGCAAGGCGGTCAACTACAAGCCGCTGCTCAAAAAAGGCATGAATGAAGCCATGGCCGATGCGCCCATGGTGCTGACGGTCAATCGCGGCGTGGCCACTGAGGCGGTGGAGATCCCCGGCGAATTGGACTACGCCACCGAGATGGCCAAGCACGCGGGCGCGGTGGTGGATCCGGTGTGGGTGGAGTCGAGCCACCCCTCCTATATTCTCTACACCTCCGGCACCACCGGCAAACCCAAGGGGGTGCAGCGCGACACCGGTGGCCATGCGGTGGCCATGCGCGCCTCGCTCAAACACATCTACGGGGTGGAGCCCGGCGAGACCATGTTCTCCGGCTCCGATATCGGTTGGGTGGTGGGCCACTCCTATATCGTCTATGCCCCGCTGCTTACTGGGGCGACCACCATCGTCTACGAAGGCTTGCCCATTCGTCCCGATCCAGGCATCTGGTGGCGCATTGTGCAGGACCACAAGGTGAACTGCCTGTTCACCTCGCCCACCGCCATTCGCTTGCTCAAGAAGTCCGGCGAGGAGTGGATTCACAAGTATGATCTGTCCAGCATGCGCTCCCTGTTCCTGGCTGGCGAACCGCTGGACAAGGAGACCCATCGCTGGGTGATGGATGCGCTTAAGTGCCCGGTGGTGGACAACTACTGGCAGACCGAAACCGGTTGGCCCATCCTCACCAACTTCATGGGGCTGGGGCTGATGGAGCTTAAGCACGGTTCGCCGTCGCTGCCCGCCTATGGCTATGACGTGATTCTGGTGGATGAGCAGACCGCCCAGCCGGTGGGGCCCAATCAAAAAGGTTCGTTGATGATTCGTCCGCCGCTGCCGCCGGGCTGCATGACCACCGTTTATGGTGATGACGAGCGTTTCGTCTCCACCTACTTCTCGCGCTTCAAGGAGCCGCTCTACGCCACCTTCGATTACGCCATGTATGACGAAGACGGCTACTACTTCATCATGGGCCGCGATGACGACGTCATCAACGTCGCCGGGCACCGCATGGGCACCCGCGAGGTGGAGGAGGCGCTATGTCTGCATCCGGCGGTGGCCGAGGCCGCTGCGGTGGGCATCAAGGATGAGATCAAGGGACAGGAGATCGAAGCCTTTGTGGTGCTGATGGCCAATGTGGAGCCGCCCACCACCGATGAGCTGCGTCAGTCGGTGGCCAGGGAGTTGGGGCCCATCGCCAAGCCCAAGTATCTGCACATCGTCACCTCTCTGCCCAAGACCCGTTCCGGCAAGGTGATTCGGCGCGCCATTCAGTCTCTGGCCGAGGGCGGCGATCCCGGCGATCTGCCCACCATCGAAGACGCCACGGTGTTGGATCAGATTCGCGGCGCGGTGAAAGATCGCTCGTAAGTTTTTGTGTTGAAATGGAAAAGGCCCGCCGGTTTTTGGCGGGCCTTTTTTTTGGGGAAATGGAAGATATCGAGGGCTTTGCCCTCGAGCTCCCTTAAGATCAAAAGACACACCGTGGGCGCTGCCCACACCCGCTTAAGGGTCACGGACCCTTAAGAATCCCGCCAAATTTTCTTCGAAAATTTGTCCCCTCGTCAGCGCTAGCTCGCGGTTGGTCACGCAAACACTTTTGCTTCGTCACTGGTTAAGCTTGTTCCAACTCAACCAGCACGCCGTTCATCTCCTTGGGGTGGAGAAAGATCACTGGCTTGCCGTGGGCGCCGATCTTCGGCTCGGCGCTGAGAACGCGCACCCCCTCACTCTGCATGCGCTTCATGGCGGCATGGATATCCTCCACCTCGTAGCAGACGTGGTGCATGCCGCCGCCGGGATTGCGCTGCAGGAATTTGGCGATGGGGGAGTTCTCCCCCAACGGATGCAGCAGCTCAATGGTGGTGTTGGGCAGGCGCACGAACACGGTGGTGACGCCGTGTTCGGGCAGGTCCAACGGTTCGCTGACGTCGGCGCCCATGAGATCGCGATACTGGGCGACGGCGGCGGGCAGATCGGCCACGGCGATGGCGACGTGATTCAGCTTTCCAATCATAATCCTCTTCCCAAAGCGCGGCCAACTCGCAAGCGGATGATCGCGCAAAACTCTAGCGAATCAAAACGAAAACTGCACAGAACGACCAATGTTTGCGTGACGCAGGTTAAGCGAGCGCTGACTATGGGCCGCCGACTGGTCGGCGGCGGGGTCTGGGGGCTGCGCCCCCAGCGGGTGTGGGCGGAGCCCACGGTTGGGCTTTTGAATTTGGGAGCTCGAGGGCGAAGCCCTCGATATCTTTCATTATCCCCTTATTTTTTACCAATTTACTCAAACCGCACCAGCACCGCATCGGCCTCCACGGTGTCGCCGGGCTTGACCGCCACCGACTCCACCACGGCGTCCTTCTCCGCCTTCATGATGTTCTCCATCTTCATCGCTTCCAGCACGCACAGGGCGTCGCCCGCAGCGACTTTTTTCCCAGGCTCGGCCATCACTTTCAGCACCAGGCCGGGCATGGGGGCCATGAGCAGTTTGGAGGTGTCGGGTGGAACTTTGACCGGCATCAGACGCGCCAACTCCTGCAGACGCGGGGTGCGCGCGGTGACGCTGACGCAGCGGCCGCCGTGGGTCAGGCGATAGCCGTCGGCCAGCCGGTCCACGCGCAGGGTGTGGGTGAGGCCGTCGACGCTGAAGTTGGCCAGACGCATGCCCGGGGCGTAGTGGGCGCTGACTTCCACTTCATGGCCCTCGGCGAACTGGAACAGATGCGCGCCTTCGCGACGGTTGAAATTGAGCAGAGTCTCCTCGCCATCCACCGTCGCCACCCAGGCTTGTACGTGGTCGGATTCGTAGAGCTGCTGCTCCCAGGAGTCCTCGATAATCACCGCCGCCATGGCGAACAGATTGCGGCTCGCCTCAGTGAGCGGCGCGCCGGAGAAGCCTTCCGGGTACTCCTCAGCCAGGAAGCCGGTGGTGAGATTGCCCGCCACAAAGCGCGGATGCTTGAGCACCGCATTGAGGAAGTCCATGTTGTGGCCGGGGCCGTCGATGAGGTAGTTGTCCAGCGCCGCGCCCATGGCGTCGATGGCGCTTTGGCGATCTTCGCCCCAGGTGATGAGCTTGGCGATCATGGGATCGTAGAACAGCGACACCTCGCCGCCAGCGTAGACGCCGTCATCCACGCGCACGTTCTGCGACGGCGCGGGCGGTTCATAGCGGGAGAGGCGCCCCACCGAGGGCAGAAAGCCGCGATAGGGATCCTCGGCGTAGACGCGGCATTCGATGGCCCAGCCGTTGAGCGGCACCGCGTCCTGAGTGAAGGCCAGTGGCTCGCCCCGCGCCACGCGGATCATCTGCTCCACCAGGTCCAGCCCGGTGGTCATCTCGGTGACCGGATGTTCAACCTGCAGACGAGTGTTCATCTCCAGGAAGTAGAAGCCCTTATCGGCCCCCATGACGAACTCCACCGTGCCCGCGCTCTGGTAGCCCACCGCTTTGGCCAGGGCCACCGCCTGATCGCCCATGGCGCGGCGGGTTTGCGGGTCGAGGAAGGGCGAGGGGGCCTCTTCGATCACCTTCTGGTTGCGGCGCTGAATGGAGCATTCGCGCTCATTGAGCCAGACGCCGTTGCCGTGGGCGTCGCACAGCACTTGGATCTCAATGTGGCGCGGGCTTTCGATGAACTTCTCAATGAACACGCGGCCATCGCCAAAATAGGAGACGCCCTCGTTGGTGGCCGACTGCCACCCCTCGGCGGCTTCGGAGTCGTTGTAGGCGATGCGCATGCCTTTGCCGCCGCCGCCCGCCGAAGCCTTGATCATCACTGGATAGCCGATCTGGCGCGCGGTCTCCACCGCCTGTTCGGCGGATTCGATCACCTCATCGCTGCCGGGGATGGTGTTGACGCCCGCCTTCTTGGCCAGGATTTTGGAGGAGATCTTGTCCCCCATGGCGCGCATGGCGTTGGCGTCGGGGCCGATGAAGGCGATGCCAGCAGCGTCCAGCGTTTCGCGGAAAACGGGGTTCTCGGAGAGGAAGCCGTAGCCCGGATGCACCGCATCGGCGCCGGTCTGTTTGATGGCGGTAAGGATATTGTCCATCACCAGATAGGACTGGTTGCTGGGCGCCGGGCCCACGCACACCGCTTCGTCGGCCATGCGCACGTGCTTGGCGGCGGCGTCGGCCTCGGAGTACACCGCCACCGTGGCGATGCCCATCTGGCGGGCGGTGCGAATGACGCGGCAGGCGATTTCACCGCGGTTGGCGATCAGAATCTTCTTCATGCTGGTCGTCCCCTTACAGCGGCATGTTGTCGTGCTTTTTCCACGGATTGCTGAGCTGCTTGTCGGCCATCAGCCGCAGCGCGCGGATGGCGCGCAGGCGCGTATTATGCGGCAGGATCACCTCGTCGATGAAGCCGCGTTGGGCCGCGATGAAGGGGTTGGCGAATTTTTCCGCGTACTGATCGGTCTTCTCCTTGAGCTTGGCTTCGGGATCCTCGGCGTTCTTGATCTCATGGCGGAAGATGATCTCCGAGGCGCCTTTGGGGCCCATCACCGCGATCTCGGCGTTGGGCCAGGCGAAGTTGACGTCGCCGCGCAGGTGCTTGGAGCTCATCACGTCATAGGCGCCGCCGTAGGCTTTGCGGGTGATGACGGTGATTTTGGGCACGGTGGCCTCGGCGTAGGCGTAGAGCAGCTTGGCCCCGTGTTTGATGATGCCGCCCAACTCCTGTTGCGAACCGGGCAGGAAGCCGGGCACGTCCACGAAGGTGAGCAGGGGGATGTTGAAGCAGTCGCAGAAGCGCACGAAGCGCGCCCCTTTGATGGCGCTGGAGATATCCAGGCAGCCCGCCAGCACCATGGGTTGGTTGGCGACGATGCCCACGGTCTGGCCATCCATGCGCGCAAAGCCGGTGATGATATTCTTGGCGTAGGAGGCTTGGGTCTCCAGGAAGTCGCCGTTGTCCACCACCTTCTCCACCAGCTCTTTCATGTCATAGGGCTTCTGGGCGTCGTCGGGCACCAGGAAGTCCAGCGACTCGTCGGGGCGGTCGTCTACGTCCAGGGTTTCGACGCGAGGCGCTTTCTCACGGTTGTTGCTGGGCAAAAAGCTCATCAGACGCCGTAGCTGTTTGAGCAGCTCCATGTCGTTTTCATAAGCGAAGTCGGCCACGCCGGACTTGGTGGCGTGGGTCACCGCGCCGCCTAACGCTTCGGCGGTGATGATCTCATGGGTCACCGTCTTGACCACGTCGGGGCCGGTGACGAACATGTAGGAGGTGTCCTTGACCATGGCGATGAAGTCGGTCAACGCCGGGCTGTAGACCGCGCCGCCTGCGCACGGACCCATGATGGCGGAGATCTGCGGAATCACCCCTGAGGCCAGCACGTTGCGTTGGAACACCTCGGCGTATCCGGCCAGGGAGGCGACCCCCTCCTGGATGCGCGCGCCGCCGGAGTCGTTGAGTCCGATCACCGGCGCTCCCACCTTCATGGCCATATCCATGATGGCGCAGATCTTCTCGGCGTTGGTCTCCGACAGCGAGCCGCCGAACACGGTGAAGTCCTGGGAGAAGACGAACACCGTGCGCCCATGGATGCGGCCATGGCCGGTGACGCAGCCATCGCCGGGCATCTGCTGTTCGGCCATGCCGAAGTCCACGCAGCGGTGGCCCACGTACATGCCCACCTCTTCGAAGCTGTCGGGGTCCAGCAGCGCCTCGATGCGTTCGCGCGCAGTCAGTTTGCCGCGCGCGTGTTGGGCGTCGATGCGGCGTTGACCGCCGCCCAAACGCGCTTCTTCACGGAGAGATTCCAGTTTTTCAACGATTTCCCGCATGATGCTGGGGCTCCTTTGAAGATCCTTGAAGTGGCGATCTGCAATGGTTGTATTTGTGAAGATGAAAGAGACTGGGGCGTTGCCCCAGACCCCATGAGGGCTCCGCCCTCAACCCGCCAGGGCGCCGCCCTGGACCCGCGCGGGCTCTGCCCGCGACCCGCCAGGAGGATGATCCTCCTGGACCTGCAATAGTTTTCGTCTTGTGCGGGTGGCGCGTTCAGCGTGTTCACTCGGGCTGATTGCGCCATTCCAGATCTATTCAGATTGTGATGAGAACGCATCCAGTAGCGTATCCGCCGCGCTCATGGGCGGCGTGGCTCCCGCCAGCACATCCGTCTCCAACTGGGTCAATTGCCCCGCCACCGCCGGATGCGCCCGCAAGCGCGCCTCCAACCCCGCGCGCACCTGCTCCCACATCCAGTTGAGCGCTTGTCCGCGCCGCTTCTCCGCCAGCGCGCCGCTCTGGCGCATCGACTCATGGCGCTGGGCAATCAGATCGCGCAGCTCGGCCACGCCACGCCCTTCGCGGGCGCTCACCGCACGCACATCCACCGCCTCCGCGTCATGGGTGGCGTGGCCATGCAGCAGTTGCAGCGCCGATTGAATCTGCGCGCAGGCGGCCTCGGCGGCGTGGCGCTGCTCGCCGTCGGCCTTGTTCACCGCCACGATCTCCGCCAGCTCCATCACCCCGCGCTTGATCCCCTGCAGCTCGTCCCCGGCGTTGGGCAGCGCCACCAGCAGGAACAGATCGCTCATGCCCGCCACAATGGTCTCGCTCTGCCCCACGCCCACGGTCTCGACGATGATCCACTCAAATCCCGCCGCCTCCAGCGCCAGCATCGCCTCGCGGGTGGCCCGCGCAACGCCGCCCAGGGTCCCCCCCGAGGGGCTGGGGCGGATGAAGGCGTTGGGGTGGGCGCTCAGTTGCGCCATGCGGGTTTTGTCCCCCAGAATGCTGCCGCCGGCGCCGACAGAGCTGGGGTCCACCGCCAATACGGCAAGCCGCGCGCCGCTCGCCACAATGGCCAGCCCCAGGGCCTCGATCAAGGTGCTTTTGCCCGCGCCGGGCGGCCCGCTGATGCCCACACGAATGGCGTTGCCGGTGTGGGGCATCAGCTGCGTGAGCGCGTCGCGGGCGATGCGCTGATGGTCGGCCCGGCGGCTTTCGAACAGGGTCAGGGTTTTGGCCAGCAGGCGCCGATCCGCGCGCAGGGTCCCCGCCACATACTCCGCCGCCGTCAATGCCGCCAAACCCTCTCTCCTTGTCTCAGTTTGTAGGGGGCTCAGCTATCCGGGTTGAGCAGATCCAGCACCGCCCCCGCCGCTTTGACGATGGAGGAGCCGGGGCCGAAGATCGCCGCTACGCCTGCTTCCTTGAGCGCGGCATGATCCTGCTCCGGCACCACGCCGCCCACCACCACCGCGATGTCGTCGGCGCCCGCCGCGCGCAGCGCCTGCACCAACTGCGGCGCCAGGGTCGAGTGCCCGCCCGCCAGGGTGGAGATCCCCACCACATGGACGTCGTTCTCAATGGCCTGGCGCGCCGCCTCTTCCGGGGTCTGGAACAGCGGTCCCAGATCGACGTCAAAGCCTGCATCGGCGAAGGCCGAGGCGATCACTTTGGCGCCGCGATCGTGACCATCCTGCCCCAACTTCACCACCAGCATGCGTGGACGCCGCCCCGCCTGCTCGGCGAAGGCGTCGGCGCGTCCTTGCAGCTGCTTCCAATCGTCGCTGTCGCTCCACACCTGGGCGTAGACTCCCTTAACGGTTTGCGCCTGATCCTGATGACGGCCATACACTGTCTCCAGGGCGTCGCTGATCTCGCCCACGGTGGCGCGGTTGACGCTGGCTTCAATGGAGAGCGCCAGCAGGTTGCCGCTCTCTTCCCGCGCGGCGGTGGTCAACGCCTCAAGACAGGCGGTCACTTTGGCGTTATCGCGCGTCGCGCGAATCTGTTTGAGACGCGCGATCTGCTTTTCGCGCACGGCGTGGTTGTCCACGATGAGCACGTCCACCGGCCCTTCGTCGGGCGCGGGGTATTTGTTGACGCCGACGATGACGTCCAGACCGCGATCGATGCGCGCCTGTTTGCGTGCGGCGGCCTCTTCAATGCGCCGTTGCGGCGTGCGCGCCTCAATGGCGCGGGTCATGCCGCCCGCCTGCTCGATCTCCTCAATCAGGGCCCAGGCGCGATCCGCCAGATCCTGCGTCAGCGACTCCATCATATACGAGCCGCCCCACGGGTCTACGGTTTTGGTGATCTGGGTTTCCTCTTGCAAAATCAACTGGGTGTTGCGGGCAATCCGAGCTGAGAAGTCACTCGGCAGGGCGATGGCCTCATCCAGCGCGTTGGTGTGCAGGGATTGGGTGCCGCCAAACACCGCCGCCATCGCCTCGATGGTGGTGCGGATGACATTGTTATAGGGATCCTGGCTGGTGAGCGACCAACCCGAGGTCTGGCAGTGGGTGCGCAGCATGCGCGAGCGGGGATCCTTGGGGTTGAACTGTCCCATGATGCGGTCCCACAGCAGACGCGCGGCGCGCAGCTTGGCCACCTCCATATAGAAGTTCATGCCGATGCCGAAGAAGAACGACAGGCGCGGCGCGAAGGCGTCCACATCCAGGCCGCGGCCAATGGCGGTGCGCACGTACTCCAGGCCGTCGGCCAGGGTATAGGCCAGCTCCAGCGCGGCGTCGGCCCCGGCCTCCTGAATGTGGTAGCCGGAGATGGAGATGGTGTTGAAGCGCGGCAGATGCTCGGAGGCGTAACCGATGATGTCGCCGATGATGCGCATGCTGGGCGCGGGAGGATAGATATAGGTGTTGCGGACCATGAACTCCTTGAGGATGTCGTTCTGAATGGTGCCGCTCAGTTGCGTCTCGCTCACCCCCTGTTCCCGTCCGGCGGCCACATAGCCCGCCAGAATCGGCAACACCGCGCCGTTCATGGTCATGGAGACCGAGACTTTATCCAGCGGGATCTGGTCGAAGAGGATCTTCATATCCTCCACGCTGTCCACCGCCACGCCGGCCTTGCCCACGTCGCCGGTGACGCGCGGATGATCGGAGTCATAGCCGCGATGGGTGGCCAGATCAAACGCCACCGACACCCCCTGACCGCCCGCCGCCAGAGCGCGGCGATAGAAGGCGTTGGACTCCTCGGCGGTGGAGAATCCGGCGTATTGACGGATGGTCCACGGGCGTCCGGCGTACATGGTGGGGTAGGGGCCGCGCAAAAACGGCGAGGCGCCGGGAATGGAGTCAGCGGGCCAGTTGGGATCCAGATCCTGCGGCCCGTAGAAGGGCTGCACATCGATCCCTTCGGGGCTGTTCCAGGTCAGGGTTTCGGGGTCGCGGCCCTTGAGGGCCTTACGAGCGGCGTCTTGCCATTGCGCGCGGTTGCTGCGCGGAGAGTCGGACATGGCCAAATCCCGTGTGGTTCGCAACAGAAGTGACGGCGCGGGTGGGGTCCGACTGGGCGTCCCCCCGGCGCCAGTAATGGATTACGCGGAATTATAGGCCAATAAACGTTGCGCGCGCCACCATGTCTGCGATTTTACGGAATTCAATTCCGAATAGGCGTCATTTCCTGTGTGAAGAACGGCTTGGGTGGCGCAGGCGATAGGCGTGTTCATCGCCATAGGGGGCAAAGCCCTCTGTATATTCATGTGCGTCGCGCGGTAGTTTGGCGTGGCGAATGGGGCACCAACGCTGTTCGGTGCGCGCGGCGATTTTGCGCACATAGGCTAGCACGCCGTTGCCATATTCGCAATAGAGGCAGTTGAGCTTCTCCAACCCGCTTAAATAGGGCAGGCGGTAGCGGTCGAGAACCACGTAGTCGCTGCGGCGGACGGGGGTGATCCCATAGATCGGAAAACAGAGGCGCTGATAGAGCGTGGCGGCGATATCCAGCAATGCCAGCGGGATGACCTGGGCGTAGATAATCGGCGCAGTGGCGGCCAGTTTGATCCAATCCCAATCGATCCGTTTGAGAAAGTCGCCGGGCGTTTCTTTTGAGGCCGCGCTCCACTCGACATGAAACCGTCCATGCCCGGGCAGTTCCCATTGTGGCGCGCGCAACTCCAGATGTCGCTGTATCATGCGCAGTCTGCGTCGGGCCTGGCTGCGCCAGCGTTTCCAGGTTTCGTTTACGGCAAACTCAAAGGCGCTCATGGCGTGGCGTCTCCTCTGCTGATTAAGCCAAAGGGCTGGCCCTAGGAGCCGGTTAGGGCCAGCCCATCCGGGCGCCGCTTAAACGGCGCCCGAGCCAAGCACAGCCAAAAGAGGTTAGTGCACTTTCACCTCGATGCTGCGCGGCTTGGCCTCCTCACGCTTGGGCAGTCGCACCTCCAGAACGCCGTTTACGTAACTGGCGTCAATATGCTCCATGTCGGTGACGCCGGGCAGTTGGAAGGTGCGGCTGAAGCGACCGTAGTAACGCTCCACACGGTGGTAGTTCTCTTTGTTTTCCGCATCCTCGAAACGCCGTTCGCCGGAGATGGTCAGGCGGCCATTGTCGACGCGCACATCGATCTGCTCCTGCTTCATGCCTGGCAGATCGGCGCGAATAACAATGGCGTCAGCGTCCTCGCGCACGTCCACCCGCATGGGCCACTGGGCGTGCAGGGCGTTTTCGTCATCCACGGTGCGATCGAACAGGCGGTTGATCTCTTGCTGCAGGGCGCCAAAACCGCGCAGCGGATCATAAGTGGCGAGCATGTTCATGATATCTCCTCCATCTGATGATGTGTTACGCGAGATGCGTGTCTATTTAGGGCGGTTTGCCGCCGTCTTGAGCATCAGATAGGCGCCGGTTTGGCGCTCTGCAAGAGGCAAAACAAAAAAAATCGCAGGGGGAGGCGTTGCGATTTTTGAGGGGAGATACATATAGAAAAGTAGGAGAAAACGCAGAAACCCCAAGCGTGGAGGCAAAGATGACTGTTTGGCGTCGCGCGCTGGATGCGCGCAAGATCGAAGCGGAGTCATGGCGCAATCGGATGCGCAGCGCTGGATTGATCCTGGCGCTGGCGGCGCCGGTGTGGGGACTGGGCTGGTTGTTGGGCGGGGAGTCGGGGGCGTGGTTGGCGCTGCTGACGACGGTGTGGGGCGCGGCGCTGCTGCCAGCGATCCCGGGACCGGTGGTGATGAGCGTGCAAAGAGGGCGTCGTTTGAGCCCCGCGCAGGCGCCGGGACTGCACGCCACGGTGCGGCATCTGAGCCAGCGGGCGGGGTTGGACTCCGTTCCACAGATATACTGGCTGCCGCAGACGGCGCCCAACGCCATGCTGGCGGGGCCGCCTCATGCGCAGGCGCTGGGGGTGACGGAAGGGTTGCTGCGTCTGCTCTCTGAGCGGGAACTGAGCGCTGTGCTGGCCCATGAGATCGGCCACGCACAGCGCCATGACGCACAGTGGATGGGGCTGGCGCATCTGTTCGAAGGGGCGACAACGGTGCTGGCTCTGTTGGGGTGGGGCGTGCTGGCGCTGAGTCTGCCGCTGATCGCCATGGGGGTGGTGGAGCCGCGTTGGGGCGTGCTGGCGCTGTTGGCGGTGGCCCCGTGGGGGGCGCGTCTGCTGGTGATGGCGCTGTCTCGATCCAGGGAGTTCGAGGCGGATTTGCGCGCGGCGGCGTTGACTGGGGATGCGCGCGGATTGGCCAGCGCATTGGTTAAACTGGAGGCGTGGCGGGCGCGGGTTGCGCGTTGGTCGCCTGTGGCGTTGACGGACCCTGGCGCGCCGTGGCTGCGCAGTCACCCGGATGCGCAGGAGCGCGTTTCCCGGCTGTTGGCGTTGGAGAGGGCGTCTGAATTCAGTCTGACCAGACCGCTTGAAATGCACTGTGGCGAGGCGTTGAGACGCCATGGACGCTGGTGGTCTCAGCCCCAGAGGCTGCGCCCATGGTGGGCGTGAACTCTATTGGTCAGAGTCCTCTGCTTCCAGCGCGTCATCATCGGGGAGCAGGTCGCCAGAGCCCAATAGCGGCGCCGCGTCAATATCCTCTGCGCCCATCATATCGGCGATGCGCAGCAAGGTGGTCAACATGGCGGTCTGTTCATAGTCGGGGAGTTGATCGAATTTGCGCACGAACGCCTGTTGCAGCAGCGGCGGCGCATTCTCCAGCAGAGTGCGCGCTTGCGGCGTGGCGGATAACCAAAAGCGCCGCCGATCAGTCTGACTGCGACGCCGCTCCACCAAACCTTTGCTCTCCAGGCGAGCCACGATGCCGCTGATGGTGCCTTTACTCAAATGGACTCGCTTGCCCAACTGCGCGCCGGTGATTTTTTCACAATTGAGAATTTCGCTCAAAATCACCGCTTGCGGCCCGGTGAGGCCATGGTTCGCCACCAGATAGCGGGAGTGCATATCAATGGCGCGGATAATTTTCCGTAGCGTCATCAACACATGGTTGCGCACCTGGTTACGCAGATCTGATTGGCTATCGCTATTGCTCATCAGAGAGTTCCTGAAAATTATACGCTAAGAACCAGGTGCAGATTATCAGGCAAAACTCGGGAATTTCAAAAGGAAAACACGGTTTCTGTCGAAACCATTTGACAGCTTCGGGCAGGACGCATAGGTTGAACGACAACCTGTTGTTTCCACTCTCGCTGTGGCGCGTGGTTTACCTGTTTTCAGCACTGGGGCGTTCGTCCAGGCAGCCTTGTTGTCGCCGCATTGGCGTGTGACGCCTCTTGGAGCGTTTGAATGGTTCTTTGCACCTTTCGTTTGGGCGATCTTTATCTGGGAGTGGATATCCGTCTGATCCAGGAGATCAAACGCGCCGTCAACTGGACCCCTGTGCCCGGCGCGGCGCCGCATGTGCGCGGACTGCTTAACAATCGCGGCCGTGTGACCACCCTCATCGACTTGAAGCGCCGATTGAATTGGATCCCCGAAGCAAGCACTTCCATTAAAGGGAATAAAAAAGAGTACGAGGTGATTCTCAAGACCCGCCACCAAGTGAGTCAAATTGATGAATCACTGGCGCGGGAAAAAGTGTTTTGGGATGATTCAGCGGCGCTGATGGTGGATCAGCTTGGCGAGGTGGTGGAAGTGATCGGCCAACAGATGCAGAGTCCGCCCGCGAATCTTGGAGAGATCTCTTCGGATTTGGTTGAGGCGGTGGTGGAGCAGGAGAAGGCGCTGTTGATCATTCTCAATGTGGCGCGCATTATCGGCGCCAAGGACGAGGAGTCGTAACATCGTCTACGCCGTAGGATGCGGCGGGCATTTGATCCTTATGTTAAGGGTCGCCAATAGCACAGGAGTCTCGAGGCGGGCGAGCATTATGCGCAAATTGATCCAGCTTTTCTTTTTTCTGAGCATCCCCTATCTGGCCATGGGCGGCGTTGCACAGGCCAAAACCAGCAGCAAAATCTACTATGAAAGCGGCGCCTACAGCGTGCGTCAGGTGAAAGTTGACGGCCGTTGGATGTGCAAATTGGAGATCTCCCTGCGCCAAAAAGGCACGGAGACAGCCTATTTGGGCATCTACGCGTCACGCGCCTATTATGGTGAGATCGTCACCGATAAAAACCGCGTCGGTTTTGCCAAAAAAGCGCTCTCCATCCGCTTTGATAAAGAGCGCTCTCGCTCGGTTAAAATTATCTCAGACGCGCCCGGCTCTGATGGCGCTTGGTTGTGGCGCTATGTGGATCTGCCAGCGGACATTCTCACCAAAATCAGTAAATCCCGCACCATGCGCGTATCTCTGCACAATGGCAAGCGCACCATCAACTACGCGTTAAGTCTGAAAGGCAGCGCCAAAGCTGTGCGGAATCTTCGACGGTGTGCGCGGTAATTCAGGGCTCAAAAAGAAACGGGCGTCATGGGAAACCCTGACGCCCGTTATGGGTCAAGCAAAAGCGAAAACCTCAAATATTAGTAAGAGGTTTTGGGCTCCTGTTGGCCGTCCATGTTAGCGTCCTCAAGCGGGGGCTCAGTTTGCAGCGTGTCGGAACTGCCGCGCAGCTCCTCCACACAGTTGCGCAGGTAGTTGGCCATCTCATTCACAGAGACGCCATCTTCTTTGGCAAACTGCTGGCAGGTGCGCTTGAGGTCGGCTTCGAACTCGGGGTCGCCATTTTGGGTGGCGGCGGCGGCGTTACCGGCCATCGCCAGAGTGAACGCGGCGGCGGCGATCAGATTCAGGGCAAAACGCATGGGTGTTCTCCGTTTCATGGTGCAGTGCTTAGGTGATGCGGGAAGAGCCGTTGCCGGAAACACGAGCACGCGCTGAGCCGCGCCTTCTCCAATACGCGCCATTCGAGCGCGACGCAAATGCAAAATTCTGTTCGACACCACGAAAAATAATCATCAAAAAAAATGGATTGGCACGATTCGCAGGAGAGATTACGCTACGCAAGAACACCATCACTTGTCAGTCTGGTTCGAGTCTCTCTTGGCTGTTTCCAGTCTTTTGTTTAATCACGTTTTTTTGAGGGTGTTCCCTTTTGGACGTGGATCTCCTGCGCACCTTTTTGGAAGTTAATCGCACGCGCCACTTTGGGCGCGCCTCCCACCATCTGTTCGTGACGCAATCGGCGGTGAGCGCGCGGATCAAGCTGCTCGAAGAGCAGTTGGGCGCTGCGCTGTTTACGCGTCGGCGCAACGATATTCAGCTCACCGCGGCGGGGCAGCGCTTTGTCAAAACCGCCCAAATGCTGATTAGTATGTGGGAGGAGGCGCGACGCAGCATCCAGCTGGAGCAGGGGGAGACGCCTGCGCTCACTCTTGGCGCGCCACCCAGTTTGTGGGATATTCTGTTGCGGGACTGGGTGTTAACACTGTTCGGGCAAGCTGAGACAGGCGCCGTTCGGTTGGGCTGCCATGCGCAGAGCGCAGAGCGTGTCGAGCAGGGGGTTCTGGATAAAACATTGGATCTGGGAATCGCTTACGCGCCACCTCAGGATGGCGCGCTCATAACACGCCAAGTGGCTGTTATAGAACTGGAAATGGTGGCGTCTCTGCCTGGATTGAGCGCGCAACAGGCCATTGCGGAGAACTATGTGCAGCTCGATTGGGGCGCGGCTTTTATCGCAGCGCATGCGCGTTGGTTCCCGGAGTTGCCGCCACCGACTTTGCAAGTCAACTGGAGCGGTCTGGCGCTGGAGTTTCTGCTGCAGCGGGGGGGGGCCGCTTATCTGCCACAAAGACAGGTGCGCGAGGCGGTGGAGCACGGCGTGTTGCATCGCGTTGCGGACGCGCCGAACTTTACTCGCCCCGTGCACGTTCAGTACCGTCGCGATCACGATTTTCGCGACCGAATCGAAGAGATGATTGACTCTTTAATCCATGCTCCTTCGCAACCAGCGAAGTTGGCGCATGACACTATTCCGCCATCACAGTGAGTTGTTCCATGTCGATTAGAAAGACTGTTCTGTCTGTGCTGAGCATGGTTATTGTGGGCGCGCTCTCCACTGCATTTGCCGAGCCGCCGCCGCCAATTCCGTCCAAGACGTCATCACTCAGTCAGGAGCAGAAGACGGCCTCCAAGCTGAATGATATCCAGGAGGATCTCAAACAGCGCAAGCTGGAGCGCGATAAGCTTGCGGCGGAGATCAAACGCGCCAGCCCCGGGCCAGAGAAAGCTGAATTGGAGGCGCGTTTAGAACAGGTCAACGCGACTTTGGCGGAGCAGAAACACGCCTTTTCCATGATCATTACCGGTGGTCTTGAACTGGAGTTGATCGAAGCAGGGAAGCAAAAGGAAAAGTATGATTGGGAACGCGATCTATTGGAGATTGTGCAGCCCATCATGAGCGAGCTGCGCGCTTTGACGGAGAGCAAACGGCAGCAGCAGAACTTGAAGAACCGGATCGACTTCCACACCGAGCAGTTGCGCATCGGCAAAGAGGCGATGCGCAATATTGAAGCCATTGACCAGAAGTCTCTGGATCGTGTGACGCTCAAACAGTACGAACAGGTTGCCGAACAGTGGCGCGATAAAATTCGCGAACATCAGCATCTGTTGGAGGTGGCGGAACTCCAGTTGGAGGAGTTGACCCGCTCCAAGGAGACCTTGGAACAGTCGTGGAAGGAGCAGTGGGAGGAGTTTATCCAGGGGCGCGGCGCGACGCTGATCCTCTCCTTGCTGGCGGCTTTCGGGGTCTATTTGGCGTTGATGCTGCCTATGCGCATCTATGGCTTCGCCACGCGAAACCGCCAACGGCGTCGTCCATTGTGGGTGCGGATTCTCTCCCTCAGTTACCGTTTTCTGGCATTGCTGGGCGCATTTATCGCGCTGTTCGCCACCGTGCACCACAGCGGCGACCGTATGTTGGAAGGGCTTTTTCTGCTGTTGGCGGTGGCCATTATCTGGTCGCTCAAGAGCACCATTCCGCGCTACATGGATGAGCTCAAGCTGCTGCTGAACGTCAGCTCCGTGCGCGAGGGCGAACGGGTGATTTTTCAGGATGTGCCCTGGCGCGTGGACTCCCTGGACATGTTTGCGCGTTTGAGCAATCCAGCCATGTCGCAGCCGCGCATCCGCGTGCCGCTCAAGGAGATGGCGCAGCTGCACTCCCGTCGTCCCGCGGAAGATGAGAACTGGTTCCCCTGCAATGTGGGCGATTTTGTGATTCTGTCCGATGGTCAGTTCGGTTTGGTCAAGTGGATCAGTCCGGAGACAGTGGCTCTGCGCGTGGGCGGCGGCGCCATCCGCAGCTATACCACGTCGGACTTTCTCGGCGCTTCGCCGCAGAACCTTTCCACCGGATTCGCCATCGCCATCAATTTTGGCATCGACTATAAGTATCAGAAGGATTGCTTGGATGATATCCCGCGTCAAATGGCCCAGGTTGTCTACGATCGTCTGAAAAGCATTGAGTCCACAGGACCACACTTATCCAGCGTGACGGTGGATTTTGCCGAAGCGGCGGCCTCTTCTCTTAACTACAAGGTGGTGGCCCTCTACAGCGGCGCGGCGGCGGAGAACTACTATCCAGCCCAACGCGCGGTGAATCAGAGCGCGGTGGCGGCGTGCAATCAGTTCGGTTGGGAGATTCCGTTCACCCAAGTGACGCTGCACCAGGCATCGGCAAGCTGAATGACTGGCTGAAACGTCTCTCCCGGGGAAGGGAGAGACGTTTTGCATCTTAGTGCGAATGGTTCTTATTTGGTTGTTGCATTTTGATCGGCTTACATTTAGAATTTCACCCGTTCGGCCTGCAACGGGCCGTGTTCTCTGCGCTCACATTAGGAGCGGTCACCATGAAGCTGACGGATTTGAAACAGGGCCAAATCGCCAAAATCACCTCGTTGCAAATGGAGGGGGTGAATCGACAACGCCTCCTGACCATGGGCATTCTGGTTGGCAAGGAGATTCATCTGCGCAACCTGGCGCCGTTTGGCGACCCGCGCATCTACACCGTGATGGATTATGATCTGACCCTCCGCAACGCCGATGCCGAGAAGATTCAGGTCGAGCCGATCTGAGCTTACGCGCCTCCCTTCCAGCAGACGCCCAGCACATGGCCTGCGCCAAGGTGCTGGGCTCACGCCCCAAGACGACTCCCTCTCGCCCACAAAGGCGGTCTCAATGAGCGACAAACCCATTACCCTCGCATTGGTGGGCAACCCCAATTGCGGCAAGACCTCTTTGCTGAATCAGATGACCGGGGGCAAAGACCTGGTCGGCAACTACCCGCACGTAACCGTTCAAGTTGTCGAGCGTCAGCTGACCCATAAGGGGCGCGCGCTCTCGGTGGCTGATCTGCCGGGAATCTATGCGCTGACGTCACAATCTCCAGAAGAGTTGTCGGCGCGGGAGTACATCCTGGCGCAGCACGCCGATGTGGTCATCAACGTCATCGATGCGGGCAATCTGCAGCGCTCGCTCTATCTCACCACGCAATTGGTGGAGATGGGGCGGCCTATCGTGTTCGCGCTGAACATGGTGGATGAGGTGGAGAGTCAGGCCGCGGAGATCGATGTGGCGGCGCTCTCCTCCATGCTGGGGGCGCCTGTGGTGCGCACTTCGGGCAAACGCGGCAAAGGCGTGGCTGAGTTATTGGATGCGGCGTTGGATGTGTTGGATCGCGGGGTGGCGCCGCAACGCAGCTTTGTGCACTACGACGCTCATCTGGAAGAGGCGGTGCAGCGGGTGCAGGCGGTTGTGCAGGAGAATCATACTGACGCCGCTGTGCGCGAGCAGGAGGGCAGTCGCTGGATGGCGATCAAGCTGCTGGAGGGGGATGTGGCGATGCTGCGCGCCGAGGGCGACCACCAGCGTTTGGTGGAGTTGGGCGGGAAGAGTGCGCCACCTTGGCCATCGACCATGGGGTGTCTTGCGAAAGCATGTTTGCCGATGCGCGGTTTGGTCATGTGCATGGAGTGGTGTCAGAAGCGGTGAAATCCCGCTCGGCGTTGAAGGATCGCTATCGCATCACCCGCGCCTTGGATACGCTGTTGATCAATCGCGTGCTGGGCATCCCATTGTTCATCTTTTTCCTTTGGGTGATGTTCCAAGCCACGTTTTCTCTCGGCCAGATGCCCATGGATTGGATCGATCAAGGGGTGACGGCGTTGGGCGAAAGCGTGGCGGCGGCGCTGCCTGATGGACTGTTCAAAGATCTGATGGTGGAGGGGATTATCGCGGGCGTGGGCGGCACCATCGTGTTCCTGCCCAACATTGTGATTCTGTTCTTCTTTATGGCGCTGTTTAGCGAAACGGGCTATCTTGCGCGGGCGGCGTTCCTGATGGATCAGCTCATGCATCACTTCGGTCTGCATGGCAAAGCCTTGATTCCGCTGGTGATGGGGTTTGGCTGCAATGTGCCGGCGGTGATGGCCACGCGCACCATTGAGAGCGAACGCGCGCGTTTGATCACCATTCTGATCAACCCGTTTATGCTGTGCGCGGCGCGCCTGCCGGTGTTCATTCTGTTTGCAGGCGCTTTTTTTGCCGAACATGCGGGCGCCATGGTGTTCGCCATGTACATGATCAGCATCGTCGGCGCGATGATGGCGGCGGTGGTGCTGAGTCGGCTCTTCTTCAAGGAGAAGGATGAAGCGTTTGTGATGGAGTTGCCGCCCTATCGGATTCCCACCTTGCGTGCGGTGTTTATCCATATGTGGGATAAAGCGATGGGCTTTCTGCGCAAGGTGGCGGGGATCATTTTGGCGGGATCCATCATTATCTGGTTCCTGCAGACCTTTCCGCAGAACCCGGAGTGGAGTCGCGACTACGCGCAGGAGACGGCGCAGATCCAGATGCAAGCCGCCACGCCTGAGCGTGACGCTGCGCTGATGAAACTGCGTAACGAGCAAAGCCAGGAGCAGCTCTCCAAAAGCTATTTGGGACAGATCGCGCATACGGTGGCGCCGGTGTTCGAACCGTTGACCTTCAACTGGAAGGATACGGTGGCGATTCTCACCGGTTTTGTGGCCAAAGAGGTGGTGGTGGCCAGCTACGCGGTGCTCTACTCCCAGGATGGCGAATCCACGGCGGAGTCGCTCTCTCTGCGGCAAGCGCTGGCGAGCGCCATGACCACCACAACGGCGTTCGCCTTCATGGTTTTTGCGCTGTTCTATTCGCCCTGCTTGGGCTCCATTGCGGTGATTAAGCGGGAGGCGGGCGGCTGGCGCTGGGCGGCGTTCTCGGTGGCGTTTTCGTTGAGCGTGGCCTATACGCTGGCGTTTTTGGTGGTGCAAATCGGCGGGATGTTGACGTGAGCGCACACACGGCATGGTGGGAGTGGCTGTTGGTGGGAGGTATCGTTGGCGGCGCGTTTGTCTATGCGTTGCGAGGCGTCTACGCGATGTTCCGCCCGGCCAGCGGAAAAGGGTGCGGCTCGGCGTGTGGCGGCTGTGGCGATGGCTTAAAGGGAGGCGGTGGTTCATGCGTCACTTCCATCTCCACGGCAAAGCGGGTGATTCCCATCGCGTCCGCAATATCACAGAGCGCAAAAGGGCGTCCCGGAGCGATCGCGCCACAGAAAGCCAGGGGCGCCAAGTAGGAATATCAAGGTACGCTAAAGGATGTGCTCACAAGGCCGGGTCGACTAGTCGATCCGGCCTTGTGCTTTTGGGGTGGCGTTAGAACGAGAAGCCCGTCATGGAGTTGAACCGATTGCCATGAATCGCCGCTTGCGCCGCCTGCGCATTGAGGTAGGCGGGCAGACTGCTGCTCATGTTTTGCGTGATGGTGTCGCGAGTGGTCTGGGGCACGTACATCGCTTGCGACAGCGCCAGTGAGAGCGAGGGGTCCAGTGGTTGCAGCGCGCCGGGCGTGTTCATTGCGGGCAGCATGGTGAAGGGCGCGTCATTGCCGAAGTTTTGCA
Source organism: Magnetofaba australis IT-1 (assembly GCF_002109495.1). Taxonomy (NCBI): domain Bacteria; kingdom Pseudomonadati; phylum Pseudomonadota; class Magnetococcia; order Magnetococcales; family Magnetococcaceae; genus Magnetofaba; species Magnetofaba australis. The sequence goes on from NZ_LVJN01000015.1 coordinate 648,288, forward strand.
ACATGTACTGAGTCGCCGCCAGTTTTTGTCCCGCCTCGCCTGCGCCTGCTCGGACATATAACGGGTTGTCTTTCACCAGATTCAGGAAGACGGTGTTGAGCACGCTGCCCAAGTCCTCCTGAGCGGTGGGATAAGCGGGCTGCACATTGGGGTTGAGGAATGGATTGATGGGACGGATCAAATTGGGCAACGCGCCGCCGCCGGTTCCCAAGTCAAACCCGCTGGGCGCAGCGCTGAATTGCGAGAAGTAGGCGGCGGGGTTGTTGCTGACGTAAGCGTTGTGAACCTGTTGCGGATTGACCAAGGCGCCGAAGTTGGGATTGGTGTAGCTGAGGTTTGCCAGCCACTGGGCGTTCTCTGGCGTGGTGGTGTAGGGGTTGGCGCCAAGGCCCAGGTTCAGCACGTCTCGATAAGGGCTGCCAAACGCCGTCGTCGGCGCGCTGCCCAGAGTGTTGTAGGGGATGCCCAGCATCATGGCCAGTTTGTTCTGGGATTTTGTTGTGGCGGCGGATTGTGCGTCGCCAATCCCCCCCAAGAGAGGGGAGCCCACCGTGGCGCCCATGCCAGAGAATAGGCCGGAGTTGGTGCGCAGGAGATCGGTCTCGGCAGTGCTGAATACGCCGTTTGTCGCCCCTGAGTTGACGGTGTTGACCAAGTTGGCAAGCGTATCAAAAAGGCCGCCGCCGCCGCCAACGCCATTGGCTCCGCCATCGCCGCTAATGGTGTTGTTCCCACCAATGCCGGTGAGGCTGGAGAGTGGACCGCCCAAGGCGCCGGACAGCATGGGGCGCGCGGTTGGCGCCGGGCCGATCAGAGCCTCCTGAAGCGCCGCCTGAATAGGGGAGGAGACTTGGCTGAAGGCTTGCGCCTGGGACCAGCCTGCAGGAGGAGAAAATGCGCCGGTAAGCGACGAATTGACAAGACTATTGAGCATGATGCGCTCCTTTGAGAAGAAGGGTGCGCCCTGATTTCAGTGACGCACTCCTTCTAAGATCTTTACGGGGACACGTTGGATAGCGAGAGGCGATGAAGAGTTTATTGCTCGTTGTTAAAATCCGAGTAAATCGCCTACGCTGCTGAAGATATTACCAAACCCTCCTGAACTTTCCTGTTGCGCAACAGGGGTTTGGATGCCTGCGTTTTGCACCATGGCTTGGTAGTACTGCGCCAAATTTGGCGCCATGGGGTTGAACACCGAGGATTGATACTGCAGACCAGGACCAAAAGCGGAGGTGTTGATCTGCTGGCCGTTGATCAGGCCGAACAGTTCGGAGTAGAGCTGCTGGCGCAACTTTAAGCGGTTGTCCAGATCAGCTTGCTGAGTCTGGTTCTGGAAGTTGGCGGTTTGCATGGATTGGTTGAACAGGCGATCCAGGTCGGCGCTCTTTTGGGTGAAATACTGGTTTTGCGCCAAGCGGGATTGATCGAAAGCCTGCGCCTGCGCCTGGTTGGCGAATTGACCCGCTCCCAGTCGTTCGCTGAAGATGTTATTGCGGGCGTTTATCGCTTGGTTGAACAGACGGGATTGTTCATTGCCGCCCATGGCGATGGCGTCCTGCCGCGCTGTGGCCAGGGCGTCGTCATAGCGGCGTTGGAAGCGATTCATCTCACTGGCGTAGGCTTGGCTGCCGATGGTGATGCCCTGTTCGTTTAACTGGCTGGCCAGCGTATTGCGCTCTTCTGCAAACCGGCTATCCAGTCGGCTGCGTTGGCGGTCATACAAGGCGTCTTCCACGCGCTGGCGCTCCGCTCCAAAGTCGTTCAGACCAGGTAGATTCGGCGCGTCGCTTAAGTTGAGGGATTTCTGAATTTGTCCCATGTCCAGGCCTGGCAAGCTATCCATCACCGAGGTCACGGGTTGCAGCTTGTCCGCCTTCCAGGTCGTGGGAAGCTGATTGGGGTCCTGGTACCAGGAGGGAGAGCGGAACAGCAGATTCATCGCCTTGTTGTTGGCGGTCATGCCCATCAGTTTCTGCGTGGCTTGCAGGTTCTTGATGGCGTCATCCTGATCCTTGGGCAGATCGATGACGTGCTTCCACCCGGCATATTGGCCATTGGCGCCGGGGACGCCCTCAAACCAGGATTGCCCCCATGGACTGTCCATGGCCACGGCGCCATATTTCCAGGCGTCGGTCATGGCGGTTTTGTTGAGATTGATTTGATCTTGAGCAATGGCAAGCGGATCTGGAAAGTCGATGCCGCTATGCACTTTTGTTGGCGAGGAGTCTGAACCGCCGAATATATTGGAAACGCTGTCGACAACAGAACCGATGGTATCGAAAAAACCACCCATTGATTTTCTCCTTGTTTACAGCCCAAAGCCGGGTTGATGCATCAGGTCGAAGCCGATGATGCGCACCGGTTGAGCGCGAGTGGATGTTTTGATGCGGATGGAAAAGGTTTCGCCGAGGCCCTGAATCACGTGCCAGTCGGTGAACGCTGTGATGGCGTTGGCCCAGGCCTCTTCATCCCAGATCGCCAGATTCCAGAGGGCGCCAACGACTTCGCCATAGTTGGGCTCAAAGCCGATTTCCGCATTGGAGAAGTCGGTATCGAAGCCCAGGGTGTAGGTGATGGGGCTCTCCGCCGCCAGAATGGGGCGCAGCATTAAAAAGCGTTTGATGCCGCGCTCGCCGATGGGTTGAAAGCTGGTGCGGCATTCAGCTTCAATATTGGAGTCATCGTCCAAATACCCCTCGTCGGCCTGATAGATCCCCCCGGCGCCATCGCCAAAGTAGAGCCCTTCGTCAGAGACGGCCCAACACAGCGCGGGCATGCCCACAAAGCGGCACCAGGCTCCGGAAGCCAGAGAGAGAACATGCTGTTCATACTGATTGCGCATGGAGGGCGCATTGATGATGAGCAGACCGTCACGCGGGTAGAGCACCGCCTGCCAGCCGAAGCTGTAGAGATTATCGCGCGCGTTCTCCATGACGGCGCTGCGGATGATGTCCGAGGGTGACGTCGAGCCGCCGCTGGAGCGCGCCTCTGAAAGCGCCGCCGAGAGGCTGACGTAGCCATCTTCGGTCAGCACGATCAGATCCGGGCCGGTTTTGACCAGACAGCGCCGTCCCAAGGGTCGGCCAATGCGATACACTCCCACCAGCGACCAAGTGGAGGCGCTGGCGGGGTCGGAGCCGGAGTAGACCAGCACGTCGCCGCCGGACATGACAAACACCGCCAGATCATCCGGACCGCTGCCGCCATCACGGCTCCAACTGCCCATGGCCATCAGCTCGCCGCCGGAGGTCGCCAGCGGAGAGAGATCAAAACTGTTCAGCGTGCCGGAGATGGAGCCGGGTCCGGCGTACCAAAAGCGCCCGCTGTCATCCTCGATAAAATAGAGCCGCGCCTGATGCAGGGTCACGCTGGCCAGGGTGGTGGCGTCCAGGCCGGTGCCGCTGAATCCGGCGTCGCTCCAGGTTGAGCCGTCATAGACGGCAGGGGCGTCGGCGCCGTTGACGGCGAACAGGCGATCCTTGAACTGCGCGGTTTGAAAACGGCTGTTGAGATAGCCGCTGGCGATGGGGGCGGAGAGCGTTCCTGCGCTGGTAACGTCATAGATATTGCCGTTGGAGGCCGCCAGCAGGGCGCGGGTGTTATCTGCGGCCACGTGGGGCATGAGCGTTTCCACCGCATCGGGCAGTCCGGTCACATGCTGACAAAGCCTCGGCGCAACTCCAGGCGACCAGGACGGGGGATAAAGTTGATCAATTCAATGGCGTGTTCGGGAGACATGGCGATGATGGAGTCGCGCGCATTCCAACCCTTAATGGGGGCGGGAATACTGGCGAACTGCGCCACCCCGCCGGCCTCCTGGGAGGTCCGGGGACGAAACATGGGCATTCCTCAACAGTTGCTGGAACTCAATCCAGGGGGATGAAACAGATGAAAAGGGCTGTCATCGCGCGGCGGAATGCGCGTGGGGAACTCAGCCGCAGTTTGAGCGCATGTGGGATCAATACTCACGATAACGATTGGCGAAACGCGGGCGCTTTCTGCGTGGGGTTATGGCGGGATCCATTTCCGCCACTTGGCAGTCATCGGAAGCGTACTCATCCTGCCCAGGATGCGGGGCGTCAATGGCAATGATCACCCGCTCTTCCGGTCCGGGCTCCCGAAATTGGCGCTCTTCACGCATCTCCTCATCGGCGCGCTCAGCTGCGCGCTCAGCCAGATGTAGCGCCTCGAAAGGTTCATAGCCGGGGTAGGGTTCGGCGTAGAGAATTTCATGGGCCATCTGCGCCAGAAATCGGCGGCTGCGGGGACGGATGTCCGGTTCGCCGTTTTCGTGTTCGCCAGCGACGCGGGAGGGGTCTTCCTGCAGCAGGTCATAGACCGCCTGCATGGTATAGTCGCGCCCCCTTTTCGGACGACGACCGGCTTGAAGATCGACCTCTTTCAAGTAGGCGGCGTAGACGCGGCGGTCGTGATCCCAGATCGCCTGACGCTTATCGTGGTGGAAGTCCGGGCCATAAACTTCGGCCTGGTGGTTGTCGGTATCAAACATGGAACTCTCCTGATGGGGATGAAATCGCCTGAAAGGCGGCAAAAAAAAGCGCGCCCCGTAAGCAACGGGGCGCGCTGTATAAAGCGATTAAGAATTATTGGCGCTTAGGCGCCAATGATATAATCAGTCGAATTCAAAATTGGACATTGACGATTTTGGCGATGAAAGATATCGAGGGGGTTGCCCTCGAGCTCCCAACGACCAAACCTTGGGGCTCTGCCCCAAACCCCGCTGGGGTCGCGGACTCCAGACCCCGGAAAATCGGGCCAATAAATGTCCTGATTTTCCACATTTTCGTTTCGCGCGAAGTGTCCAGTTTTGGTTTCGATTTACCATAGTGAGGTTAGGGGCGCAGTTGAATCGGCTGTGGTAGGGCGTCCACCTGCTCCAGGACGCTTTCCGAAGTGGCGCCCCAGTAGTCATGGATCGGCAGTTGCGCCGCTTTGAGCGCTTGCTGTGTCCAGGTGTTGCAGGTGCGAAAGAAGGTGTAGGAGCCGTGAGCGCGATAGAATCGCGCATAGCCGTAGAGCCCTGGCCCCAGATAGCGCAGCTCGCCTGCCTCATCTTTGTCAAACATGCCGTCAATAAACGCCAACAGGGCGTCAAACCCCGCTTTGCTCAACGGAACTCGGCGCACGTCGCTGGCGGAGAAGGCGCGCTGCGGCGGGGCGTTGATCCCCACCAGATGCAGCACGCTGGGGGTGGGCAGGAAGATCGCCCGCGCCGCCAACCCCACGGTGATGTCATTATTGGGCGCGCGGTAGAAGCCCTCGTCGCCCCAGCCGATCTCCAGATAGCGGAAATTAGCGAAATCCTGTGCGGCGGCCAGTTGATCGTGACCAACCCGCGCCAGATCCACCACCACGCCGGTGTGCCAGCCGTGCCCCACCACCGTGACCGCTTCACTGTGCGGCGCTTCTGGGGATAAGTTCCTATCCGGGTTCGTCTGAAGTCCGGCGCAACCCGGGAGGGCTACAGACAGGAGCATAAGAAGGATTGTTGTGAGTCGATTGGTCATGGATAACTCATTTGGAGGCTTGCATTTTTCGCGACGTTGACTCTGTGATGTCAGGCGTCGGAGAGTTGCGTAATTCTGTCGCAATAATGGTCGAGTGGTCCACAATTCAAATCAAGATGTTCTCTTGGCGGATGATGTGAAAATTGTTCTGTACGGGAGCGGTAGTGGCATTAACTTTTTTCTTGCCAGAATGGGTTGCCGTGATAGGTTTTAAGCGTGGCTGCCCTGACTAGGAAATAATCGCTGTTGCCGACTCGCACCTTGCCCTGGTAGCAAGACCGGGAATGAGGGGGTGGCGTCTCTCCAGGTCAGCCATTTAACTTTTCTTGCTGATGGGCTGGCGAAAAAATGTCTGCTATGTAGCATCAAAAAACTGCTCAATGTATTCTGTTTTCAGTCGTTGTTAAGGGCACAGGTGGTATGGATTTACAACTATGATTTATGACCGTGTGTGGCTATGCATATCACTATCCGTATTTATTCTGTTAAGTTTACTAGGCGCTTCTTATGCTCAAGGGTTTCTGTCAGAGGATCTCTTTGATTATATTAAAGCTGGTGATTTGGATAAATTATCAAAATGTTTGGAGGAAGATAAGAGCGCTATTGGTGGGGTCAACAAGTTCAACTTATCTCTGATGGATATCGCAGCTTCAGAAGGTCAAATAGAAATTGTTCAGTATTTATTAGAAAATGGAGCAGAGCCGAACCGTCGCACCAGAAAAGGCGCCACGCCACTGCTTGTCGCATCATCCAGAGCGAATACAGACGTTATGGAAACCTTGTTGCAATATGGCGCAAGGGTCGATATGGCAATGCCAATTTTAGAAGAGTGGGATGAGGGCGTTGATGGGTTTTATCCCATCCATATGGCGGCATCCTCAAAAAAAATGGCTCAAAGCGCTCAGGCGATCCAGATTTTGGTTGATGCAGGAGCGGATATCAATCAGGAACGTGTCAAGTTTCATGGAACGCCACTTACCATTGCTATCGATATAGGCAACATCCATGCTGTGAGAAAATTATGGGCGTTGGCGAAAATCCAGAACAAAAAGTTGCGTGCTGGAGGGACGCTGAAATTCTCAAAACGTGGTGAAAATCCTGAAATGGCGATTTTGGGTAGTGGCTCCGTTTAGCTGATTTTGTATAAAACTTGCATGGATTTGGCCATCGTTCTCACATGGATAGTGGAGAAAACAGATGGCCATGATTACCGTGCATTGCCCAGAATGTGGAAGCCAAAACGTTGTAAAGAATGGCAAACAGTCCAATGGGAAGCCGCGCTTCCGCTGCGACAATCCAGACTGTAAACGCCGCTATTTCCAAACGACCTACACCCACAAAGGGCGTCAACCAGAGGTAAAACGTCAAATCCTTGAGATGACTCTTAACGGCGCTGGGATTCGTGACACCTCTCGCGTCCTGGGTGTCGGGCGCAACACCATCACCCGAGAGATAAAAAAACACCGGAATCTCACAGGTGAATCTTCCACTTCTGGCTGAACTGGCTTCCGATACGCCGGTCGACGTGGTTCGGGTTGATCAAGCAGAAGCTGATGAAATGTGGTCCTATGTCGGCAGCAAGGCCAACCCTCGATGGATTTGGCATGCCATCGAACGCCAGTCAGGCCGCGTCCTGGCATATGTCTTCGGAACTCGGAAAGATGCTGTGCTCAAAGAGCTGCGTAAACTGCTGGAGCCTTTTGGCATCGCCAACCTGTTTACCGATGATTGGGGCGCTTACCATCGCGTCCCATTGGCCCCAAATCATTTCGTGGGCAAGCGCAACACTCAGCGTATTGAGCGCAAGCATCTGACTTGGCGCACTCGCATCAAGCGACTGGCCAGAAAGACCATCTGCTTCTCCAAATGCGAGGTGATGCACGACACGGTCATTGGCCTGTTTATCAACCGCTACGAGTTTGGTCTGGAAATATAGTGATCAGCTAAACGGAGCCACTACCCGATTTTGTTAAAGGAAATATTTGGCCAAGGGTGGGAGCAGGCTATCAAAGAAAAACCTTAAAGGGTTGCGTTTTCAATGGTGTGATCTTTGTGATTTCTAATAGATGAAATTGGTCTGAGGAGTTAAGGTGATGTCAAGAATTTCATATTTTCTTATTATTTCCTATGTTTGTTTTATTGTTTTGTTCGGTTATTCAGTGATTAATGCTTCTGATTTATTTGTGTTTTTCACAATGCTTGTTTTGGTTTTTCTTTCTAATGTTGTGGTTGATGGGTGGAATAAGACTGTCTTGGTATTTTCTTTGCTGTTTCATTGTTTTAATGAAAAAGAGTCTGTGCTGTCTTGTGACCTTATCCATCTGAAAGGGGTGTTGAGTAGATCGATTCATTTTGTTTATGTATACGGCGGAATGTATTCCTTGATCAGTCTAGATCAATATATGACTAGCATTGGTGATTCGCCACATGATTTCTCAGTGCTAGCATATTCTGTGTTTGATATTTGGGTCGCTGTGTTCATATCTGAGATAATTCTCCGCCCGGTTTTATTTAGAGTGCGGAGAATAGAGGAGCGTGAAAATGAATAAATCACGCTCCTCTTTTATTCTTAATTTCCTGTAAGCTGTTCCCAAACATTTTGGAACCGTTTTTGTACATTCATTGGCTCGCTACCCTCACCACTCTTTTTGTCGCCTTTGCTCTTATCAGTGTTTGGTAGTGGCTCCGTTTAGCTGATCACTATATTTCCAGACCAAACTCGTAGCGGTTGATAAACAGGCCAATGACCGTGTCGTGCATCACCTCGCATTTGGAGAAGCAGATGGTCTTTCTGGCCAGTCGCTTGATGCGAGTGCGCCAAGTCAGATGCTTGCGCTCAATACGCTGAGTGTTGCGCTTGCCCACGAAATGATTTGGGGCCAATGGGACGCGATGGTAAGCGCCCCAATCATCGGTAAACAGGTTGGCGATGCCAAAAGGCTCCAGCAGTTTACGCAGCTCTTTGAGCACAGCATCTTTCCGAGTTCCGAAGACATATGCCAGGACGCGGCCTGACTGGCGTTCGATGGCATGCCAAATCCATCGAGGGTTGGCCTTGCTGCCGACATAGGACCACATTTCATCAGCTTCTGCTTGATCAACCCGAACCACGTCGACCGGCGTATCGGAAGCCAGTTCAGCCAGAAGTGGAAGATTCACCTGTGAGATTCCGGTGTTTTTTTATCTCTCGGGTGATGGTGTTGCGCCCGACACCCAGGACGCGAGAGGTGTCACGAATCCCAGCGCCGTTAAGAGTCATCTCAAGGATTTGACGTTTTACCTCTGGTTGACGCCCTTTGTGGGTGTAGGTCGTTTGGAAATAGCGGCGTTTACAGTCTGGATTGTCGCAGCGGAAGCGCGGCTTCCCATTGGACTGTTTGCCATTCTTTACAACGTTTTGGCTTCCACATTCTGGGCAATGCACGGTAATCATGGCCATCTGTTTTCTCCACTATCCATGTGAGAACGATGGCCAAATCCATGCAAGTTTTATACAAAATCAGCTAAACGGAGCCACTACCCAGTGTTTTTGTGCCACTGATCAAAGTCCTTAGCATTCAAGCCTTGTGCTTCTCCTCGACGATTGTTGGGCGTCTGACCGTAAGCGCCGCGTGCGGGTTGGCCAGTGCGGGGTCTGTGCTGGTTCAGCGGAAACATGACAACCGCCTAAGCCAAAATATCAGTTAGCCGTTCGCCTTTTCAGCCATTTTTTGGGATGGCTGAAAAGACTGCTTTTGGTACGTCGTCCGACGCCGTTCTCTGGCCGCCTCAAGCTTTTGATCTCGTTCGGCCAGGATCTGCACATGCCGCCCTTCCAGGCGATCCTGTGGGGTGACGTAGTCGATGGCGCTATGGAGCCGCCGGGTGTTGTAATGCTCGACGTACTTTCCCACAACCCGCTGGGCATCTTCCAGCGATAATGGCGTCTGAGGCCGAATGCACTCACGCTTCAAACTACCGTGAAAACGCTCCAGCTTTCCGTTGCTCTGCGGATAGTAAGGCGAAGTCCTCACATGCGTCATGCCGGATTCCCGGATGAACGCCTTAAAATCGTTGGCAACGAACTGCGGCCCATTGTCTGAGATCAGCCGCGGCTTAGCTTCCGGATAGGCCTCCTGAGCTCGGAGCAGGACCACTTCAACCTCATCTTCCTTCATCGACTCACGAATCTCCCCAGTGGAGGATAAAACCTGCTACATCCATCCAGGACACTGCACAGATAGTAGAACGTCCCCTGGATATTCAGATAGGAGATGTCCACATGCCAGTGTTTATGCGGTTCCGAAGGCTGTTTGAACCCTGTGCCCTTCTGCGAGGGCGGTGGGCTCCAACGACGCATCAGCCCGGCAGTTCTGAGCACACGCAGCACTGAAGAGGGGCTGACCGCCACCACGCCTGCATCCAGCATCATGTAGGTCAGGCGCCGATAGCCCTCTGACGGATGTTCATGGAAAAAGGCGACAATCGCTTCCCTTTCCCAATCGTCCAGCCAAAAATCTCGGGGAATACGGCCATTGTGGTCGTTAACCATTCCATAGCGCTTGCGCCATGAATAGAACTTGCCCCTTTGCACGCCTATCCAGTTGATAATTCGGCTCGTGTCGATTTCGCTCTTGTCTGACCAAAACGCCACGAAATCCACCACCGAATCCCGTATGTCCGGCTCCACCCAGCAGCCGTTCAGCTCACCCCAAGTACTTTTTTTAGCGCAACATGCGCCTCAAGAAGCTCGGACATAACTTCATTTTTGGTTGCCAACTTCGCTTCTAGTTCGGCAATCTGTCGGTCACAAGCCTTTTGGCCGCGTTTGTCAGACAAGGCCGCTTCGCCGTTCTCAAACAAAGCCTTTTGCCAGCGATAGTACTGGCTGGGCTGAATGCCCGCCTCGTCGCACAGATCCGAGAGAACCACCTTCTCGACCAGGTGACGGCGCACATAGCCTACCTTCTGCTCAGACCGTAAATCTCCGCTTCT